>JADZAS010000002.1 GCA_020852515.1 Phycisphaerales bacterium
GGCTTTTGGGCGATTTTCGTCGATTTTCATTTTTCTGGAGGGGGTGCAGGCGAGTTTTAATCCGTTTATTTGCGTTTCTGAGAAGTCAGCGCACAAGTCGCGCCTGACCCGGTGCGCTGGCGCGCGGGGCGGCGAATTCTCTCACCACAAAGGGCACGAAGAGCACGAAGGGGCACGAAGAGTGAGGGGGTGAAGGGGTGAAGGGGTGACGGGGTGAAGGGGTGACGGGGTGAAGGGGTGAGGGGGAAAGGCACCGAGGCGACGAGCAGCGAAGAGAGGCAGCAGGCACTTGGGAAAGAGAGGCACCGGGCACTTGGGGAAGAGAGGCGCCGGGCACTTGGCATCAGGCATCAGGGAACGTCAGTCTCACGCAGAGCCGCGGAGATCGCGGAGGGGAGAGTCGGCCGCGAAGAGGCGCAGAAGGCGCAAGAGGAGAGGCAACCAGGCAGGGAGGGACCGAGGCATCGATCGCATGGGCCACCTTCGCCGGTGGTGGCGGCTACCATTTCTCGTTGGTCAAGCGGACGGCGGCGGCGCTGGCTCTTGGAGCACACGTTTCGGCCGCGCGGCCGGCCGCGGAAGGCGGCAGCGGCATGAGCAGACCTGATAAACGTACCTGTCCCGTTTTCTTGCCTAAATGCGGCTTCTTCGTGTCGCGATCTGCGTCCTATCTAGTTTATGGTCTACTCGCGGTCATTACAGTTGCACTGCTCTGCATTACTATTCACCTCGACCATGATCTTGAACTCTACGATCTGGTGTTCATACGGTCGGATAGTGAAACCAGATGTCTAGAGTGGCGCAGAGGAGTCGGAATGCAGTCGTTATCAACGAACCCATTGTTGAGTGACGGGGGGGGAGGTCTGATCTTGCCCAATGTGCCGCTGACGCTTCCCAGATGGGCTGGGATAAGACACTTGGAACCAGAGCCGGAGTTTCTCACACTTCGCGAGGTTGCTGTGGGCTGGCCGTTTCCGGCGTTTCGTTCGACGTTCTGGTCCGAACCCGACGACCGAATCGGCGAGGTCTTTCATCATCGGGGGGGGATCGAACTGCGACTCTTCGCCGGAAAGGTCTGCGTCATAATTCCCTATTATCCACTCTGGCGTGGATTGATACTTGATGTTATGGGGTTTGCTGCGTTGCTCTGGATTGGTCGGAGCTTCATCGAAAGTGCGATAATCGCATATCGAACTTGGCAAGGCCGCTGTCCACACTGTGGGTACTGCATGGCGCTTCTCGATTCATCGCTGTGTCCCGAGTGCGGGGAGCCGCCTCCGCCTCATCGACGAATACAGTTGAGGCTCGTCCGTAAACAGCGGAAGTAAATGCACATGGCTATCTGCGACAAGACTACACGCGACGGTCAACACCTGCCGGCGCGAAGGGACATGCAAGGGATTGGTGATAATTCGGAAAGGACTGAGCCGTCAGTCGGGTGAACACGCGTGGTCGCAGCGTTTCCTCGTGCTATGTGATATATGTCTCCACCCGTGCGGTTTGCATCGAATAGCATCAGAACGTCGGCTTCCTTAGCGATCCGCTAGAGCGCGTTTGCCCAACGCGTAGCGCGTTCGGCGCATGTTCGGTGGCGCGACGGGTTGGATGCGGCTACATTCCTCCCGGACCTGCGGAACGGGTCCAGAAGGAGCATGGATGGCCGCACCCTATTCACAGGATCTCAGAGATCGCGTGCTCGCGGCGTACGACCGCGGCATGCGAACGCGGGGAAGAAAACGGGACAGGTACGTTTGTTTCTGCATCCGAGCGGCCTCGATCGAATACCAGTTGACGAAATCCGCCCCCATGACTCTCAGAGACCCTTCCGGACGGTCAGCTTTCGCTGCGGCCAAGCCAAATGATGAAGATGGCTGCCGCCTCATTGATCCGCATCGGATTAATAACAGCTGTTGCGAAGGAAAATGCGGCGATAAGAAGCCCTGCCGCAAGTATTTTGGGGAGGAAAACGGGACAGGTACGTTTATTCTCGCCAGAGCATTGTTCTTCGCGGGTGGCGCGGCTGGTACTTCTCTTGCCTCGCACGGCTCGACCGACCCCCGGCGGCCCCGCCTGCCACGTGCTCCATCGCGGCGTCGATCGCATGGGCACCTTCGTCGTTGGTGAGGCGGACGGCGGCGGTGCCGGGTTTGGAACACACGCTTCGGCCGCGCGGCCGGCCGCGGAAGGCGGTAACGGCATGAGCAGACCTGATAAACGTACCTGTCCCGTTTTCTTGCCCGTACCAGGTGCGCTCCGTCGCTCTGCGAGACCTCCTACGACGACAAACAGTGTCGAAAGAGCACATTACCGTGCGACGATGATGGCAATCGCAGAGTCATCCCGATCGATCCCGCACGATAGGCGGCGCAACAGGGAATTGTTCGCCAAGGTGAAGTATTGGGCTGCGCTGCTGTTGTTGGCTTCCCTCGCCAACATCAGCGCCTGTTGGATTGCGGCCGCTGCCACCCAGTATGATTGGCAGAATCCGCCTCCTTACCACTATGTCTCGATACCAATATCGAACGGCACGTCTGATATTGATGTCGGATGGGAGGCAACCATAACGCGTGGGATAACGCCGCTAATGGAAGTCGTGCTGGCGTATCCCTCGGCCGTGCACTCTGGCGTACCGGGAAGTTCTTCGGATGCAATGCCGCATATGGGTGCGCTAGATGCGGTGAATGCGAGTTACATAATGCGCCGCTTTTCATTGGCGAGCGAGGCGACGTACCCGCTTGTCGCTCCTGACACGCGGAAGGACGTCGTACTTCAAGTGTTTGGCTGGCCAATGCGATCAATGTGGTTGCGTGCAGAATGGGCCGCGTCGGGCGACGGTGCAGTTACCGGATGGCGATTGAACGGTGTGCAGCTCCGCAATCGCGACTTGGCTATGGTCGGCTCTGCGGATGCTCTGCGGGCAATTCCAATGGGCATTCTCACTCTTGGCTTTGTAGTTAATGTAACGTGTATAGCCTCCCTGATGGTGTTGCTTGACTGGGCTCGCGTATATGTCATGCAGGGCGTACGCCGGCGACAGGGCAAGTGTGTTCGTTGCGGGTACTCCTTACGGGGCAATACTTCCGGCACATGTCCGGAATGCGGCGCTCGGGTGCCGGCGAGCAGTAAGCAAATAGCGCGGGATCGAGGATAAAGTAGTAATCAGTGACGCTCTGGGAGCGCATCCAGCCTTGTCGGACATCTGAACGCGACGGCGCCCACAAGTCCGCGACAATCCTGCGATCTGCATCGGAGACAACATCCACGGCGAGTAGGTCAGGTGGAACCTGACAGTTGGGAGTGTGTAGGAACGGGATCGGGCGAAGGGACTCGCGGGGCCGCTTGCTATCCGCGAGCGCGGTAGTGTTCGTCAAGTTGCGCACACTTGGAAATGGCTCTCCGTGGGAAGGTGATGGGTCCCCGGAGTTGAAGCGAGGTAAGAAAACGGAACAGGTACGTTTATTTTCGCCAGAGCATTGCGCTTCGCGGGCGGCGCGGCTGGAACTTCTCTTGCCTCGCATCGCTGGACCGACCCTTGGCGGCCACGCCTGCCACGTGCTCCATCGCGGCGTCGATCGCATGGGCACCTTCGATGATGACCGCGGCTACCATTTGTCGTTGGTCAAGCGGATGGTGGCGGCGCTGGGTCTTGGAGCACGCGGCCGGCCGCGGAAGGAGGCAGCGGCATGAGCAGACCTGATAAACGTACCTGTCCCGTTTGCTTGCCCGTTTTCTTGCCCATCGCGATCGGCATCGCTGAGAGTATTGTATTAGCTTAACATATGGAGGCCGCTTTTGTCGCGATGGACCACAACTGCCGGCGCCGCAAGACTTGCCCTGGCTACGGGCCTAATGCTGCTTAGCGGGATGTTGATTACCGCAATCGTCGGATGGGGGATCGCGGCATATCATGGAACGGTGGTCGATACCGGGCGGACTCTCGCTCACGAATCGAATGAAGTCCAAGAGATTATACGGCATGTGTCGCGTCCAGGATTTGCTTATGTTGTTCAGATTCCCCTCAGCGAAGGCGTCTCCCGTCGCCTCTATGACACTCTGGCTAGTCAGGGCAATGAGTACCATGGGCGCACTTGGTGGTCGCCAATATTGTCTCAAGACGAGATCTCATCGGGAAAAATCGCTGTTGGTTGGCCCGCACTAGCAATGGGAGCCACATTGGTGCCCGATCCAAGCGTCGCGGTTGAGGCCAATTGGAGCATCGCCACGCCAGCGGTGCACGGAGGCTTGCCAAGGGACCGGACGAGTATCCTTGCGCCGAAGCGCTATACCATACCTGAAGTGTATCCATACTCGCCACTGTGGCCTGGCTTTCTTCTCAATACATTAATGTACTCCGCCCTGTTGGCATTATGCATATTCGGCCTACCGGCATCTAAAAGGTGCATACGATACTCGCGAAAGCAGTGCATTCGTTGTGGATATCCGTATGGGAGTTCTAGCGTATGCACGGAATGCGGCAAGCCGGTGCCGCGGCATACCACGGGGGAAGAAGCCGGGACAGGGAAGAAAGCGGAACAGGTACGTTTATTTTCGCCAGAGCATTGCGCTTCGCGGGCGGCGCGGCGGCGCTTCACCCGTGGCTACATTCTCTGACCCCGCCGGGGTCGGAGGTCCCGGGAGCAACATCGAAGACTCGCTTCACGCCCCGGCTGCTGGCGTTCACGCCTTCGGCGAGGGGCGCGCCGGTCAGGTGGAACTTCGCAGCCGAGTTGTCAGGTGGCACCTGACCTGCGGCTCGTCTCGGCCTCGCGGCTTTGTGATGCGTGCGCGGGGTGGGTGATGCTTTTCGGACCCGGCGGCGGGCGGGGCGGGTCGATATCATGCCGCCATGGGTGAAGTGGTCATCGGGATCATCGGGGGCACCGGGCTGGGCGAGCGGCTGGCGGATGCGTTCGGGGCGTCGCTGCAGGCGGTGGAGATCGACACGCCCTTGGGCCGGCCCAGCGGCGCCGTGCTGAGCGGCGAACTGCTCGGCACGCGCGTGGCCATCCTGGGCCGACACGGGGCCGGGCACACGCTTAACCCTTCGGCCGTGCCCTATCGGGCCAACATTTTCGCGCTCAAGACGCTGGGCGTGACGCACCTCATTGCCAGCGGGGCCACCGGCTCGCTGCGCGAGAACATCCATCCGGGCGAGATCGTCCTCGTCGATCAGTTCATTGACAAGACCGTCGGCCGCGAGCGGACGTTTTATGAGCGGGCGGCGGTGCACGTCGAGTTCGCCGAGCCGGTGTGCCCGGTCATGCGGCGGTGGCTGGCGGACGCGGCGGAGCGCGAGGGACTGCACTGCCACGACGGCGGGACGTACGTGTGCATGGAGGGCCCGGCGTTTTCGACGCGGGCTGAGAGCGAGATGCACCGCACGTGGGGCGGCGATCTCATCGGCATGACGGCGCTGCCCGAGGCGAAACTGGCGCGCGAGGCGGAGATGGCGTACGCGCTCATCGGCCTGCCGACGGATTATGACTGCTGGCGGCCGGCGCCCGAGGGCGTGGCGCGCGAATCGCTGCTGGGCGAGATCATCGGCAACCTGAGCAAGGCGAGCGAGGCGTCGGTGCGGCTGATTCGCGCGGCGCTGAGCGATGTGTCGTCGCTGCGCGCTGCGCCCAGCGCAGCGCACGAGGCGCTGGCGCTGGCGATCTGGTCTGACAAGGCGCGGATCGACGCCGGCGAGGTCAAGCGGCTGGGGCCGCTGTGGGGCCGGTACTTTGCGTAAGGCGATCCGGCCTGTGGCGCATTGAAGTCATTGGACAACCGCTTTTGGGCTGCGCTGCCACTCTGCGCTGCCACTTTGCGATGCGCTGCTGAAGCGGGCGCGTGCGAACGGGGCCAAATCCCCGTAGACGGCGCGAAGGGCACGCCCGATACTTGGTGGAGTTCGATGGCGGCGCATCGTGGCGATGCGCCAGGGAACCTCGTTGGATGGAGGCCAGCAATGCGAACTCCCGCTCACGGAGGAGCGACCGCTCAGCGCCGCGCCGCGCGCCGAGGCGATCTTGATGACCACTCTGCCGATCGTGCCTCATCATCTGAGCCTCGGCGCCGCGGCGGAGGCGCTGGGAGGGATAGTGCTGCGATGCCGGGCGCCGACGGGGCGCGGGTCACGGAGGAGATGATCGCGACGCTGGCCCGGCGGCTTTGGGAAGTGCGCGGCGGGAACGCCGTGCTCAACTGGCTTGAGGCTGAGCGCTCGCTGCAGGATCTGCTGCGTGGCTCGCCCGATTGAGCCGATCCGGCGCGACTGGCACCCCGGTCGCTGCTGTGTCCCGCGGCGCCGGCCGGCGCCGCGGGACCGAATGAGAATTCCTGCCGGGCTGGGGCCGGCGTGAAGGGAGGAATGCATGATGGTGAACGTTCAAATCACCTGCCGCGACGAGGAGACCTCCCGCCGCACGCGCCGGCTGGTGAGCGCGCATGCGCCGGCGCTGCAGGAATACAGCGATCTCATCGATCTCTGCCACGTGATCATCCACCACCGCGCGGCGCCGGCGCACGCGGATCGAGGTTACGCCGTGGCGATCGACCTGATTCTGCACGACGGACGGGCGGTGGAGGCGTGCCTGCGCGACCGGCACATCTACTTCGAATACCTCGAATCGGCGGTGGACGAGGCGTTTCACGAACTGCGCTGCTGGCTGCGGGAGATGGCGCCGCACTGGCGGCAGACGCCGCCGGACTACGTCCCGTGCGGGTGCATTCTTTGCGCCTGCCCGATCGACCGGCCGGAGGACTTCGCCCAGCCGTGCATTCTCAACGCCGTGGATTGCGGGACACACCACTTCGTGGGCTGACTGGCCGAAGAAGGTGCTGTGGTGCTGTTTGGACCATGGTCCGGAATAAAATCGGACTTGCGGCGGTAGGGTCTGCATTGGCCTGCTTCACTCGGGGGCGAGCATGAAGAAGTCTGCGTTGTCGTTGTGTTTTTTCTCTGCCGGTTGCACGATCCTGATTGCGGCGCTGCCGGTTGCCGGGCAGATCAGCGGCGTGCGAACGGAGGAGTTGACGGGCGCGTCGTTTGTGCCGCTGCAGTCTTACATCATGGCCGAAGCCGGCGGCGATCTGCTTTTCTTCGGCGGGCTGAGCGGGATGGGCTTTCACAGCCGGGCTCGCGACGGCCGCACGACGTTTCCCTCGGAAGACTTCAACCGCGAGGTCTACCTCTATGACCTGGACACGCAGACGACGCTGTCGGCTTCGATCAGCACGCTGCCCAGCCCGCTGAGCGAGTTTCTCGTCGCCACCAACGCGCAGGGCGTGCAGTACGGCGAGACGCTCTATCTGTATGGCGGGTACGGGCCGGCGCCATCGGCGCAGTCGTGGGCGACATGGGACTCGGTCATCCAGATCGATCTCGCGGCGGTGCGGCAGGCGATCCTCGACGGGGCGGACCTGCCCGAGAGCGCGTTCACCGTGCGCCACAGCGCCGAGGCGCAGGTCGCGGGCGGCGCGATCATCAAGCTCGGCCCCTACTTCGCCCTGGTGGGCGGCTCGAACTTCACGGGCAACTACGGCGACGAAGCGACCTTCTCCAACGTCTACTCGAACGAGATTCACCTCTTCGACCCGGCGGCGAGTCTCGTCAATCCGATCCGCACGTACACCGACGACCAGTACCACCGGCGCGATGGCAACGTGACGCCGGTGATGCTTGGCGCGGCGGGCAACCAGCGTGCGGGCTTTCTCGTGCACATCGGCGTGTTCAAGCCCGGCAACGAGATCCTGCCGGAAGTGTGGGAGCATCCGCTCATTTTCGATTCGCAGTCGCGGCAGGTGACGCTGGATGTCAATTTCACACAGATGATGAACCAGTACGAAGCGCCGCGCGTGAGCTTCCACTCCGCGGCGAGGGGCGAGAACTACATCATCACGCTTGGCGGATTGAGCGGCGCCAACTGGGACGGCCAGCAGTTCGTGCGCAACATGACGATTCCGTGGGTCATTGACGTAACGATGCTGAAGATGCGCGACAGCGCCGTGGTGAGCGAGACGGTGGTGGGCGCGACGCTCAAGCCCGTGACCAACGCCGAACTCGTGCCCAATCCTGATCTGCCCCACAATGCGCTGGGGCAGGTGGACTGGGATGCGCTGGTGGCCGGTGAAGTGCTGTTGGGGCATTTCTACGGCGGGATCCAGGCGACGAATCCGGGCAACTCGGCGGTGACGGAGGCCTCGCCGCGCGTGTACGCGGTGTACGCGACGATCGACAAGTTTGCGCTCAGCGCCACGGCGCTGCATGCCGGCCAGCCGGCGACGCTGAGCGTGACTCGCGCCGATCCGGGGGCGCGGGTGTATTTTGCATACAGCATGCGCGGCGGCGGGCCGACGTATGTCCCGTCGATCGGAATGAGCGTGGATCTGAGCCAGCCGATCGTGATCGCCGGGCAGAAGACGGCCGACGCACAGGGCACCGCGGCCCTGACGGTGACGGTTCCTTCGGGCGCGCCGCCGATCGACGTGTGGCTGCAGGCGATTGAGCGCGGCAGCGGCAACGTCTACACGAAGTCGAACCAGGTTGCTTCGCACATCGAGCCCTGATCGCCGAGCGGCCGGGGACTACGATGACGCATGAACGCATCATGCTGCCGTGGCGGCGCTGCCGCCCTGTTCATGTTCCTCGCGGCCGGCTCGTGCATCGCAGTCGGCCCGCCGACGGTCGTCGTCGATCGCGACAATGTTGAGATCACGCAGAATTGCTTCATCCGCATCGGCGCAACGCCGATTCCGGATGCCGACGGCAACGGGGTGATTCACGTCAAGGCGAGCGGCATCACGATTGAGTTCCTCGGCGACGAGGAGGCGCGCGAGATGATGGGCGCGCCCGACGGCACGCCGTGGGACGCGATCACCGGGATCGGGATCATGATCGACGGGCAGCGCGACGTGACGATCCGCAACGCGCACTGTCATCGCTACAAGGTCGGCATCTATGCCCGGCATGCCGACGGTCTGACGCTGGAGAACTGCGACGTCGCGGGCGGATTTGCGACGCGGCTGCGATCGACCCCGGCGGCGGAAGATGGGAGCGACTGGCTCTTCCCGCACCACAACGACAATCACGAGTGGGTGAACAACTTCGGCGCGGGCATCTGCGTCGAGAACTCCGAGCGCATCACCATCAGCGGCTGCTTTGCGCGCCGCAGGCAGAACGGCATCATCATCGACCGGGTAAACAACTCGCGTCTCTACGACAATGACTGTTCGTTTCTCTCTGGCTGGGGCCTGGCGATGTGGCGCAGCAGCCGCAACGTCATCACGCGCAACGCGTTTGACTTCTGCGTGCGCGGCTACAGCCACATGGTCTACAACCGCGGACAGGATTCGGCGGGCATCCTGATGTTCGAGCAGTGCAGCGACAACATCATCGCGGAGACCTCGGCCACTCACGGCGGAGACGGCTTTTTTGGTTTTGCCGGCCGCGAGGCGCTGGGCGAGGCGCCGCCGCGCGAAGGCATGAGCCAGGCCGAACTGCAGGAGTTCTGCAAGGCCCGCGGCAACAACAACAACCTGCTCATCAACAACGACTTCTCCTATGCGCCGGCGCACGGCATCGAGATGACCTTCTCGTTCACCAACCGCTTCATCGGCAACCGCCTCGTCGAGAACGCCATCTGCGGCATCTGGGGCGGCTACTCGCAGAGCACGCTGATTGCCGACAACACTTTTACCAACAACGGCGAGATGGCCTACGGACTGGAGCGCGGCGGGGTCAACATCGAGCACGGCTTCGCCAACCAGATCATCTCGAATCGGTTCGAGCGCAACAAGTGTGGCGTGCACCTGTGGACTGATCCCGACGAGGGGCTGGTCAATTCCGCCTGGGGCAAGGCCAACGACGCCGCAGGCTCGAGCAACAACTCGATCACGAGCAACTCGTTTAACGGCGACGTTCTGGCTATCCAGTTGCGCGAATGCGAAAACACGCACGCCGCAAGGAACACGTTCACGAACGTGGGTAAGGAGATTGAACTGACGGATTCGAGCGAGCCCGGCGCGCCGCTGTTCATCTCGAGTTTCGACGGCGGGCCGGATTATCCCGTGTTCGGCAAGACGCGGCCGGTGGGCGCGCGGCCGGAACTTCGCGGCCGCGCCAACATCATCATGACCGAGTGGGGGCCGTGGGATCACGCCGCACCGATGGTGCGATTGAGGTCATCCGGTTCGAGCGGCGACGTGTATGACGTGTTCGGGGCCGCCGAACCCATGCGGCTGGGCGCTGCGCCGGCGGGGTTCGACGTGCAGGTCGAGGAGACCGGCGAAGGCCGGTACGCGGTCAGCGTGACGCCGCGGGAGCCGGGCATCGCCTCGTATTCGATCCCGCTGCGAATCGGCGGCGAGTTCGAGACGACGATCGCCGGCACGATCATCCGCACGTCGTGGGACATCACGTTCTTCAAGTGGGAGCGCGACGCGACCGACCCGCGCAACGATCTGGAAGCCTGGCGCCGGCTGGCCGGCGGGCCGACGGCGGTGCACCTGGAGGCCGACAGCCTGACGCTGCCCTTTGCGATGGGCGGACCCAAGGACGTGCGCGGTCTGGGCAAGAATGAAGCACTCGGTGCGCTAGGCTCCGACCTGTTCGGCACGATCGCCAGGGCGCGGGTTCCGCTCTCGGCGGGCACCTGGCGGCTGACGACCCGCAGCGACGACGGGGTACGCATCACCGTCAACGGGCCGGGCGTGAAGGATCAGCGCGTGATCGACAACTGGACCTGGCACGCCCCCACCGTGGACCAGGGCGAGTTCACGCTGAGCCAGGCCGGCGAGGTGCATCTGCTCGTCGAACACTTCGAGATCGACGGCTACGCCGTTCTCGAACTGTCGATCGAGAAGGTGCGCTGATCGAACGGGGCTGCGGCGGGCGCGGTTCATTGTACTGGTGCGACACCGCTGATCCGGCATGTCGCCAAGTCCAGCAGCTGCAGATAGCCCCCGCACGCTTCCGGGCCGACCTCGCCGAACAAGGTGCGCGCGCCTGTTGGCCCGGACGATCCGATGTAGACGACGCGCAACTGCGTTTCCCCGAGTCCAAGCACCGTCCCCGCGCAGGGTCGCCCATTGGGAATGACGAACAAACCGGTGTCGCGAGCAAAGAGCAGCGCGATACGGCTGTCGGGCGTGGCGCCCGACCATGCAACGCTCGCTGAACCGCCCTTGGGGCAGGTGGCGGAAACGGACAGGCTCAGCCGGTTGAGGGAAACGCGCAAGACGAAGCCATCGGATAACCCGCCTCGATAGGAGTTGGTCCGCCCGATGAAGTCTCTCGAGTCGGTGTTTCCCGCTATCACTGGGTGTCCGTCGAGCCCGGGCGCGATCCCGTTGGCACTTTCGTCTCGGAATCCACCCAGGAAGACCATGGATCGTGACTCGCCGCGCGTATCCAGGGTGAGCAGAAAGGCGTCTTCAAAGCCGCCGAAAAAGGAGTTCATGCGCCCATCGAAATCTTCCGAATCAGTCTTGCCGGCGACCAGAATGCCATAGGGTGGATCAAGAGTGATCGCGTGCGCGTAATCAGAGTTCTGCCCTCCCAGGTAGGTCATCCACTCGACGGCGCCGCCGGGCTGCAACTTGAGTACGAAGCCATCCGGGCCTTGTGAGTACTCGTTGTTCCGTCCTTCAAAGTCGTCCGAGGTGGTATTGCCCGCGACGAAGGTATTTCCCTCGCCGTCGATGACGGTTCGAGAGCCGCGCTCGGTGCGCGCCCCGCCAAGATATGTCGCCCAGTCGATCGCGCCCTCCCCGTCGAGCATGGCCAGAAACGCATCCTCCGATCCGCCGTGGTAGTGGTTGATGCGACCTTCGAGATCGGCCGAGTTGGTCCAGCCCGTCACGGCGACCCCTCCGTCGCTGCATGCCCCCAGACCGGCGGCGGTATCTGTGTTCTCTCCTCCGAGGTAAGTCGCCCACCTGACCGTACCGTCCGGCCTGATGCTGGTGACAAAGCCGTCGTAGCCGCCGTGGCGATCATTGGTTTTCCCCGGAAGATCGAGTGAAATGGTCCAGCCGGCCACGAACGCTCCGTCAGCGGTCGCCGCGGTGGCGATCCCCTGCTCGGTGTAAGTACCGCCGACATAGGTCATCCACAAGAGCTGCCCCTCGGAATTCAGTTTGACGAGGAAAGCATCCGAGTTGCCACTCATCGCGTTGATTCGCCCATCGAAGTCTTCTGAGATCGTGGAGCCACAGACATGGATGGAACCCAGCCCGTCTGTGGCGATGTCTTCCGCATCATCATCCGCGGTGCCACCCAGGTATGCAGTCCACGCCAGCTCGCCGGACGGCGTCAGTTTGGAGACGAATGCATCGGTGTACCCGCCAAAGAACGAATTTCTTCGTCCCTCGAAGTCGATGGATTCGGTGACGCCGGCGATGTACGCGTTGCCGAGGTCATCCGTCACAACGCTCCGGATATAGTCGTAGCCGGCGCCTCCGACATAGACCATCCACTCGAGCGTCGGATCGATGATGAGATCACGCGTTGCATCGACCGGGCCTTCGAGCATGATCGAGCACGTCCGATCGTCGGCAAGGTGGAATCGAGCGCGGACCTCCACCCGCGATCCATCCACCTGCTGCCAGGCCATGGGCGCCGTGTCAGCAAGGGAACCGAGAGCGGTCTCTACGACGAGGTTGCCGCCGCCGTCGATGCAGAGCGGTCCCACTCCGTCGTAGGCGATGCGGATCTGTGACCAGTCGCTTCCGGGCGCGACGTGGAATTCGTACTTGAGAATTCCGGCATGGTCTTCCGTGACGTACAGATCAACTCCGTCGTACAGATTCGGATAAACGATTCTCGAATAGGAGCGGACATTGCAGGCGCGATTTCGCCCCGCGCCACCGACGAAATAATGCCGCACGGAGTCGAGCGGCTGCTCGCCAACCGGCTCAACGCGATGCGAACCCGGAAAGGACACCGCGATCACGGTCTGCGCGGATTCGCCAGAGTCCTGCGCCCCATCCGCCTGCGACCCCGCGAGTTCCGCCGCCGCGCCGCCAGGCGCGTGGGGTGGTCTCATGTGCAAAGTCAGCGAGGATTCGCGCAGCGCAACGTCGAGTCCCCGGGCGCGCAACGCGTAGAGCACCTGCGCATCCGGCCACTGCCCCTGGTTGGGTGCGAAGCCGGCGGCGGTCACGCCGGCGCGAGCGGGCTCGGCTGGAGTCAGTTCCTGCCCGGTCGCCGCGAGCGGAAGGCCACACTGGACAACAAGAAGTGCGATGCAGCCGGTGCGCATGCCGGTCCCTCCTGCAAGCCGTAGCAACTTTGAAGGGATTCTAACCGGAATCCTGGTTGAACCGGCCGGGAATTCGTCCCGAAATCTGAGTTCAAGCGGCAAGGACGCTCCGCCCGGCGCATCTGTATCTCCGAGTCGAGCCGGTCCGGATGGCAAACTTGCTCGACCGGCGGGCGGGCCTTACGCTTGACGTTGCGGAAACAGCGTTGCCCCTCAGGGCAGCCACGAGCGTTCTTCAGCAGATGAATCGGCCGACGCGTCGCGCCGGTGGCTCACACGGGAGTTCGACATGCATCCACATCCGCGCACGCGGCGCAGACCGGTCCTGCGGGCGACGTCCCTGCTCCTCGCGGCGGCGCTGACGGCCATCGCCGCGCCCGGCGCGATCGCGCAGGTTGAAACGCCCCCGCCCGGCGCCAGGCAGGGCGACCCGCCCGTCGCCGACGAACCGGGCCAGAGCCTCATCATCATGAACGACGGCCGGCGCTTCCGCGGGCGGATCAAAGATAAGGATCGCTTCGAACTGGTGCTCGAGATCGCCGGGATCGACACGCGCTTCAAAATCGCCGACATCCTCGACATCGTGCCGCTCAAGACGTTCGACGAGTATTACGACGAACTGAAGAACTCGATCCGGCCTGACGATTACGCCCAGCGGCTGCGCTTCTGCCAGTGGATCTACAGCCGGCGCCGACTCGAACTGGCCGCGACCGAACTGGAGGAACTGCTCGACGACAACCCGCGCCTGGAAGAGGCGCGCGAACTGCTGCGGGTCGTCAACGCAGCCATCGAACTCGAAGACAAGCAAGCCGAAGCACAGCGCGAGGCGGAGGCGGGAGGCGCCCAGCCCGAGCCAGGCGCTCAGCCTGGCGGCCGTCTCTCGCCGACCATGCTGCTCAGCGACGACGATGTGAATCTCATTCGGGTTTACGAGATCGATCTGAATAACCCGCCGCCGCTGCTCATCCGGCGATCGACGGTCGAGCGGCTGCTGAGCGAGTACGCGACGTCGGACCTCATGCCCACCACGCCCGAGGGCAAGAAGGCCTACTTCCGCCGCGATCCGGTCGAGATCCTCACCGACATCTTCCGCCTCCAGGCGCGCGACCTCTATGGCGAAGTGCGCGTGCGCGGCGAGCCCGTGTCGCTCAACAAGTTCCGCCTCAACGTGCACAACACCTGGCTGATGAACTCGTGCGCGACCAACCAGTGCCACGGGGGGCTCGAGGCCGGGCAGTTCTTCCTGTTCAACAAGCAGTCGCACACCGCCAATACGGTCTACACCAACCTGCTTATCCTCGAACGCACGAGACTCCACGGCGAGCCGATGATCAACTACGACCGACCCGAGCGGTCCCCCCTGCTCCAACTCGGCCTGCCGCGCGACCGCTCGATCTACCCGCACCCCGACGTTGACCGCTGGCAGCCGGCGTTTCGCGACCAGGCGGATGTGAAGTTCACGCGGGCAGTGGACTGGATGCGTTCGATGTACGCCCCCCGGCCGGACTACCCCATCGTGTACGAGCCTCCCATGGTGGTTTTCGATCTGGACCACGCCCGGGTGGAACCTCGTGAAATCGAGGGCCAGGACGGCTCGAACCAGCCGCCTCCGGGGCCGGGCGAGACGGACAAACCGTCGCGGTAGACCCGCCCGGGAGGGGGCGGGGCGCGATCCCTGCGGCGGGAACCGCGCTACACTAGACTCTTTGTGGGTGGTGCTTCGCGGCGCGATCGGCGCGGCGACGCGCGGAGATCGACGACGCACTTGACGGACCATACCGACGAAAGGCCCGCGAATGATGGAACTTACGACTTCGGGTGCCCGCCTGCTCGCCGTGGGCGCGCTGATGGCGCTGCCTCTGTCCGGCTGCAAGAACGAGTCCGGCGAAGCGCGCAACACGGCGCAGGAGCAGCTCGAAAAGGCGTCCGAGCAGATCCAGACCTACACGCTCAAGGACGCCTATCCGACGCCGATGACGCCCGAGCAGACCGAGTGGCTCAGAGGCGATGAACAGGCGCAGTCCGTCGGCAACGCCAGCCAATTCAATCCGATGGACCAGGCCGCGTCTGGTCTGACTGATATCAAGGACACCCTCAGCGCGGGCAGCGCCGGAGGCGCGCTCACCGAGCAGAAGGCCGCCAGCGCCGCACTGCGCACCGGCGCGAACCTCGGCCTGGCGCGGCTGCACCTTGAGGAAGCGAGCCGCGCCGACGCGTCAGTGCAGAACGCCATCTCGCTGGCCAACTCGCACATCGGCGCCGTACTCGAACTGCAGGCCATCGTCGCCGCCAACGCCGCGTACGACCCTTCGGCGGCGCTGCGGCAGATTGACAGCCAGGCGCAGGACGCCCGCACCCGCCTTGCGGAGCAGCAGGGCAAGGTATCGAAGTTGAGAGAGCAGATCGATGCGCTGCAGTCGCGCATCGCTGCAGAGACGCGCAAGATTAACGAATTCGGCGAGCAGGCGGCGGTGCAGCGCGAAGCGGCGCTGGCGGCGCCGCTGGATCAGCGCATCGCCAAGCTCGAAGCCGCCGCCGCCGTAGCGCGGCAGGCTGACAGCCACCAGGTCGCCGCCGCCAACCTCGAGGCGCAGGTGGATGTGCTTCAGCCGGAACTCGCCCGAGCCCAGCAGTACGTGCTGCAGGCGGAGGGAGAACTCAAGGACCTCGACGCGGCCCGGGCCCGCATTAAGGCGCGCCAGCAGGAAGTCGCCGCCGAGGGCGTGCAACTCCAGGCCGATTTGCGCCAGGCCGTCGAAGAATTCAACGCGGTCTACCAGCCGCTGACGATCCAGTTCGAGACCGGCCTCATGCCGCTGTTCGAATCCGCCCGGCAGGCGGCTGAAGCGGCCCTGGCTGATTCGCGCCAGGCGGGGCCTGGCGGCGGGCGCACCGCGCAGGCGCAGCAGGCGCTGGGGCAGGTGCTTTGGCGGCAGGCGATAAGCATCGAGTCGTTCGCGCAACTGGTTCATCGCGTAGCCCAGCACGCCGAGGCCCTCGGGCGCGGCGGCGAGGATGCCGCGATGGCGGCGGCGCTGGATGCGCAGGCCAAGGAAGCGCGTGACGGCGCCGAGGCGGCCCTGAAAGAGGCGCTCGACGCGATTCCCGAATCCGGCCGCACCGAACAGGAAACCGCCGCGAACCAGAACCTCGCCGCGATGATTCGCCAGAGCCTGGAATACATCACGGGCGAGGCGGTTGCTGAAGTGCGCGACCTGACGGAACTGGCCGAGACGGTGCCGACGGTCGAAGAGCCGATCGTGGACACCGGCAGCCCGCTGGGGCTGCTGCAGCGCGCCAAGGCGATCTCGGAGTCGGGACGCTTCGGCGAAGTCCCGTCTCTCGTTTTGGTGACGACGCCGCAACAGCAAGCCGCCATCGACGCATTCGAGAAGGTGAGCGGAGCAGCATCCAAGTTGAGTGAGGCAAGTGCCCAGCAATTCGGCGTACCACTCAGCGAACTCATGGCGGATCCGCGATTTGAGGATGAGATCCAGCGTCTGGCTGGCTCGAATCCTGCCGCTGGCGCCGTTGGGCTGATGCTTCCGATGATGATGCAGTTGCTTTCCGGCGGCTTGCCGGACTTAAGCGATGTCGATTTGGACAGCGTCACCTTCTCGTACGACAACGCTCGCACGACTGCCTGGACGGACGACGTTCCCGAACTGGCGGGCCAGAACTTCGTCAGCAAAGACGGCCAATGGTACTTTCAAGCACCAGAAATCCCACAGGAGTCGATGGCGGGCATCAGTGCAGTGATTGATCCACTCGCATCGGCGATGGAAAGCGTTGCCACCCGCACGACCAACAATGAGTTTGTTGATGAGTGGATAATGGTCAGCGCTCTTTTGGAGGAATGGGCTCGGGCTCTCCAGGTGCCCGAGGGAATGAATCCCGGCGGCGTGGGGCGCAATCGCGGCGGCGGTTGAGGCGCGGACTGCCGGAGAGCGCGTATGGAATGGAGTGCCGGGGTCTGGAGCGAGGCTTTGCGACCGGAAGGCCACGCGGTGACACAGCCGGACGATCACACGGATTCGTACAGCCGCCGCGCGCCGGCGTGGCCGGCGCTCCCAAAGCGTCGCTTCGACCACGGCACCCCTGCTGTCCTCACCCAGGATCTGATGCGCAGTTCGGTGCGGCTCGTCGCGAGGCGCCTGAGTTCATCGGCCGGAGCCTGACTCATGCACGCACTGTTTGACGAGCGCCGCTACCTCATCCCCTTCCGCGCCAGCCTGCTGCCGCAGATCTTCTGTGACACGCTGGTGATCGGCTCGGGCGTCGCGGGTCTGCGCGCCGCCATCGCCGCCGCCGAGCACGGCGAAGTGATCCTGCTGGCCAAAGGCGACATCAGGAAATCGAGCACCGCGTGGGCCCAGGGCGGCATCGCCGCGGTGCTGGGCGCCTCCGAGCAGGCCGTGCGTATGCACGTCGAAGACACGATCGACACGGGCGGCGGGCTGTGCGATCCGGCGATTGTTGAGAGCACCATCGCGGGCGCCCGGCCGCGCATCGAGGAACTGCGCCGCTGGGGCATGCGCTTTGACGTCAACGAAGAGGGTGAAATCTCGCTGGGCCGCGAGGGCGGGCACCGCGAGTCGCGCATCCTCCACTCCGACGGCGACGCCACCGGCCGCGAACTGGTGCGCTGCCTCGGCCAGCACGTCCAGCACACCGCGCCGATCCGCGTCTTCGAGAACTGCTTTGCGCTCGATCTGTTGACCGTTTCGGACGGCGACAGCAGCCCCGTCGTGGGGGCGATCACGCACCATCCCAAGTACGGCCTGCAGATGATCTGGGCCTGGGCGACGATCATCGCCACCGGCGGCGCGGGCGGGGTCTACCGCGAGACGACCAACCCGGCGGGAACCACCGGCGACGGGATCGCCATGGCGTATCGCGCCGGCGCCGCCGCGGCCGACATGGCCTTCATCCAGTTCCACCCGACGACGCTCTACGTCGCCGGGGCCGAGCGATCGCTCATCACCGAAGCGGTGCGCGGCGAAGGGGCGCATCTGGTCGATCGGCGCGGCGAGCGGTTCATGCTCGGCGCGCATCCGATGGCCGAACTCGCCCCGCGCGACGTGGTGAGCCGGGCGATCATCGATCAACTGGCCGACACGGGCGATTCGCACGTGTTCCTCGATGCGCGCCACTTCAAGCCCGGCTTCTTTGCTGAACGGTTTCCGGGCATCGCGGCCCAGCTGGCGCGTTTCGACATCGACCCCGAGCACGATCTCATCCCCGTCCAGCCCAGCGCGCATTACACCATCGGCGGGATTCACGTGGACGCGGAGGGGCGCACCAACCGCCCGGGGCTGTATGCCTGCGGCGAGGCGGCGTGCTCGCGGCTGCACGGCGCTAACCGGCTGGCCAGCAACAGTCTGCTCGAAGGGCTGGTGCGCGGCGAGATCACCGGCCGCACCTGCGTCGAGCAGCGCGAGCCGGGCAACGGGCCGCGCGCGCCCAAGCGCATCATCAGCGACATTGCCCTCTCAGAACACGGCGGGCTCGACCTGACCGACGTCCGCTCGAGCCTGCGCAGCGTCGTGTGGCGGCACCTGGGCATCACGCGCAGCGGGCAGACGATGAGCGACGTGCGCGACATGATCGACTTCTGGGGCCGCTACACGCTGGATAAGATTTTCGACGATCCGATGGGCTGGGAAACGCAGAACATGCTGCTCGTCGCGGCGCTGATCTGCAAGAGCGCCCTGTGGCGCCAGGAGAGTCGGGGCGTGCACAACCGCCGCGACTTCCCCGAGTCGCGCGATGCGTTCCGCTGCCACGACGTGTGGCGCAAGGGGCAATCCGAGCCGGCGACCATCGACGTGCCGCCGCTGGCGACGGGAGCCACGACGTGATCCGCCAGCGTGCGATTCAGTTCGTGCTCGTTGCCGTCGCCTCCGGCGGGCTGTGGGGCTGCCAGGTGGAACTCTCGCGGCGCGACCACTGGGCCGACAAGGCGAAGCAGTTCAACGAACTGAGCGAGGGCAAGGCGCGCCCGGCCGATGCGCACGCTCCCGAACTCCGCATCGAACACACGGACGGCACGGTGACGCTGAACTGCTACCTGCCCGAGCACCTCGTGCTGCACCTGCGCAACTGCCTGGCGATGGCGGAAGTCGATCTCATTTTTGAGCAACTGGTCTCGAAGGCCGCCAAGCAGGTCTACATCGATGCGCAGCGCGACCCGCACGAGGCGGTCGATTGGCTGATCACGAACCAGCGCGACGTGATCATGATGCTCAACCGCATGACCGGCGGCCTGAGCAGCCCCGACGTCACCTGGCACAGCGCCGGCGACACATACCGCATGGAGATCGCCACGCCGGTGCGCTCCACCCTGCGGTTCACGAAACTCGATCTCATCCGCGAAGACGGCCAGTTCAAACTGCTGCTCATTTCATGAGGATTTTCATGGCCAAGGGCTGGTTCAGAAATGCGTTCGCGGTGGATCCACCGGGCCCGGCTGAGCCGACGGAGGAGCAGAAGCCGGTCGTCGAATGGGCCTGCAGGGAGATTGCGCGGCGGCGGATGGCCATGCCGGGCGTCGTGCTGCTGGAGATGACGCGGCCGCTGAACTACGTCGCGGCCAGCACGATGCACGTTTTTCAGCCGGTGTTCTGGTCGATCATGCGGCAGCAGACGTACGACAATTACCGCCACTTCTCGACGTTCCTCGAGCAGCGCGGCTCGATGGAGTACATGATCAACCGCATCGAAGAACTCGAAGCCGAAGCCGAGGCGAAGAAGCGAGAGGCGAAGAAGGCGGAGTGAGGAAGCCGCGGTGCCGTGGTCAAGCGAGGCTCTGCGAGCGCAGGCCACGCGAGCGCGCGAAGGGCGGGGGAGTCATTCTGCAGCCCCCGCGCGCATCGGCGTGGCCCGCCGGTCGCAACCTTCGATCAGACTCAGGCCAGGAAGCCGGCCTCTGGACCACGGCCCCCGCATCACTCATTGACCGATTGGGTGACCCGCACAACCTGGCCTCGCGCTCCTACCGGGCGCGGCCTGATCCGGTTTCCGGCCCCGGCGCGGTGAGTTCGCCTGACCTACACTGTGCCGATGAAAAACCTCGATCCTGACAAGATAAAGGTGATCCTGGCGACCGACTGCGGCTCCACGACCACCAAGGCCATCCTCATCCAGAAAGTCGGCGACAGTTACCGCCAGACCCATCGCGGCGAGGCCCCCACCACCGTCGAAGAGCCCTTTGCCGACGTCACCATGGGCGTGATCAACGCCGTGACCGAAGTCGGCGAACTGGCCGGGCGGCGGTTCGTCGATGATGACGGCAAGCTCATCCATCCCGCCACCGAGACCGAAGGCTGCGACATCTACATCTCCACCTCTTCGGCCGGCGGCGGGCTGCAGATGATGGTCGCCGGCGTCATCAAGGAGATGACCGCGGCCAGCGCCAAGCGGGCGGCCCTGGGCGCCGGGGCGATCGTCATGGACACGATCGCCAGCAACGACAAGCGCAAGCCCCACGACCAGATCCAGCGCATCCGCGAACTGCGGCCGGACATGATCCTCATCTCGGGCGGAGTGGACGGGGGCAACACGACGCAGGTGGTGCAGATCGCCGAACTCATCGCTCCGGCCAAGCCGCGACCCCGCTTCGGCGGCAAGTACCGCCTGCCGATCATCTTTGCGGGCAACAAAGACGCCGCTCCGCTGGTGAAAGAGACCTTCGATGAAGACGTCGAACTGTCCATTGTGGACAACCTGCGGCCGGTGCTCGAATACGAGAATCTCGGTCCGGCGCGCGACGCGATCCACGACGTGTTCCTCGAGCACGTCATGGCCCACGCGCCCGGGTACGACAAACTGATGACGTGGACCGATGCGCCGATCATGCCCACGCCAGGCGCGGTGGGCAACATCCTCCAGACGATCGCCAACACGCAGGGCATCAACGCCGTGGGCGTGGACATCGGCGGCGCGACGACGGACGTGTTCAGCGTGTTCGACAAGACGTTCAACCGCACGGTGAGTGCGAACCTGGGGATGAGTTACTCGATCAGCAACGTGTGCGCCGAGGCGACGATGCCCAAGATCCTCCGCTGGGTGCACTTCGACATGGACGAGCGCGAACTGCGCAACCGGGTGAAGAACAAGATGATCCGCCCGACGACGATCCCGCAGACGCGCGAGGCGCTGATCTTTGAGCAGGCGGTGGCGCGCGAGGCGCTGCGCCTGGCGTACCAGCAGCACAAGGAATTCGCCACGACGCTCAAGGGTGTGCAGCAGCAGCGCACTGTCGGCGACACGTTCAGCCAGCAGGTCGGCGGGCAGACGATCGTGGACAACATGAAACTCGACCTGCTCGTGGCGTCCGGCGGCGTGCTCAGCCACGCGCCGCGCATGAACCAGACCGCCATGCTGCTCATTGACGCGTTCGAACCTGAAGGGTTCACGACGCTGGCCAAGGATTCGATCTTCATGATGCCGCACCTGGGCGTGCTGGCCGAAGTGCACCCGAAGGCGGCAACGGAGGTCTTCGAGAAGGACTGCCTGATCTACCTCGGCACGTGCGTGGCGGCCAAGGGCACGGGCAAGGAAGGCAGGCCGTGCTTCTCGTACGAGATCAAGGGAAGCAGCCTCAACGAGCGCGGCGAGATGATGTATGGCGATCTGAAGCTCTTCCCGCTCGGTCAGGGCGAAACGGCGATGGTCGCGATCGATCCGGCCAAGGGATTTGATTTCGGCAACGGGCCCGGGAAGCGCATCGAGCGCCAGGTCAAGGGCGGCACGGTCGGGCTCATTCTCGACGCGCGCGGCCGCCCGCTGGCTCTCCCGGAAGATCGCGCCACCGGTCAGGCCACGATGAAACGCTGGGTCGAGGCGATGAACATGTATCCGGGGGAGAAGAAGTAAGCACTAGGCACTAGGCACTAGGCACTAGGCACTAGGCACTAGGCACTAGGCACTAGGCACTAGGCACTAGGCACTGGGCATTACGCATGGCGCCAGTCGGCAGGCGAGTGTTCTCTTTGTGTCACTTTGTGCTCCTTTGTGTCCTTCGTGGTGAGTATTCGACGAGTTCGCGCGGAAAGTAAACGATGGCTAACGCATATACACCTGGACTTAAAGTTACTCCGAAGATGACCTTTCGAACGCGGCGGGTGCTGCCGATTCCGGGCGATGTGCTCGTGAAGGTCGGCGACAAGGTCAAGGCGCGCGACGTCGTCGCCCAGACCTTCATGCCCGGCGACGTCACGCCCATCAACATGGCCAACCTGCTCTCCATGCCGCCCGGGGACGTGCCCGGCTGCATGATCGCGAAAGAAGGCCAGACGATCGCCGTGGGCGACGTGCTCGCCCGCTCGCCGGGCATCTTCGGCTTCTTCAAGAACGAGATCAAATCCAAGGTGGCCGGCACCATCGAGACGATCTCGCCCGTGACCGGCCAGGTCATCGTGCGCGGCGCGCCGATTCCCGTACAGGTGGGCGCCTACCTGAATGGCGCCGTCGCGGAGGTCATTCCCAACGAAGGCGTGGTGATCGAGGCCGAAGTCGCCTTCATCCAGGGCATTTTCGGCATCGGCGGCGAGACGTTCGGCCCGATCCGCATGGCCTGCAAGCAGCACGCGCAAGAACTCACCGAAGACCTCATCACCGACGACATGAAAGGCTGCGTGATCGTCGGCGGAGCACGCATGCACTACACCGCGGTGAAGAAGGCGATCCGCGTGGGCGTGGCGGCGATCGTTTCCGGCGGCATCGACGACGCCGACTTGAAGGAAGTGCTCGGCTATGACCTGGGGGTGGCCATCACCGGCTCCGAGCAGGCGGGGATCACGCTCATCATCACCGAGGGCTTTGGCGACATCGCCATGGCGGAGCGGACGTTTGAGCTGCTCGACAGCCACAAGGGCCACGAGACGGCCGTGAACGGCGCTACCCAGATCCGTGCGGGCGTGATGCGGCCGGAGATCGTTGTTCCGCTCTCGGCCGTGGCGGCGGACAAGGCCGCCGGCGCTCGCAACGTGGCGGGGCTGCTGGAAGTCGGTACGATGGTGCGGATCATTCGCGATCCGTACTTCGGGCTGATCGGCGCGGTGAACAACCTGCCGCCCGAGCCGGCGGTGCTCGGCTCAGGTTCCAAGGCCCGGGTACTTGAAGTCCGCTTCGACTCGGGAGAAACTGTTACCGTGCCGCGCGCGAACGTTGAACTCATCGAAGGGTAGGTGATGGATGCACAATCCGATCCGGTGGATGGGGCGCTGGTCAGCGGCGTCTGCACTCGTGCTGCTCGCCGCTTTGGCGCTTGGCGGCCCATGTCAGCCGGCCTGGTCGCAGGATCCTGAGCCGACCGCCGAGCCGACCATTCAGGAGCCGACGGCCGAAGCACCGACCGAGGGTGAGCAGGCGCTTGCCCCCGACGAGGCAGCCGCGGCGCCCGTCGAGGCGGGGGCTGAAGCGACGACAGGCGCAACCCCGGCCCGCAGCGAGTCGATGCAGTGGATCGATGAGCACATCTTCGATCTCGATCGCGGCTGGCTGCTGCTCGTGGTGCTCATCTTCTGCGGCTCGGTGGTGTTCTGGATCGCGCACGCGAGATCGGGCAGACCGGTCAAGGTGCGCAAGATCGCGGGGCTCGAGGCCGTGGATGAAGCCGTCGGCCGCGCCACCGAGATGGGCCGCAGCGTCCTGTACATTCCGGGCATCCAGGACATCAACGAAATTCAGACGATCGCGTCGATGACGGTGCTGGCGCGCGTGTCGCGCACGGCCGCGGAGTACGACGCCAAAGTCGAGGTGCCCACGGCCCGGTCGCTGGTGATGACCACGGCCCGCGAGACGGTGCAGGCGGCGTATCTTTCCGCCGGCCGGCCCGATGCCTACAACCAGGACCTCATCTACTACGTGACGGACGAGCAGTTCGGCTACGTCGCGTATCTGCAGGGCCTGATGGTGCGCGAGAAGCCGGCGGCGTGCTTCTACATGGGCGCGTTCTATGCCGAGTCGCTCATTCTCGCCGAAACGGGCAACTCGATCGGCGCCATCCAGGTGGCGGGCACGGCCATGCCCGCACAGTTGCCGTTCTTCGTCGCCGCGTGCGACTACACGCTCATCGGCGAGGAGTTCTTTGCCGCCTCGGCGTACCTGTCCGGCTCACCTGAAGAACTCGGGAGCCTCAAGGGCCAGGACATGGGCAAGATGATCGTCGCGGGCCTGCTCATTCTGGGCGTGATTCTCGCCACACTCGCCTCCATCTTCCCGAAGAGCGACGTGCTGCAGAACATCGTCAATTACCTCATGCAAAACGTGCTCACCTGAGGAACCCCTCCCGATGAAACGAACAGCGCCTCTGCTCATCGCGTCGATCGCCGGGTTCGTCATGATCGTCGCGTACTTCATCCCCAGGACCCAGACGTGGGGCGAGGACGTCTCGGTCTGGTTCGACATCCTTGCGGCCATCGCGTTCATCCTCGGCGGCGGCAACCTGCTGCGGGTGCAGCTCAAAAAGATCTCCGACCGCCGGCCGGGCTGGGCGTACGCGGCCATCACGCTGATCGCCTTTGTGGTGATGCTCACGTGCGGGCTGCTCAAGATCGGCTCGCATCCCAATGAGCAACACCCGGCGTTCGCATGGAGCGGCACGTACAACCAGACGGGCACGCCGTTCTGGTGGATGTACGAGTACCTCATCGTGCCGCTGCAATCGACGATCTTTGCGATGCTCGCGTTCTACGTCGCCAGCGCCGCGTTTCGCGCGTTTCGCGCCAAGAACGTCGAGGCGATTCTGCTGCTGGGAACGGCGTTCGTCATCCTGCTCGGCCGCACGGCCGCGGGAGTCTTCCTCACCGACTTCATCCCTTCGGACGTGCTCATCGAGGATCCGACATTCATGCAGCATCTGATCTCGACGCTGCGGCTCGAGAACCTCACGGTCTTCCTCATGGACATCTTCAACACCGCCGGCAACCGGGCGATCATGATCGGCATCGCGCTGGGGACGGCGTCGGTGTCGCTCAAGATCCTGCTCGGCGTCGACCGTTCGTACCTCGGTTCCGGAGAGGATTGATCCCATGTTCGAGTTGTTCAGAAACATCGACCGCCGCTGGATCTTCCTGATGATGTTCCTGTGCGTGGCGGTGCCGATTTTCGTCATCGGCAAGTACAAGACGACCTTCCCCGAGAAGCCGCTCGTGCTGGCGACGAACGTCTTCAACGAGATTGACAACCTGCCCGACGGCTCAAGGGTGCTGCTCGCCTTCGACTACGACCCAGGCAGCGAGGGCGAACTGGGCCCGATGGCCACGGCGTTTACGCGGCACTGCATCGAGAAGCATCACAAGATGTACTTCATCGCCCTGTGGCCCCTCGGGCGGCAGATGATCGACAACGCCGTAAACCGCATCATCAAGGCGGATTTCCCCGAACTCCGCTACGGCGAGGATTACGTCAACCTCGGGTTCAAGGCGGGCAACGAGGGCGTGATCAAGGTCATCGTCACCGACCTGCGAAAGCTCTACACGACCGATTCGCGCGGCACGGCGACGGATGAGATCCCCATGATGCAGGGCATCGAGAACATCCAGCAGATGGACCTGGTCATCAACGTTTCGGCCGGCTATCCGGGCACCAAGGAATGGGTGCAGTACGCCGTCACCCCCTTCCCCGACCGGATCCGCCTCGTCGCCGGCTGCACGGGCGTGCAGGCGCCGCTGCTGTATCCGTACATCCCGCAGCAGCTGCCGGGCCTGCTCGCCGCGATCAAGGGCGCTTCGGAGTATGAGTCGCTCGTGATGGCCAAGTACGGCGGAGAGAACATCAGCGGCAAGTATCTCGAGGCCCAGCGCCGCATGGGGCCGCAGCTCGTCGCCCACCTGCTCATGATCTTCCTGATCATCGCGGGCAACGTGATCTACTTCGTGGAGCGCAGAAGAGGAGTCCGCCAATGAAGCCGGAGAACAGGTGGTGGGTGATTCTCTTTGCCATTGGAGCAGTGCTGCTCATCGCCCGCTGGTTCGTGATGCCCGACGGCTTTGGCCGGGCCTATGTCAAGGCCGTCCCCCAGGCCGTGGACGCCGAGAATCCAGACGGCCGGTGGGTCATCTACGAGCAAGCCCCCATGGCGGACTATCTCGACGCCGAGCGGACCAACGCGGATCAGTCGGTCTACGGACCGAGCGTGTCGCGCACGCTCGGCACATGGATCGCGGCTTTGCTCACGCTCTTCGTGCTGTCGTTCGTCATCCGCGACAACCCTCTGTACAAGGTTGCTGAGTCGATCTTCATCGGCGTGAGCGCGGCGTACTGGATGGTGACGGGCTTCTGGGACACCATCGTGCCCAACCTGCTGGGCAAACTCGCGCCGGGCCTGCTTCGGGACTGGGCCGTGCCCGGCCTGGGCGACGATCAGCATCCCGAACTCGCGTACCTCGTTCCACTCATTCTCGGCATCATGTTGCTGTGGCGGCTCTCGCCTGTGGGCGGGTGGATCAGTCGCTGGCCGATGGCGTTCATCATCGGCACGTTCTGCGGCCTGCGCCTGATGAGCTTCCTGCACGCGGACTTCCTCACGCAGATCCGCAACACCATTGTCTCGCTTTACGTCGTGGACAACGGCTCGTTTGACGCCTGGCAGTCGCTCAAGAACCTCATCCTAGTCGTCGGCGTGTTGTGCTGCCTGGTGTACTTCTTCTTCTCGCTCGAACACAAGGGCCTGGTGGGCAACACGGCGCGGGTGGGCATCTGGTTCCTCATGATCACCTTCGGCGCTGCGTTCGGCTATACGGTCATGGGCCGCATCGCGCTGCTGGCCATCCGGATCGAGTTCCTCATGGACGACTGGCTCTGGCTCATCGATCCGACGAACAAGCGCCTCCTCGCCGAAGCGGCTGGCTTCTTCCTGCCTCTGTTTGGCATGGGATAACGCAGCGGCGCTCGGGCCGATCAACTGGGAATTCGCCGCCGCCGGCTGCCAAAGCAGCCGGCGGCGTTCGTTGTGACGGATGGCCAAGCGATGAAGGGCGCGAACGCCAAAGGCGGACGTATCACCCGCGCACTTTCATCACCAGCAGCGTCTGGTCGTCGGCGGGTTCGACGCCGGCTTCGTGTTCGAGCAGGGCCGTCGTCACCGAGTTGACCACGCAGCCCGGCTCGCCTGAGCAGTGATGCAGCGCCTCGTCGAGCCGCGAGAGGCCGAACATCTCGCGCTTCGGGTTGAACGACTCGATGACGCCGTCGGTGTAGAGCACGAGCGTGTCGCCCACTTCCAGTTCCGTCTCGCTCACGGAAAGGTGCAGTCGCGGCTCGATGCCCAGCGGCAGGCCGGACTCGACCACCAGCGGCATCACCGGCGAATCGGCGCCGGGCTTCTTGAGGCGCGGCGGGTGGTGACCGGCCGAGGCGAGGCGCACGGTGCGGCTGGCCGGGTCGTAGCGCATGCATAGAGCCGTGACAAACGTGCGATCGATCCCCTTGCACAGGATCTGCTCGTTGAGATGTTCAAGCACGGCGTCGGGATCGGGGCTGGCGCTGGCCGGATAGGCGTGCACGATGGACTGCATCATGGCCATGATGACCGCGGCCCGCGCACCGTGCCCGGCGACGTCGGCGATGATCGCCCCCCATGGCTTTGTCGCGTTGCCGATCCCGGGCGCATCGAGTTCGGTGAAGTCGTAGTAGTCTCCGCCGGCCTGCTCACACGGCTGGTAATGCGCGACGATCTCCATCTGCGGAATGTCGGGCAGGCGGCTGGGCAGCAGCGAGCGCTGGAGTTGAGCCACCTCGTGGAGTTGGGCGGTGATGCGGGCGTTGAGTTCCTCGACCTTGCGAGCCGTGACCATGTTGCGCGTCGCCTGGCCGAGCAGGTTGCTCACGAGCACCATGAGTTCGACTTCCGAGGCGCTGAAGCCTTCGGGAGAGGTGCGGAAGAGCAGGTTCCAGTTCAGCGGCTCGCCACTGTCAAAAAGCGGCACGGCCAGGCACGAGCCGAACTGGGCCACGTCGTCTCCCAGCGCCGGATCGCTGCGCAGATAGAGATTCGAAAACACGCGCGGATGCGGCGACTGGATCGCCTCGCCGATCAACCCGCCGGTGTACGTCTCGAGGCTCGCCCACTCGCGCCAGGGATCGATCGCCTTGCGCATGGGCCGCTCGCCGTACATTCGGCGCGTGACCTTGTAGCGGCCCGGCGGCAGCGTGCGCACCGAGACGGACACGAGCGCATCGAAGGGCATGAAGTGCCGGATGCCCCGGCCGGCGTGGCGGCCGATCTCGGCGGGATCGTCCGAGCGGTTGATGGCCCGCAGTGAGCGGATCAGGCCCTCGAGTCGCGCCGAGTCGCTTTCAGATTCGATCATCGCCATGACGCCACGATGGTAGGGCGCAGGAAAATCGCAGCGCCGCTCGGGCGGCGCTGCGTTTGAAACTCGGGTGGAGGCATGAAGCCGGTCAGGCGCTGGCGACCGTCGCCGTCGAAGACGCCTTGGCCATCTCGCAGATCTGGTCGAAGGCGCCCGGATCCTCGATGGCGATCTGGCTGAGCATCTTGCGATTGAGCAGGATGCCGGAGAGCTGGGCGCCATTGATGAACTGGCTGTAGCGCAGCCCGCGCATCTTGCACGCCGCGGAGATGCGGGTAATCCACAGGCGGCGGAAGTCGCGCTTGCGGGCCCGGCGGTCGCGGCGGGCGAAAACGCCGGCGCGGGTCAGGGCGTTTTTGGCCTGCTGCTTGTGGCGGGACTTGGTTCCGTAGTAACCGCGGGCTTCGCGGAGAATTCGCTTGCGCGCCTTGTTGCGGGCAGCGCCCTTGCGTGTACGAGGCATCGTTCAAACTCCTGGGCAAGTACGGGGGCCCGGCTCGCCGCCTCCTCATGGAGACTGCCGCGAATCGGACGCTTGTCATCCCGGCTCGCACCTGTTGTGCTTTCGTCGCTCCCCTGCTGTCTCAGGCCTCGGCCTTGATCACGTTGCCCTCGGCATCGCGCACCTTGTCGGGGCGGATGCGGAAGTTGAGCAGCTTGCGAAGACGCTTGCGCTCGACCTCGGTGGCAACCTTGTGCTGGCGCAACTGGCGGTTCTGGGCGCTGTTGTGCAGGCTCTTGCGGTGCCGCTGGCCGACCTTGGCGTGCTTCACCTTTCCGTTGCGGGTAACCGTCACTCGCTTTTGAAGCCCTTTATGCGGGCGAAATCCATGCATGACCGTGCTCCGAACCGTCTGGTCCTGACCTGTTTCGAGACCCCAAGGCTAGGCCCAAAGCGGGCGGAGTCAATCCCACCGGCCGCCGGCTGAGCCGCCGTGTTCTGCAGCCGCACGGCGGAAGCCCGCGGTTGCTCGCCGCGCGACGACCCACCCCGGTGCGCAGAGCCTGCCGCTGGCCCGTAAAGTCCACGGGAGGTCGCCGCGGCGGTACTAGACTGAGACCGACTCCGAGAGAAGGAGACCCGCGATGTTCGAGCGGTTTACCGATCGCTGCCGCAAGGTCATGGTCCTGGCCAACCAGCAGGCGCATGAGCTGAAGCACGATTACATCGGCACCGAGCACATGCTGCTTGCTCTGATTCGCGAGGGCACCGGCATGGGCTTCCATGCGCTAAAGAACCTTGGGGTGGACTTTGGTGCTTTGCAAACAGAAATCGGAAGACTGGTCAAAGAAGGATCATGGAACGCGGGCGTCGGAAAACTCCCACAGACTCCGCGCGGACGAAAAGTGATTGAATACGCTATCGCCGAATCGCGTCGGCTTGGCCAAGACTACGTCGGCACGGAACACATGCTCCTTGGGATGATCGTCGAAGGCGAGGGTGTCGCGGCGCAGGCTCTCCGGAACCGTGGCGTCGAACTCGACGCTGCTCGCGAGGAAGTCAAGCGGCTGCTTGATGCAGCCAACGCAGCCGAGGCTGGCCTGCGCCTGTTTCGCATACGGAGCAGCGCCAGGTCGTTCTGGGTTGAGTCGACAGACGCGACGTCCGCCGTCGAGGTCTGGCAGCGCCGGATGCGTGAACTGGCTCCCGGCGATGAGGCTGTGAAAACACCGGATGCGATCGACCAGATGTCCGATGGTCCCGTCTGGCGCTAGACGCGAACCGACGACGCGCGGCACTTCACCGTCGGGTACAATCCCGTCCCTCGAGGAACCCCATGTCCAAAGCCACTTCCGCATATGTCAGTGCCGCGCTTTCGCTTTCCATCGCCTTCCCCGTGCTCGCGCAGGAAGACGACGCTGAGCCCTCGCCTGAGCAGGTTGAAGAAACCAGCGACGTCACCTTCACCGTTTCGCCGCGTTTCCGCTACCAGTTCGACACGGGTCTCGACGGCGGCAACGGAGACTTTCGCGTGTTCCGCGGCGGGCTCGGCGCCAAGGCTGAATGGGAAGCGACGGACCGGCTGCGCCTGGCGCTCGGGCTCGGCTACGAGTACAACCGTTATGATTTCGACCGGCCCAACATCTTCCTGGCCGGCACGAGCGACCCGTTTGCGGATATCCACATTCTCGATCTGGGACTCACCGCCTACGTGGCCACGGAAAGCGACTGGTCGTGGTTCGCCGGCGTGCGCGGCCGGGTCGCGGGGGAATCGGGCGTGGATGTGAGCGACGCGGGCACCATCGGCGGCATCGGCGGGGTGTCGTGGAGCATGGGCGAAGGGCGATCGATCGGCGTCGGCGTTCTGGTGAGCAGCCAGATCGAAGACGATGCCCTCGTGCTGCCGGTCATCAATGTCAACTGGCGCTTCAACGAGCAGTGGCGCTTCGCGTCGAGCGGCTCGATGGGTGAGTTCATCATGGCCCTTGACGAGCAGAGCGAACTGGGCTTTGGCGCTGCGTGGGAGAATCGCCGTTTCCGGCTCGACGATTCGGCCCCGCAACTGGCGGCGGTGGTTGAAGACACGGCCGTGCCGGTGTTCGTGCGCTACTCGCGCCGTCCCAGCGAGAGCGTGTCGCTGAACGTCATCGGCGGAGCGATGCTGTTCCAGTCATTTGAAGTGTCGAACCGCAACGGGGCGGCTTCGCGCGACTACGACGCCGACCCTTCAGTCTTTCTGGGCATGAGCGTGAGCATCGGCTTCTGAGGCCGCTGGACGGCGCGGCGGCCACCTATCATCTTCGCCGATGATCCTGCTCATCGACAATTACGACAGTTTCACGTTCAATCTCGTGCAGCGCATCGGCGAACTCGATGCGGCCGCGGACCTGCGCGTCGTGCGCAACGACGAAATCACCATCGACGAGATCGAGCGCCTCGCGCCGCAGCGCATCGTGCTCTCGCCCGGGCCCTGCACGCCGAGCGAAGCGGGAATCTGCAATGAAGTGGTGACCGCGTTTCGCGGCCGCGTGCCGCTGCTGGGCGTGTGCCTCGGGCACCAGTGCATCGGCGCGGTGCACGGCATGGTGGTCCGCCGGGCCGAGCGCATCATGCACGGCAAGACATCGCTTGTGCACCACGACGGGCGCGGCATCTTCGAAGGCCTGCCCGAGCCCTTCGTCGCCACGCGCTATCACAGCCTCATCGTGCAGCGCGACACGGTCCCGCTCGATCAGTTCGAGATTTCGGCGTGGACCGATGACGGCGTGGTAATGGCCCTGCGCTGGAAGGCCCCTCCCGGCGCGGCGCCGCTCGACGGCGTGCAGTTTCACCCGGAGAGTTTCCTCACCGTTGATGGCCCCCTGCTGCTGGCGAACTTTCTCGGATTGCCGCGGCCGGCGAGAACGCCGGTGTGAACATCGTCCCGACCTGGCGCGGCCTACTCGATGTCCAGCAGCACCGGATTGGTTTTCGCGGAAGCCCGACCACCGGCTCCACGGCGCGCCACGGCCTGCAGCCCGACAGTAATGACCGGAGCACCCGGCGGCACGCGCACCTGCAGTGTGGCGTTCCCCAGCGAGTCGGCAATGGCCGTGTCGATCACGTTCACCGGCGAGCGTAGATCCAGTTGTAGACCGCCGAGCAGCGGAACGCGCTGTCCGAGGCCAAGTCCGCGGGTTCCGAGCAGGAAGTGGATTCGTTCGCTTCCACGGGCTCCCGAGACGAGTAGTTGCGCCTGACGGCCCCGAACGGCTCTCGAGGTCCGTAGATGCACGCCATCGAGGCTGCCGGGATCAGAAATGGTGGAATTCGAGAAGACCGTGAGCCGCTTGAGGCTGACCTGCCCCTCCGGCCGTGAGATGGTGGCGACGTCGGTATCCTCATCGCCGTCAAAGTCGCCGACCGCGATGATCCGCGGACAACTTGCGGCATAGGCGCTGCCGGACTCAGCCAGGGCGCCGGCGCCGTCATTGAGCATGGAGATGACGCGGCGGTTGAGGACTTCGGCGCCGACGATATCGACGTGCCCATCGTTGTTGAGGTCCGCTGCCTTGATGTCCGTGACCCCAGTTGCGGACGGCGTGGAGTAGAGGACGGCCTCGCCGAACGTCCCGTCGCCGACTCCATAGAGAACGGAGATATTGTGTTCGATTCCAAAGGCGACGTCCGCATTCTCGTCTCCATCGAAGTCCCCGACGGCGAGCGATCGCGGCGTGGTGCCGACTTCATAATCAACGCGACGTTCAAGGCCACGCAACCCGGTGTTGAGAAAGACCGCGGCGTCGCGCGCGCTGTTCACGCCCGCGACCACGTCGAGGAAGTCGTCGCCATTCAGATCGGCGAGCGCGATTCGGGCAAAGTCCCTCTCATCCAACCGATGGTCCACGACTTCAAACGCTCCGAACTCATCCTGAAAGGCAATGAGGATTCCGCGGCTCCGATCGCCAGCGAGCACGATGTCGGCGCGCGTGTCGTTGTCCATGTCGCCAATGGCGACTCCGTTCAACGGGGCGCCGCCGACATCCAGCCGCTGCTGGGGCGCGAATTGCCCGTTTCCGTCGTTATAGAAGATCGACGCATCTCCATCAAAATAGTTCGAGACAACAACATCCGGCCGACCATCGCCATTGAGATCACCCACATCGAGATAGAAGGACTGAGCGCCCGCCTCGTAGAGCGCCGGCGGGCCGAACCCGCCCTGACCGTTGTTGAGGAAGACGGCGACCTCACCGTGCGTGAACTGTCCGTCGTTGGCGCTGAGCAACCCGATGATGTCAACATCCAGATCGCCATCGACGTCAGCCGAGCGCATGCTTTCGCGGCAAACGTGAGTGAGGGTGGTCGTGACCGGATCGATCAGCAGCGGTTCCGGCGTGATGTTGCGCAGCACGAAAATCGTGTCCGTCGCTGCATCAGCCACGGCAGCATCGGGTCGTTCGTCGCCGTCAAAATCGCCGACCGCGACGCCCCTGGGCAGGTCACAGACCGGCACGAGTTGCTGGGCGTCCATCGTCCCGTCGCCGTTGTTGTGGACTACACGATAACCCGGCCCATCGCTGTGATTGACGTGAATGAAGTCCGGGTAGCCATCGCCATCGAAATCAGCAGCGCGCAGATCCGTCACGAGCGTGAAGCCGCTGAGGGTGTAGAGGTCGGAATCGTCAAAGTTGCCATCGCCCAGACCAAAAGCCCACCGAAAGTATCCGTTGCCGAAATCGGACGCCCCGACAACATCGACCAAGTCATCACCATTGACATCGAGCGCCAGTTGCTTGCCCTCGCCCATGCGAATGCGGCGGGGCGCGGCTGCGAATTCACCAAAGCCGTCGTTGGGAATCCAGTACGCCGTCCGGTCGCTCGACGTGCCCAGAAGCAGGTCGAGATCGCCGGTGCGATCAAGGTCAGCCAGTTGCAATGACGGGATGTTGGTAATGTTGGTAAAGAAAACCGTGGGGGCTTCGAGGGTACCTGCCCCGTCGTTGTAAAGAATGGCGCCGGTGTTGCGGCTGAACTCGCTCTCCGGATTGCTCATTCCAGCGGCCAGGTCGATCCAGCCGTCGCCGTCGAGGTCTCCTGCAGCCAGCGCGGTGGGCAAGAGCGGAAGGTCATAGTAGATCGGCGCGTCGAATTCCGCGCTGCCGGTGTTGTGGAGAACCGCCAACCGGCGTCCGTCGGAGTCGGCAACCGCCAAGTCCAGCAGAGCGTCCCGATTGAAGTCGGCAACGCACAACGCCGCCGGTACACCGTCTACAGTGATCTGCACCGGCGCCTGAAAAGTACCATCACCACTTCCGAGCACCAGTGAGAGCGTGCCGTCCCCGCGGTTGGCGGTGACGAGGTCAAGAAACGTGTCGCCGTTCAGGTCCGCCGCCTGAATCGCCCAAGGCGCGATGCCAACTTCGACGGTTCCGGTCTGTTCGAAGGCGATCTGTGCGCCGGAGGCGCCGGTGAAAAGCGCGATCAAGGCCACACAGGCGCCGGCACGAGCCCGAAAAGAATGGACGTGATTCATGATCTCGAATCCTTTGGCCCGGCTAATGCAACGTCACAACGCGAATCCCACCCAAGGGGTAGTATACCAGAGGACTCCGTGATTCCGGGGCTTGGCAAGCCCAGATCGCGGTTTTTTCAAGCACGGCAATCCCCCGTCACAACCAGCGGCTCATGCGGGGACTGGAGGAGCCACGGCTCGATCCAGCCGGTCACCGTCTCACGGGCGGCGGCGGCCAATTCGGGCAGCACCTCGGCGAATTCTTCTGCAGCGTCCTGCACGGCGCCGGAATGACCCGTCTCGCCCGAATTCTGCAAAAGCATCAACGTGCCGCTCTCTGCCAATGCTGCATCGCCGCGACTGCGGCGCGTCGAGGGTGCTGGTGGGTCGCAGTTATGGGTTCCCTGACACCGCCGCCACCTGCCGCGCTCCGTGATGGGCCTTGCCTCGGCCCGCAAACAGGCTCCTAAACTGTCCGCGATCATGTCCGCCAGCGATCCCACCGACACTCCGGCGATGCGCCAGTACATGGCGTTCAAGAAGCAGCACCCCGAGTGCGTGCTCTTCTTTCGCATGGGTGACTTCTACGAGATGTTCTTCGACGATGCGCTGCTCGTGCACAAGGTGCTGGGCATCACGCTCACCGAGCGGACCAAGGGCGTGCCGATGGCTGGCGTGCCCTACCACGCGGTGGAGAACTACCTGCGGCGGATGATCGAGCAGGGCTATCGCGTGGCGGTCGCCGACCAGGTGCAGGACCCGCGCGAAGCCAAGGGCGTCGTCGATCGAGCGGTGACGCGCGTTCTGACGGCGGGCACGCTCGTCGACGAGACGCTGCTCGATGATGCGCGATCGAATCACGTCGCGGCGGTTCTCTTCACTGAAGCGGGCGATGACTCGCCGGCGGTGCTGGCGCTGGCGGAGCTGTCCACCGGTTCATTCGAGATCGTCGATGTCGAGGGCGGCGCGCTGGCGGATGAAGTGAATCGCCTCGGCGTGGATGAACTGCTCTACGCGGAGACGGCCACCGGCGAAGCGCCGCCGCGCGTCGCGGCGGTGCGCGAGGCGAGTTCATGCGCTCTGACCGGCCGGCCGACGTGGCACTTTCGCCACAGCGACGGGCACGAAGCGCTGAGCCGGCATTTCGGCGTGGCGACGCTCGCAGGCTTCGGCCTGGCCGATGACGATCCCGGCCTCGCGCCCGCCGGCGCGCTGCTGCGCTACCTGAGCGAGACGCAGGGCGGGCAGGAGCAGGGCTCGCGCCTGGCGCACATCCGCCCCCCGATCCGCCGCGCGCTGGCCGGCTACCTCACCATCGACGCCACGAGCCTGCGCAGCCTCGAAGTCGAACGAACCATGCGCACGGGTGAAACGGACGGCTCGCTCATGGGCGTGTTCCTCCGGCACGTCCGCACGCCGATGGGCAAGCGGCTGCTGCGCGACTGGCTCTGCTTTCCCCTGCGCGATATCGAGGCCATCAACGCCCGCCAGCGCCCGGTCGAAGCGCTGATCGAAGATCGCGAGACGGCGCGGCTGCTGGGCGAGCGGCTGGGCGCGATGAACGACGTGGCGCGAATCGCGGGGCGCATGAACATGGGCCGGGCCACGCCGCGCGACCTGGTCGCGCTGGGCCGGTCAGCGGCGGCGCTGGACGATCTGCACACGCTGCTGGCCGCCAACGTGGCGCTGCACCCGCTGGCCGAGAGCCTCGATGGGCTCGGCGGCGCTATTCAGGCGCTGGGCGAGTCGATCGTGCAGCGCTGCGTGGACAGCCCGCCCAATCACCTGCGCGAAGGCGGGCTCGTGCGCGAGGGCGTCGATGCGCAGCTTGACGAGTGCCGCTCGCTGCAGACCGACGCCAACGACTGGCTGGCGCGCTACCAGAGGCAGCTGATCGAATCCACCGGGATCAATTCGCTCAAGGTCGGCTACAACCGCGTGTTCGGCTACTACATTGAAGTTACTGCGGTGCACTCCAGCCGCGTGCCCGACACGTTCTCGCGCAAGCAGACGCTCAAGAACGCCGAGCGCTACATCACGCCTGACCTGAAGGAGTTCGAGAGCAAGATTCTCACCGCGCGAGACCGGGCCATCGACCGCGAGCAGGTGCTCTTTGCACAGATGTGCCGGGAGGCGGCGGGTCACGCGGCGGGGCTGGCGCAGTTTGCGCGCCTTGTGGCCGAACTCGACGTGCTGCGCGGCTTTGCCGAGCAGGCGGTGCGCGGCCGCTACGTGCGGCCGAAGATTGTCGAGGAAACGTGCATCGACGTAGTCGCGGGGCGGCATCCGGTTCTTGACGAGATTCTCAAGGACCGCTTCGTGCCCAATGACTGCCGCCTGGGCGTCGGATGCGAGGAACCCGACGCCGACGCGCCCGCCCAGCCGGCCACGCTGGCGCTGATCACCGGGCCCAACATGGCCGGCAAGTCGACCTACATCCGCCAGATCGCGATCATCACGCTGCTGGCGCATACGGGTTCGTTCGTGCCGGCTGAGTCGGCGACGATCGGCCTGACCGACCGCCTCTTCACCCGCATCGGCGCCAGCGATGAATTGCACGCCGGCCGTTCGACGTTCATGGTCGAGATGACCGAGACGGCCAACATCCTCCACCACGCCACACAGCGCAGCCTCGTCATTCTCGATGAGATCGGGCGCGGCACATCGACGCTCGACGGCCTGAGCCTCGCCTGGGCGATCGCCGAGCAATTGGCGCGAACCAGGGCCCGCACGCTCTTCGCCACGCACTACCACGAACTCACGTCGATCGCCGAACAAGACAAGAGCGTGTGCAACCTGCACGTGGCGGTGCGCGAGTGGGCGGATGAGATCATCTTCCTCTATCGCATCGTGCCGGGGCGCACGGATCGCAGTTACGGCATCCACGTGGCCAAGATCGCGGGCCTGCCCAGCAGCGTCGTGCAGCGGGCCCTGGGCCTGCTCGACACGCTCGAAGTGCACACCGAGCGAACCAACGGCAAGTTGCGCGGCGCCGCGGGCGGCAACGCGCCCGCTCGCGGCGAGGGGCAGCTGCATCTGTTCACCGAGTTCGTCGCCAGCCCCGTCCTGGAAGAGCTGCGGAAACTCGATTTCGACGGCCTGACGCCGCTACAGGCATTCGACGCCCTGCGGCGCCTGCGCGAGATCGCGGAGCAGTCGGGCTAGCCGGCCGGGCACGACCGGCAAGCTCCGGGCTCTTTGCGTTCCGGCCTTTTCCGGCTTTTTGAGCCTTCTGTGCCCTCTTGGGGCCGATTCACGCCGTTTTTTCGATGGCCGTACGGTTTTTGTTCACTTTTTTGTTGACTTCCTGTCGATATCCTGCAATCCTATCGGATACCAAACATGAGGGCGCTTCCGATGGTCTCGCCTGACGACTTCACCGTGATCGACGCCGCTGCAGAGAAGGAGCAAGCCATGGTTATGATTGAAAGCAAAGCCGCCGCCAATGGTCGCACGTCCCGGCCCTCGGCGGGCTCAGGCTCCCTGCCCAGAAAAGGAACCCCTTCCGACATGAGCACCGCCGCCCCTGAACGCGATATCGCCGGCCGCACCCAGGCGCTCGAGCGCACCATCACCCAGATCGAACGGGCGTTCGGCAAGGGCGCGATCATGAAACTCGACGGCCAGAACATCCAGGCCATTGAGGGCATCAGCACCGGCGCGATCAGTCTTGATCTGGCGCTGGGTGGGCGCGGCGTCCCGCGCGGCCGCGTGGCTGAACTGTTCGGCCCCGAGTCATCCGGCAAGACCACGCTGGCCCTGCACGTGGTCGCCAGCGCGCAGAAGAACGGCGGCGTGGCGGCGTTCATCGACGCCGAGCACGCGCTCGACCCTTCGTGGGCGCGGCGGCTGGGCGTCAACGTCGATGAACTGCTCGTGAGCCAGCCCGACACCGGCGAGCAGGCCATGGAAATCTGTGAGCTGCTCGTGCGCTCCAACGCCGTGGATGTCGTCGTGGTGGACTCCGTGGCGGCACTGATCCCGCGGGCGGAAATCGAAGGCGAGATGGGCGACACGCACGTGGGCCTGCAGGCTCGCCTCATGAGCCAGGCGCTGCGCAAGCTCACCGGCGCCATCTCCAAGAGCAAGACCACCGTCATCTTCATCAACCAGATCCGCGAGAAGATCGGCGTGATGTTCGGCTCACCTGAAACCACGCCCGGCGGCCGGGCGCTCAAGTTCTACTCTTCGGTGCGCATCGACATCCGCCGCATCAGCTCGATCAAGGATGGCGACCAGAACGTGGGCAACCGCGTACGGGCCCGCGTGGTGAAGAACAAGGTCGCGCCGCCGTTCCGCGACGCCGAGTTTGACATCATGTTCACCGAGGGCATTTCGGCCGCGGGCGATCTCATCGACCTTGCCGACAAGGAGAGCATTGTTCAGAAGTCCGGCGCGTGGTATTCGTACGGCGACATCCGCCTCGGCCAGGGCCGCGAGAACTCCAAGCAGTTCCTCAAGGACAATCCCGAACTCTTCGAGGAGATCCGCCGCAAGGTGCTCGTCAAAGCCGGCGCCATCACCGAGCCGGCCGCTCCGATCGAAACCGCGGCGGAACCCGAAGACGCCAAGCCGTCGGGCAAGTCGAAGAAATAACTCATGGCCCGCACGGCCCTCATACCCGGCTCCTCTCTCACGGGGAGAGGGGAGCTACGCGGCGGTGGTGCCGGCGATGCCGTCCATGGTGACGATGAAGAAGCGGTCGGTGATGGGATACGGCAGGCGCTTGTAGTCGATCTCGACGCGCGAGTGCACTTTCTCGGCGAATTCGGCGGGATCGGCCGTGACCGCCAGAAACGCATCGCGCGCCGGGGCGGCGACGAGGAAGTTCGATCCCAGCACCGGCGCGAGCCGCCCGTGCAATGAGCCCAGCAGCAGGCGGCTGGCGTCGTAGCCGTCGTTCTCCTGGAAGATCGCGGCTTTGCCGCCGCTGCCGGCTTCGATGATGCGCAGTTTCAGTTCATCGGAGTAGGCGCCGAGGTTTCGCCGCGCGGTGCGGTCGATCTCCTCGAGGTCCACACCCCACTTGAGCATCTGCTCGACGGTGATGCTCACGGTCAGATGCGGCATGTCGATGACGTAGAGCACGACCGTGTCGTTGACGAACGGCTGGTGGGCGACGAGTTGGGCGTCGAGGTGCTGGAAGATCGACTCGGGCTGGATGCGCGGCATGATGCGCGGCCTGGCGACTTCAAAAGGCAGCGGCACGCTCGCCGCCTCCTCGCCTTCCAGGAGGTGATCGAGAAACTGCTCGACGATCTCCACGCCTCGATCGGGGTCGTTGAGCACCATGCGGTAGAGGTTCTCGAGCGCGAGGTGCCGCCCATCGATGAGCACTTCGAATGTGCCCGCGAGTTCGACGTTGCGCTCGGGGCTGAGGCGCGACATGAGAGCCATGACGGCTTCGCAGAAGGCTTCGGGTTCGTGGGGCATTCGTGCCATGGGCCAGTGTTCCTGCGGCGCGTCGACAGTCTCTCCGAGCCACTATCGGCGCGGCCGCCCGTCTCCTTTGAGCAATGTCCGGTTGCCCGTGCCGGGCGCTCTGGCCTGTACGGCTGGGCAGCATCCACAATACGGCTGCGGCGCGGCCGCGGTTCCGTTGCGGCTCCGGTGCAGGCCCCTGCGCCGCCGGGCCTATCGTTTGGACATGCCATCCACCTGCCGCGTCGGCGAACTCGTTATCGGCCCCGACCAGCCGCTGTGCATCATCGCCGGGCCATGTGTACTTGAGTCCGCCGAACTCGGCCGGCACATCGGCGAAACGCTGAAAGCAGTCTGCGACCGCCTCGGCCTCAGCTACATCTTCAAGGCCAGTTTCGACAAGGCGAATCGCTCAAGCATCACCTCGAAGCGCGGCCCCGGCGTCGCGCAGGGCCTGGCTGATCTGGCGCGCCTGCGCGATCGGCTCGGCGTGCCCGTCACGACTGACATCCACGAGCCGGCGCAGGCGGCGCTCGCGGCCGAGTACGTCGATCTGCTGCAGATCCCGGCGTTCCTGTGCCGTCAGACGGATCTGCTGGCCGCGGCCGGCGCCACGGGCAAAGCCGTGAACGTCAAGAAAGGTCAGTTCCTCTCACCCGCCGAGATGAAGCACGTCGTGCGCAAACTCGATGAGTCGGGCTGCACGCAGATGATGCTGACCGAGCGCGGCACGTTCTTCGGCTATCACCGGCTCGTGAACGACTTCATCGGCCTGGGCGATCTCATGGAGATCGGCCCGCCGGTGTGCTTCGACGCGACGCACTCGACGCAACTGCCCGGCGCGACGGAGACGAGCGGCGGACGGCCCGAGCGAGCGCCGCTGCTGGCCCGCGCGGCCGTAGCGGCCGGCGTGCCGTGCGTCTTTCTTGAATGTCACCCCGAGCCAAGCCGCGGATTGTCCGACGCATCCAACATGCTGCGCCTCGACGCGGTCGCGCCGCTGCTGGCTTCGCTCAAGGCGCTGCACGAGGTGCGCTGAGTACATCCGCAAGCCCCTCAAATTGCGCGAAAGGGCCGCCGATCAGGGCGGTTTCCCCGTGGACGGTATGGAACGTCGGCGGCACTCTTATGGCGTGTACCATCGGGTGAAAGCGGTTTCACCATGTCAAACAGAACGATGACCACCGCTCTCGTCGCCGGTTTTGCGGCGCTCCTCGCCTCAGCGCGCCTTGGCCTGGCGCAGCCGGTTCTATCCGTCGAGGGAGACTGTCCGGGATTCCTCAGAGCAGAAGTTACTGGCGCGCCGCCGAACCACGGCATCTTGCTTCTCTTCGCACCCCATCGGGGCTCGTACAGGTTTCCGCCTGGTCACTGGTGCTATGGAGTTACGTTGGGACTGGGGTGGCGCGGACTGCGCATCGCCTCCGCAGCAGGTGCAGACGAGAACGGCTTCGCCTTCTTTGAAGGGAAGGCGGGGGTGCTCGCGTGCGGCGGGTTTCTCCAAACATTGAACTACCCAAGCGGTGGGTGTGAGATCAGCAACGTCGTTCAGATTCCAAACTGATGGGAGGTGGAGGATGTGGGCAGGTCAATTCAGGGGGCGGGAAAACGGGGGCGGGAAAACGGGACAGGTACGTTTGATTGCCTGCGCTGAAGACTTCCGCGAGCCCCTCCAATTGCGTGAAACGGCCACCGATCAGGGCGGTGTCCCTGTGGACGGTATGGGACGTCGGCGGCACTCTTATGGCGTGTACCATCAGGTGAAGGGAGTTTCACCATGTCAAACAGAATGATGATCGCTGCTCTACTCGCCAGTCTTGCGGCCTTATTGGTCTCGGCGCGCCTCGGCCTGGCGCAGCCGGTTCTCAGTCTTGAAGGTGGCTGTCCCGGCTTCCTGCGGGCGGAGGTTCGAAACGCGCCACCTGGATCTGGAATCCTCCTGCTGTTTGCACCCCACGAAGGCTCTTTCACGCTTCCTCGCGGCAATTGGTGCTACGGAGTCACGCTCGGACTCGGCTGGCGGGGGCTTCGACAGGTCGCTGGAGCGGGAGTCGATGAACACGGGTTTGCATTCTTCGAAGGACAGGCCGGTCAGCAGGCATGTGGCGGATTCCTTCAAACATTGAACTACCCAAGCGGTGGGTGTGAGATCAGCAACGTCGTTCAGATTCCAAACTGATGGGAGGTGGAGGATGTCGGCAGGTCAATTCAGGGGTATCGTTGCGCGCGCAATGTGTGGTGTTCTGGCTGCCTCGTGTCTCGCCGTCGACTGCCATGCGCAGATTTGCGGAGAGCCAGTCGACTTCGGCGCGCACGTTGACGCACGAACGGAGTCAGGCGGGGTGGACCCTTCGATCGCCGTCGGGCCGAACAGCATTCTGTTGACGACGAATACGGGGCTGTGGTTGCTCAACCGCGATGGGACCGAGATCGTTGACCCCGTTACGCTGGTGAACTTCTTCGGCGGATCGGGCGGCGTTGACACCGTGTCTGTCTACGACCGGCTCTCTGAGCGCCTCTTCGTGCTCACGATCGACGCCGGCGACATCCGGCTCGCGGTCTCGCAAGATGACAATCCCGATCTCGACCCCGAGAACTGGCACTTCTATGAATGGGACCTCGGCGGGCAGGACGGCGCGGACTACCCTGAACTGAGCGTCGGCGAAGAGCGGAAAAGCGGGACAGGTACGTTTGATTGCCTCGCCCTCGAATATCGCCTATCCGCCGTCGATCGGGTGAGCGAAGCCAGCGCCTCCGGCGCAGAAATTGCGCAGCCGGATATAACTCCAAAGAGTCACTTGACGCGCGGCCGATGAACGGCGATGCTTGCCCTGTACACCGGCAGGCAAGGATGAGGCTGGATGCGAATCGAACCATACCAGGGCGGGTATCGAATGGTGCCCTCGACGAGCGCGACCTCGCCGATCCAGCGGGCTCGCGACGCCGCCGCTGACAAAGCCGCCAAGTACGACACCTGCGATGCGCCCGTCAATGTGCGCGATGTCGATCGCGTCGAACTCTCGTCGCTTGCATTTCAGGAGGCTCAGAGCCAGACGGCGCCGGCGACCGCACCGATCCCGTCGGCCGCATCGCAGCAGCGCCTCCGCGAGCGGCTCGTCGCGGGCATCGTGGATGGCCGGATCGATCTCGATGGACCCGGCCGGGGCAATGCGGTCCTCAACCGCGCGTACTTCCTGAGCGAGCGAGCCGTCGCGGAGTTCAACGCCGCCGCGGTGGGGAACGCGATTGATGTGAGCGGGTGAGCGCTCCGCTGCGCAGAGCCCTCGCGTCGCGGCTCACTGGGGACGCGGCTTCCAGTTTGCTTGATGCCTTGATGCCTCGACACCTGGATGCCTTGATGCCTTTCCCAACCCCTTCCGCCGCGCCGGAATCTGGCGGCGGCAATATAACTCATCATGACGCAGCGTGAACCAGCACGGCAGGACGGCCCTCCCGCGCCGGAGATGCAGTTCTGCTGGATCGATTCGGGCGAGGCGCAACTGGCAACGTCGATCGACCTGCCGCGCAGCGAAGCGCCCTGGCCGGTGGTGGTGCTGGTGCACGGCTTCAGCGGCGACCGCATCGGCCGCAGTTACCACTTCGTCGAGTTCGGCCGCATGCTCGGCGCGCTGGGCATCGCCTGCGTGCGCTTCGACCACGCCGGCTGCGGCGAATCGACCGGCGACCAGCGGCTCTACAGCATGGCCACCGTCGAGCGCGACTGCCTGGCCGTGGCCCGCTGGCTGGCGCGCGATGATCGCTTTGACATGAGCCGCCTCGGCGTGGTCGGCTCGAGCCTGGGCGCCCTGGGCGGGCTGATGATGGCGGCGGAGTTCGGCGCGCGGGGCCTGCTGCTCTGGGCGCCGGTGTGCGATCTGCCGGGCATCACGGCTGTGGCGGCCCCGCGCGAGATGGTGCAGCAGTCGCTTGAGTCGATCGGCTTTGCGCCCTTCAAGGGCATCCGCATCGGGCCGAGTTACTTCGATCACCTCGATCATCTCGATCCGGCCAGGCACATCCGGTCGCTCAAGGCGCCGGTCTTCATCGCCCACGCGCGCGATGATCAGGCCGTGCCCATCGAGCACTCGAACCAGTACGTCCACCTGTGCCGATCGGCGGGCGTGGCGTGCGAACTGATGGAGTTTGAGGGCATGACGCACGACTTTCACGAGGAGCCGGTGCGCTCGCAGCTGCTTCGCGCCTCGGTCGATCGGCTGAGCCGATGGCTGACGCAGCCGGGCGGCTAGCCTTTCGGGGCGGCCGGCCGTATCATCGCCGGTCATGATCTTCTGATCACCGCATTCCGACGCACCCGGCCGCCGCCCTGCCGCGGCGGCAACATGCCCTGGCGCCCGGTCGCCCGTGCGTGAATGCGCCCCTCCGCTGTTTACAATTCCACGACATCACCCGCCCGGTCGCCCTGCGCCCGGCGCATTTCCGAATGGCTGCACCTGTATGACATCAATATCCCAGGAACAACTCCAGGCCCGCTCGCTTGCCGAACGAGCCGTGCTCGTCGCGTGCCACCTGCCCGGCTCGCGCTTTGATGCGCGCGATCCGCTGGGTGAACTGCGCGACCTGGCCGAGACGGCCGGCGCGACGGTGGTGGGCGAGGCGATCCAGAATCGCCGCACGCCCGACGCGGGGACGTACATCGGCACGGGCAAACTTGAGGAACTTCGACGCCTCGTCGAAGAGGCCGGCGCGACGCTGGTCGTCTTCGACAACGACCTGAGCCCGTCGCAGATCCGCAACATCGAGAAGATCGTCGGCGTGAAGATCATCGATCGCAGCGAACTGATTCTCGACATCTTCGCCGGGCGGGCGACGACGGCGGCAGCGCGCCTGCAGGTCGAGCTGGCGCAGCTCGAATACACCTACCCGCGCCTGCGGGCCATGTGGTCGCACCTCGGCCAGATCACGGGTGGCGCGCCGCTGGGCATCGGCACGCGCGGCCCGGGCGAAACGCAGATCGAGACCGACCGCCGCCTCGTGCAGCGGCGCAAGAGCGTGCTCAAGGCGCGACTGGCCGAAGTGCTGGCGCGGCGCGTGCGCGAAGTGGCCCACCGGCGAGCCGAGCACCGCACCGTCTGCCTCGTCGGCTACACGAACGCGGGCAAATCGACGCTCTTCAACGCCTTGACGGGCCCGACGGGCGGCGGCGGGGCGTATGCCGACGATCGCCTGTTTGCGACGCTGACGACGCGTACGCGCCGCTGGCCGCTGGGCAGCGGCCAGGAAGCGCTGCTCTCCGACACGGTCGGTTTCGTGCGCGATTTGCCGCACCATCTCATCGCGTCGTTTCGGGCCACGCTCGAAGAGGCGATCCACGCGGACCTGCTGCTCATCGTCATCGACGTGTCAGACCCGATGGCGCCGATGCAGCTTGACATCGTGCGCGAAACGCTGGCGGATCTGCTGCGCGACGACCCCCTGCGGCCGCGCGAGCGGACCATCGCCGATGAGAGCGCGACGTGGGTTGAGCAGGAGCGCGACGAAGACCCGCCGGCGATCGACCCCGATCTGCCGCGGCACATTCTCGTGCTCAACAAGGTCGATCGGCTCGAGGATGAATCCGAACTGGCGCTGTGGCATCAGCGCGATCCTTCCGCGATCGCCATCAGCGCCCGGACCGGTCGCGGGCTCGAGGAGCTGCGCGAGATGGTGCAGGACCGGCTTGCGGGCGAGATGGTCGAGATCGAGTTCGCCGCGCCCTGGTCGGCGGCCAAGGCGATCGCCTATGCCGAATCGCGCGGCGAAGTGCTCGGGCGCGACTACGAGACCGGCGGGGTGAGGCTGCGCTTGCGCATCGGCCGCTCGCACCTCGATCGCCTGCGTTCGATGGGGCTCGCGGTGTGAGCCGGCCGGTGTTCGACTCGGCGGCGGCGGTGGCACTACACTGTCGGCCTGACTCCTTCGAGGACCGACCATGTCACGACTTGCGCGACTCGGGAAGCTTTTTTGCACCATTTCCGCCTTGCTGGCCTTGGCGGCGCCGGCGATGGCCCAGCCGGACGAGCCTTCCAACGGTCCGCCGCCCAACGTGCCGCGGATCCACGCGCTCGTCAACGCCAGGATTATCGTCGCGCCGGGAAAGGTGATCGAAAGCGGGACGATCGTCATCCGCGACGGGGTGATCGACTACGTCGGTGCGGGCAGCGACGTGCCGCCCGAAGCGCGCTTGTGGGACCTGAGCGGCAAGACGGTTCACGCCGGGTTCATCGATCTCTCGGTGCCAGTCAAAGCGCCCGCGGCGCTTCCGGATTCGCCCGGTCTGCACTGGAACAGCCACGTGCGCGCCCAGTTCAACGCAACGGACGCGACGCCGCTGGACAAGGGCACGATCGAGGCGCTGCACAAGATCGGCTTCACGGCGGCTCAGATCGTGCCCGACCGGGGCATCTTCCGCGGCGCCGCGGCGACGATCGCGCTGCGCGAGGCGGGAAGCGATCCGATCGTGCACCAGCCCATCGGGCCGCAGGTCATCCAGTTCGAAACAGGCGGGTGGAACAGCGATGAGTACCCCGGCTCGCTGATTGGCGCCGTCGCGCTGGTGCGTCAGACGCTCATCGACGCCGAGTGGTATCGCCACTGCGTCGAGATGTACCGGCTCAATCCCATAAACATCGAGGCGCCCGCCCCGGCCGATGCACTCTACGCGCTGCGGTTCGTCGTGCGCCAGCGCCAGCAGCCGGTGCTCTTCAACACGGAGAGCGAACTCGACCTCTTCCGCGCTGCGCGCCTCAGCGAAGAGTTTGACCTGAACCTGATGGTGCGCGGCAGCGGCGCCGAGTACCTGCGCCTGGGCGATGTGCTCGAAACGAACCTGCCCATCATTCTGCCCATCAACTTTCCCAAGGCACCCAAGATCGAAGCGATCGAGGATGCTGATTCGATCGACCTGCGCACGATGATGCAGTGGGAGCAGGCGCCGACGAACCCGCGCCGGCTCATCCAGGGCGGGGCGACGGTCGCGCTGACCACCGACACGCTCCGCAGCCGCGACAAGTTCCTCGAAAACCTGCGGCAGGCGATCAAGGAGGGCCTGACGGAGGACGAAGCGCTGGCAGCGCTCACGACCACTCCGGCGCGGATGCTGCTGCTTGACAAAGTCATGGGCCGTATCCAGCAGGGCGCCATCGCGCATCTGGCCGTCATCGAAGGAACCGGCGAACTCTTCGGCGAGGATCGCACGGTAACGGAACTGTGGGTGAGCGGCGACCGCATCGAGATGAAGGCCCAGGCGGCCGTCGATCCGCTGGGAACCTGGACGGTTGACTTCGGCGGAGAGATCGAGCAGACGATCAATCTGCTCATCACCGGCAAGAAAGAGTCGCCGGAGGTGCAACTGCAGATCGGCGAGAACAAAACCAAGGCCAAGGCGGTGTCGTGGCGCGTCGAGCGGCTGAGTTTCGTTCTGCCCGGGCACCTGTTCGAGCGCAGCGGCTGGGAGCAGTACTCGGCCATCGTCGAAGGCGGCTCGATGCGCGGTGTGACGCGCACGGCCTCGGGCGAGGAGACCAACTGGACCGCGACGCGACAGGCGCCCGAAGAAAACGAGCAGGCCGAGCCGGCAGAGCCTGAGCAGGGCGACGATGAAGACGCGGCCGAGGCGCCGCCGGAGCAGCCGCAAGGCGAAGCGGGAGAAGCCGACGAGCAGGCGGAGAAGGCCAAGCAGGACGAGTACGAAAAGGCGCCCGAGGACTATCCAACACCGTTGGGCGCCTTCGGCCTGCTCGAGCCGCAGCCGCGACCGGCCGCCGTACTCGTGCGCCACGCGACGGTCTGGACGAGCGCCGAAGCGGGCATCCTCGAGAACATGGATGTCCTCGTGCGCGATGGCAGGATCGCACAGATCGGCCGCGACCTCGCCGCGCCTGCCGACGCGGTCGTCATCGACGCGACGGGCAAGCATCTGACCGCCGGCCTGATCGACTGCCACTCGCACACCGGCATCGATCGCGGCAGCATCAACGAAGGCACGCAGGCCATCACCGCGGAGGTGCGCATCGAGGATGCGATCAGCCCGGATGACATCGACTGGTACTGGCAACTGGCCGGCGGCCTGACGGTCGTGAACCAGTTGCACGGCTCAGCCAATCCGATCGGCGGGCAGAACTCGGTCGTCAAGATCCGCTGGGGCCAGAGAGCTGAGCGCTTCCGCTTCGAGGGCGCCAAGTCGGGCATCAAGTTTGCGCTGGGCGAAAACGTCAAGCAGGCCAACTGGGGCGACAACTACACATCGCGCTACCCGCAGTCGCGCATGGGAGTCGAATCGCTCATCCGCAGCGCGTTTCTGGCGGCACGTGATTACATCGACGCGTGGGACCGGTTCAATTCGGGCGCCGCGACCAAGGCGCCCGCCTATCCGCCCCGGCGCGATCTCGAACTCGAAGCGCTCGCCGAGATTCTCAAGGGCGATCGCCTCGTTCACTGCCACTCGTACCGCCAGGACGAGATCCTCATGCTCATCCGCGTGGCCGACGAGTTCGGCTTCCGCATCGGCACGTTCCAGCACGTGCTCGAAGGCTACAAGGTCGCGAGCGAGATCGCCGAGCACGGCGCCGGCGCCTCGTGCTTCAGCGACTGGTGGGCGTACAAGTTTGAGGTGTACGACGCGATCCCGCACGACGGCGCCATCATGCACAACGCCGGCGTCGTGGTGAGTTTCAACTCCGATTCCGACGAACTCGCCCGCCGCATGAATACTGAAGCGGCCAAGGCGGTGCGCTACGGCGGCCTGGACCCGGCCGAGGCGCTCAAGTTCGTCACCATCAACCCGGCTATCCAGCTCGCCATCGATGATCGCGTCGGCTCGATCGAAGTGGGCAAGGACGCGGACTTTGTCATCTGGTCCGGTCCGCCGCTGGACACCTTTACGCGCTGCGAGCAGACGTGGATCGACGGTCGGCCGATGTTCACGCTCGAATCCGATGCGCAGTTGCGGCAGGTCGCCCAAAGCGAGCGCCAGCGACTGATCCAGAAGATCCTCCGCCAGAATCTCAAGGACCCGGAGAAGACGAAAGACAAAGGCGACAAGGACGGCGAGGAAGGTGAGGAGCCGGCGCCGGATCACGCGGACGACCCAGGCAACGACGGCCCGCCGCGGCGCAGCATTCTCGCTGAGATCATGCGCCAGCGCGAATTGCGCGGCTACGACCCCAACACTTCGCGCCCCGGCGAATGCGGCTGCGGCTGGCACGCCATCGAAGGAGGTCAGCGATGAACATTCGAAGCAGGCGACTTGCCCGTGCATTTGCAGCGATTGCCGCCGGCGCCGCGGCCTCGATGACTGCGGCGCAGTCGATTCAGATTCCCGGCGAGCCGCAGAGCAGGCCGGTGGCGATCATCAACGCGACGATCCACCCCGTCTCCAGCGCACCCATCGAGAACGGATTTGTCGTCTTTAAGGACGGCGTGATCATCGAGGTCGGCTCAGGCGCTTTCCCCCACTCCGGGCCGGAGCAGGTGGAGATCATCGACGCCAAAGGCCGGCACCTCTACCCCGGCCTGATCAGCGCGGACACCACCATCGGCCTGAGCGAGATCGGCGCCGTGCGCGCGACCAACGACATGGGCGAGACCGGGCAGGTTACACCCGAGGTGCGGGCGGCGGTCGCGGTCAATCCCGACAGCGCTCTCATTCCTGTTGCGCGCGCCAACGGCATCCTCACCGTTCTGACGGTGCCGCAAAGCGGCGTGGTCTCCGGATACTGCTCGATCATTCGCATGGACGGCTGGACCACGGAGGAACTCACGATCAACGATCGCGCCGGGCTGGTGATCCGCTGGCCCAACGTGCGGCCTCGCACCGCGTGGTGGATCCAGGAAAGCGAAGAGGAACAACTCAAGCAGGCGCGCGAGCGGCTCGACCAGATCGAGCATCTCTTCCGCGACGCCGCCGCATACCTGCGGGCGCGAAAAGCGGATGCGCAGCTGCCCATCGATCTTCGTCTCGAGTCCATGGCGCCCGCGATTGACGGCTTCGCGCCGGTGTTCATCCACGCCAGTGATTCGGCGGAGATCGAATCCGCCGTGGCGTGGGCGAATCGATGGCGCCTCAAGCCCATCATCGTCGGCGGCGCGGATCTGGGTCAATGCATCGATCTGCTCAAGGCGCACGAAGTGCCCGTGATCATCGTCGGCACGCATCGCATGCCGTCGCGCCGCGACGCCGCGTACGACGAACCGTTCACGCTGCCCGAGCGCCTGCGGCAGGCGGGGGTGCGCTTCTGCATCGCCAGCGGCGAAGAACCGGCGCACGAGCGCAACCTCCCCTACCACGCGGCGAAAGCCGTCGCCTACGGCCTGCCGGCGGACGAGGGGCTGCGCGCGGTGACGCTCAGCGCCGCCGAAATCCTCGGCGTCGGCGAAACGCTCGGCTCGATCGAAGCAGGAAAGGTCGCCACGCTGATCCTCACGACCGGCAACCCGCTTGAGATCACATCGGATGTGGTCGCCGCGTGGATCGACGGCAGCCCCGTCGATCTCGACAACAAGCAGAAGGCGCTCGACCGCAAATACCGGCACCGCTACGGACAGCCATGACCGGATCGCGCGTGACCGTGATGGGCCTTGGGCACTTCGGCGGCGGCGCCGGCGTGACCCGGTGGCTTGTCGAAACGCGCGGCTGCGACGTGCTGCTCACCGATCTGGCGCCGCCTCATGAACTGGCCGAGTCGCTCGAATCGATTCGCGATCTGATCGAGGCCGGCCGCGTCGAGTTGCGCCTGGGCGGGCATGACGAGCGGGACTTCACCGAGGCGGATCTGATCGTGGCCAACCCTGCGGTGCCGCGACCCTGGGAAAATCGGTTTCTCCAGGCGGCGCGGCGTGCGGGCGTGCCGATCACCACGGAGATCGAACTGCTGCTTGGCACGCTGCCCAGTCGCGAGCGCATCATTGCCGTGACCGGCACCGCCGGAAAGAGCACGACCACGGCCATGATCCACCACGCCCTCGCCGCGCGATCTTCGCGCAGCAGCGCTCAGGTCGCCACCTCTAAAGCGCATCTCGGCGGCAACATCGGCGGCTCGCTGCTCGGCGCCGACGTCGGGCCGGAGGACTGGGTCGTTCTTGAACTCTCCAGCGCCATGCTGCACTGGCTGGGCGAGTCGGCTTCATGTTCGTTCGCTCCCCGAATTGCCGTCGTCACCAATCTGTCGGACAACCACATCGACTGGCACGGCTCGCTTGAGCACTATCGCCAGTCCAAGCAGCGCCTGCTCGCCGCACAGCAGCCCGGCGACACGGCGATACTCGGCCCTGGCTTGAAGGACTGGCCGACCCGGCCCGGCGTGCGGCGCATCGACGTCGATGGCGAAGATCAGCGGCTTGCGCCCATCAACCTGCTCGTTCCAGGACGGCACAATCGGCTCAATGCGCTCGTCGCCGCGGAGGCTTGTGCGGCTGTGGGAATCGCGCTGCCCGACGCTCTGCGCGCGATCGAATCCTTTCCCGGGTTGCCGCACCGGCTGCAACTGGTGGCGGCGACGCCCGACGGCCGGCGCTTCTACAACGACTCGAAATGCACGACGCCGGCGGCGGCCGTGCTCGCCGTCGAGTCCTTTGACGACCCTTCCCGCATTCACCTCATCGTCGGCGGGTACGACAAGAAGGCCGATCTCGCGCCGCTGGCGGCGCTGGGAGAGCGCGTGGCGCGCCTTTATGCCATCGGCGCCGTCGGGCAGGTTCTCCATGATCTCGCCCCGCCTGGCTCGTGCCTGCACTGCCGAACGCTCGAAGTGGCGGTGAGTAACGCGGCGATGCGCCTGGTGGCGGGCGACGTGCTGCTGCTCAGCCCCGGCTGCGCCAGTTGGGATCAGTTCACCAACTTCGAGCAGCGCGGCGACCTCTTCACCCGCCTCGTGCGCCAGCGACTTGAAACATAAGGCCGCCGCGTGACTTCGCCTCTACTACGCGCGCTGCTGCGGTCGCGCGATGTTGGCGCCACACTCCGGGCATCGGTGTCCGTTGAGTCCGACAAGCGAGTAGCCGCAATCGAGGCACTTTCCGCGACGAACAAGCAAGATTCTCCGCGTCGAGACGATCGCCGACAGCACAGCGAACCAGGCCACCGCGTAAACCAGCGTGTCGCCGAGCAGGCCGCCCCACAGAGGTCGCAGGGGAATCACCGTGCCGGGTGCAGCCGGCGAACTCTGGCCGGAGATCGGGATTCCCCAACTTGTTCCGGTGCTGACGGCCCCGTTGGAGCCCGCCGTCAGCAGTTGCGTGGCCCGCAAGCACAGCAATGGCCAGCCGCTGGCCTGTGCAATGAAACCATCGGGCGGCATGCCCGGTTGGATCAGTTCCAGTTCCTTCGCTACCCACTTCGGCACTGCATCGGTGACGCTCATGTCACCGGCTTCAGGCAAATCGACTGAGTGACGAGTTACGATGACACTTGACTTCACCGCCTGCTCGGTACACTCGATTCGCCAGATGGAGTCTCCCCGATGGCGCATCTCGATTGTGTGTGCGCCTCCCGTGTGTGGATTGACAAAGATCACCGCCACCCACGCGATCACAATCGAACTCAATAGCCCGCCCGCGATTGCAACGGCGATGCGCGCTCTGATCGATTTCATTGTCAGGTATCCGGTGGGCTTCGCTCGATGCTAGCGCGAGTCGTGCCGCGACTGCACGGACTTTTTCTGCATTGCGCAAACAACAGGGCCGCACGTCGTGTCCGGCGTGCGGCCCCAGATGGCTTCAATCCTTCTTGCCCCGAGCACTACGCAGTCGTGTCGTCCGCGAAGTGGTCGTTCCAGATCTCATCGACGACGCGGTCGATCTTGCTGTCGAGGTTGTATCGGCCGGACTCGATCTCCTGGCGAACCCGATCGATCAACTCCTGGCGCACCGGCGGGTCGCTCAGCAGGCGTTCGAGCAGCAGCACGCGCCGGGCCGTGGGAGAAAGTTCGATCGAATCCGCGCCGCGCTCGCTGTGCGAGGTGCGTGCTTCTCCTGAAACGGCCGCGCCGTTTGATCTATACTGGTATGAGTCGGCCTGGGACAGCGTCCCGGGCCCGAGTGGAGCGATGCCGCTCATGAGCGATGGACTCCTCGAATTCGCGCCGTCTGCCGGAGGCGAACGACGGGTTCGCCCTGCCTTCAGCCGGCTGGTTCCTCTCCACTCCGCTCAAGGATATCGACGATGCCCGAGAAAAGACTTGAAGCGGCATCGCGAAGCAAATTGTGATCTAAGCCCTTATACTGCATAGCCTTGCGCCACGATAACCGGAGGTGGGACGTGCAAAACGATCATGACTTTTCTTCTGCCGCAGTTCCGGCACGCCCCGCGGCCGGTTTTATTGGCACCGCCGGTCGCTCCGTCCTGATTCTGGGCCTCGCGCTCGCCCCGAGCCTGGTTTCCTGCGACGAGACCCGGACGACCGATCTGTCGCACCAGTCTCAGTCGACCGGGCAGGTGGAGCCGGTGAACGAGCCGATGGTCGCGCCGACCGAGCCGCGCGAAGTCCGCTGGACGCCTGACGGCGGAACGGCCGCAGCGCCCGCCCAGCAGGATCCGGCGGCCGTGGCCGACGCTCCGCACCGCGAAGGCTGGGCGGTCGTTCTGGCCGCATTCACCGACGCCGATCATCGTGAACTCGCCACGGCGTATCTCGCAAAGTTCCAGGAGGTCACGCCGTTCGCCGGCGCGTGGATCGAGACGGATGAGCGCGGCTCGACGGTGCGCTACGGCTCGTATTCCTCGCTCACCGACAAGCAGGCGCAGGACGATCTGAATGCCATCAAGGACTTCGTGTACAACGGCGGCCGGCCGTTCTCCCGCGCGTACCTTTCCCGATTCGGATTGCAGGAGACCGAGGGACGCCTGCGCGAATATCACCTGAGCCAGGCGCGCCGGTATCTGCCAGGCGAGCGAACCGTCTACAGCCTGCAGATCGGGGTGTACGAAGCGGAGAAGGACACGACGACCGGCAAGACGACGAGCGCCGATGAGGCGCGCCGCCTCGCCGAGCAGGCCGCGGTTCAACTGCGGGCGCAGAGCGAACTCGCGTTCTATTACCACGGGCCGAACCGCAGCATGGTGTGCGTGGGCGTTTTTCCTGAGTCAGCGGTGGACGTCGCCACGGGCCTCTACAGCCCGGAAGTGATGGCGCTCCAGAGGCGATTTCCACACAATTCGCTCAACGGGCGAACCCTCAAGCAGAAGATCGTCTCCGTCGGCGGCAAGGTGCGAGAGGAACTCCAGCCGAGTTTCCTCGTGCTCGTGCCGGAGCAATGAGCCGCGAATCTAATCGACTCGTTCGCTCGCTTCGATCTGCCGGCGCAGAGCGAGCAGGTCGATGGCTTCAATCGGCCGCGCGGTGAAGAGATCGACGCGACTGAGTTCGCGCTGGTGCCAACTGCAGCGCGTGATCGCCACCGGCAGGCCATTTTCCTCGAACGTGATGCGATCAAATCGGCCGAAGTGCTTCGAATCGACCGTCGAGAAGTGCGGCTCGGCAAATCCCGCTTCGACGAGCCGATGCGCCAGATCGCCGATGCGCTGACTGGTGAAGACGCGGATGTAGAGCCTCACGCCCGCGTCGATGTGACCGCGCGCAGCGCGCCCGAGCAGGTGGGGGTCGCAGTCGTCGAGCACGGCCATGATGCGCTCGGCCACCTCCCACACATCGACGACGCGCTTCTGGTATTCGCGGGCGCCGATGGCCTGCATGGTGAGCCCCTGGACGTGGCGGCGCACCAGGCCGCGGCTGGGGCGGGGCACTTCGATCCAGCCCGTCTCTTCGACGGCGCGGCGGATGGCTTCATCCACGCTCTCGACTCGGCCGGCGTGAACGAGACGGGCGGCTTCCTGCGCCAGAAGATCGATCCGTGAATCCGTGGCCATGGACAATTATGGTCGCCCGCGCTGCTCGTGTCGCCCCGGAGGCGCATTTCACGCGGGCCGGCTAGGATTGCCCGCTCTCGGGAAATCGACCATCGGCTGAGCCCGCCCTTGCCGCAACCGCTTCGCATCCTGATCACCGGCGCCTCCAGCGGCATCGGGCGCGCGCTCGCGGACCACTACGGATCTGCCGGGCACACCGTCGGCGCCGCGGCGCGGCGGGGTGAACTGCTTGCCGATCTCGCCCGGCAGCATCCATCCGTCGAGCCGCTGCAGGTGGATGTTTCGGACGCGGCTGGCATGGACCGCACCATCCGCAACTTTGCCCAGGCGCGTGGCGGGCTCGATCTCGTCTTCGTCAACGCCGGCATCGGCCAGCGCAGCGAGGCCGAAGGCTGGGACCCCGGCCGCACGCGGCAGATTATCGACGTCAACATCATCGGCGCGACCAACACCATCGTCCCGGCTGTGGAGGTCATGCTCGCGCACGGCGGCGGGCGGATCGTGGGCATTTCTTCGCTGGCCGGCCGCACGCCTTTGCCTCACGCGGCGGCCTACGGCGCGAGCAAGGCGTGGCTGGCGTTCTATCTCGATTCGCTCGACATGGACCTCGGGGCGCGCGGCGTGCACTGCTCGATCGTGATGCCCGGCTACGTCGCCACGCCGATGGTGGACGGCGCCGACGCGGCCCTCGTCTCTCCGGGCGCCCGGCGGGCCGCAGCGATGATCGCCGAAAGAGTCGCGCGCGGCGACCGGATCATCCGTTTCCCGCGCCGCGTCGCGATGCTTACTTCGCTGGCCATGCTCGCGCCGCGCTCGATGCGCATCAACTCTCAACTCAAGCGGCTGGCGAAGCGCAAGCACCAGCGGGGCCGGTCGCAATGATCGAGTGCAAAGCGAAACCGATCGTCGTGTGTTCGTTTCCGCGATCGGGCACGCATCTCACGATCGACGGCCTTCGGCACTTTTTTGTTGACACCTACCGTCGGCAGGGCTTCGGCCAGGCGGTGCACAGCCTGTACATGAACCTCGACCGACTCGATCCGGCGCACCCGTACCCGCTCACCGAGAGCAAGGCTCGCGCGATTCTCGGCTCGTGTTCCAAGCGCGTCATCATCAAGACCCACTGCAGCGTGGAGATCGATCAGGTCGGCGAGGCGATGCGCGAGTTCGCCCGCGAGATCATCGACGCCTCGGATGTGGTGTACGTCGTGCGCGACGTGCGGCCGGTGATGACGTCGCTCATGGCGTTGCGGCCGCTGAAGTTTCCCGACTCGCCGCACGAAATCAGCGCATTTCTGCGCACCGCCATGGACGGCGGCGAAGGCCCGGCCGCGAACTGGGCTCGGCACGTAAGCGGCTGGCTCGATCGGCCCGGCGTGCACACGATCAAGTTCGAAGCGATGCGCGAAGACTACGCGAAAGCCATCAGCGCGCTGGGCGCCGAACTCCACCTGACGAGCAACCGGTACCCGATCCGGATGTTTCCCAAGCCGCGGTCGATGTTCGAGAATCGCGTGCGCCGCTGGCTGGGCGTGCAGAATTCATCCGCAATCGACAATCTGCGCATGGCCTTTGAAACGCCGGATTGGAAGCAGGTCATGACGGCGGCTGACTTTGAGTTGATCCGGACACAGGCTGGCGACGCGATGAGGCGGGTCGGGTACCGGATGTAAAGCGCCCGGTCAGACCGCAACGGCCGCCTTCTCTGTGAATACCTGCAGCCGGCGCTTGAGTACGCTCAGCAGCGTGCCCGGTTCGCTGGCGGCATCGCTCGGGCGGTAGTACACCTCGGCCGGCGCATCGCCGGCGTCAACCAGCCGCACCGTGCCCGGCACACCCTGCAGCGCTTCGGCCAGACGGCCGGCGCCCGCCGCGCGGAAGATGAGATCGCTCTCGTGGCGCACCAGCGCCGACACGCCGGCCATTGCGGCGAGAACGCGCACCTCGGTGAGGCGAAAAAGCATGTCCGCCGCAGCCGGCATCGTGCCGTAGGCATCCACGAGATCGCTCTGAACCCTGGCGAGATCTTCGAGGCTCCGCGCCTGGCTGATGCGGCGGTACGCCTCCATGCGCCGCAGGTCGGCTGGAATGTACGACCTGGGAATCGACGCCTCGATGTCGAGTTCGATTTCCGTGTCGACCGGCCGCAGATCCGGTTCGCGCTTGAGGTCCTTCACGGCGGTTTCGAGCAGGTGGCAGTACATCTCGTAGCCGACCGCCGCGATGTGGCCGGACTGCTCGGCCCCGAGCAGATTGCCGGCGCCGCGGATTTCCAGGTCGCGCATGGCGATCTTGAAGCCGGCGCCGAGCATGGAGAACTCTTCGATCGCCCGCAGCCGCCGCGCCGCAACTGACGTGACGGCCTTGTCGCGCGGCAGCAGCAGGTAGCAGTATGCCCGGTGTTTGGAGCGCCCGACGCGGCCTCGCAACTGGTGGAGATCGGCCAGGCCGAAGTTCGTCGCTTCGTTGATGAACATGGTGTTGGCGCTGGCGATGTCAATACCCGACTCGATGATCGTCGTGCACACGAGAATGTCCGCCTCGTGACGGATGAACTTGATCATGACCTCTTCGAGTTCGCGGTCGGGCATCTGGCCGTGACCGATGAGCACGCGGGCCCCGGGCGCCATCCGCTGCACCTGGTCGGCGATGCTCTTGATGTTGTGCACGCGGTTGTGCACGAAGAACACCTGCCCCTGCCGCGCCAGTTCGCGGCTGATCGCCTGCGCCAGGCGCCGGTCGTTCCAGGGAATCACTTCCGTCACCACCGCGCGGCGGTCGGTCGGCGCCGTGGTAAGCGAAGAGATGTCGCGCAAGCCGAGCATCGACATGTGCAGCGTGCGCGGAATCGGCGTGGCGCTGAGCGTGAGCACGTCAGCCGTGAGGCGAAACTGCAGCAACCGCTGCTTGTGCTCGACGCCGAAGCGCTGCTCTTCGTCGATGACCACCAGCCCGAGGTCGGCGAACTTCACATCCTTGCTCAGCAGGCGGTGCGTGCCGATGATGACATCGACCGCGCCCTCGCGCAGGCCGCGGATGATCTCCTTGGACTGTTTGGCCGTCTGGAAGCGCGAGATGACCTCGACGCGAAAAGGGTAATCGGCGAATCGCTGGCGAAAGGTCTGATGGTGCTGCTCGGCGAGCACGGTTGTGGGGACGAGGATGGCGACCTGCTTGCCGTACTCTGCGGCCTTGAACGCCGCGCGAATCGCCAGTTCGGTCTTGCCGAATCCCACGTCGCCGCAGAGCAGCCGATCCATCGGCCGATCGCTGTGCATGTCCTTCTTGATCTCGGCGATGGCGGCGAGCTGGTCGGGCGTCTCGTCGTAGGGAAACTCGGCTTCGAACTGCTTCTGCCACGCCGTGTCATTGGGATAGCGAATGCCCGGCACGTGCTGGCGCGCCGCCTGGATGCGCAGCATCTCGGCCGCGAGATCGCGGACCGCTTCGCTGACCTGCTCTTTCTGGCGGGTCCACTTCCTGCCGCCCATGTGCGAGAGCGGCGGCTTGCCGTCGAACCCGCCGACGTATTTCTGCACGAGGTCGATGCGCGTCAGCGGCACGTGCAGGCGCGTGCTGCCGGCAAATTCGAGCGTGAGGTACTCGCGTGCCGGCGCGTTGTCGTTGCGCCGGCCGTCGGTGCGGTTGATGCGCAGTGTCGCGAGTTCGACGAACCTGGCAATGCCGTGGTCCCGGTGCACGACGTAATCGCCGGGTGCGATTTCGAGGAACGCATCCAACGCGCGCCCGGCGCGCAGCCGCTTTGTGCTCCTGCGAATGTGATAGCGATGCAGGAGTTCGTGGTAAGGCGTCAGCGCCAGCCGCTGCCCGCCTTCGGACAGCCACACAAACCCACGGTGCAGGTAGGACACGACCGATTCGATCTCGCCCACGCCCTGCGGCGCTGCGTCAGCGACCAGTTCCCGAAAGCGCTGGCGCTCGCCTTCGCTGTTGCACAGGACGACGACGCGATCGTGCCCCGCCGCCAGCTCGACGAGTTCGCGCACCGCTTCCTTCGCATCTTCGGCAAAGGGGGGCAGAGATTCGACGGGCAGATCGATCGTGGCGTCGGGATCGGTCGCGCCGACGGGGTGGGCGTCGATCTGCAGATAGGTGAAGCGCCGCAGGTCGGCGAGCACCGCCGGCGGGCCAAACACGGCGCCACCCGAGATCGCCCGTTCGTAGTAGCCGCGCCCCTGCTCGGTCACCTCCATAAGTTCGTGCAGGATGATGATGGCGTCGTCGCGCAGGTGCCTGGTCAGCAGCGTGCCGCCTTCTTCGCTGAGCAGCGCGCTCACGGTCGCGCCGACGATCTGGACTTCGTCGATGCGCCGATCGGTGGCGAGCGTGTCGGGATCGACTTCGCTGATGGCTTCGATCTCATCGCCGAAGAAATCGAGGCGCACCGGCGGGGTGTCGTCGCCGCGGCCGGCGGGGTAGATGTCGATCAGCCCGCCGCGCACGGCGAACTGGCCGGGCCCGTCGAGCGCCGGCACGCGCAGATAACCCGCGGCCTCGAGCCACGCCAGCAGTTCGCCGGTGGGCTGAGTCTGGCCGACGCGGAGATTCAGGCACAAGCTCCCCAGCCGCCCCGCCTCGGGCACTGCCTGCATGAGCGCGTGGATGGGTGCGACGATGACTTCGGGCGTCTCGCCGTCGATGACCAGGCGGACGAGTTCGAGACGCTGGCCGAGCAGTTCGGGGTTGACGCCGGTTTCGCCGGGCAGGACCTCGAGTGCCGGAAACAGCCGCGCCGCAACGCCCAGGCCGCGCAGCTCATCCACCGCCTCATCCGCATCATCGATGTGGGCAGTGACCAACAGGATGGGCCCACTCTTCTCCCTCCCCGGGCTTTGCGGGGGAGGACCGGGGAAGGGGCCGCCTTTTGCCTGCTCGATCGCCTCCATCGGGTGGCATGGCCTCGCGCCTCGCGTGGCTATGCCCTGCAACGCAGCCGCGACCACCACACTCACCGTTGAAGCATTGCCGCCGGGGATGCGCGCATACGTCTCGCGACCCTCTGCGAGCCGCTGGGCAAGCACGCGTATCGATTCGTGTGCAGAAATCGGCCCCAGCCAGTCCACCGTGCATCTCCAGCGCGCACGCCCACGCCGCGAACTCCGGACCGACCGGGGCCGCTGACGTGCAGTTGTGTTGCCCGGATTCTACTCCACCGGTGGTCCGGGCCGCACCGCAGTGCACTGCGCGAATAGGATTCGTCCAGAGCCGCGAACTTCCCCCGAATCCAAAGCCCCGGACGACGCATGGCCGATCTTGTTTTCTACACGCGGAGCAACTGCGGACTGTGCGACCGGCTCAAGGCGATGGTCGAGGCGATCATCGACGGCGACGGCCGGGATGATCTTCGGCTCGTCGAACAGGACATCGACGGCGATCCGGGGCTGATCGAGCAGTTCCGCTTTCGCGTGCCGGTGGTCATGCATGGAGACGCCGTCATCCTCGAAGGCAAGCCCGACGAGCAGGAAGTGCGGCAGGCGCTGGACGCGATAGATTGAGGCCCACGGGCGATGCCCGCGCCGCCTGAAGCCAAATCCCCATCCCGGCGCCCCCGACCCGATCGACCGGATCCGGGGCAAGCAGGCCGGGGGAGGAGGGAGACTGGATCCCTGCCTGCGCAGGGATGACAAGGACCATGAAACGCGACGCGATCATCCCGAGCATGTTCCACCGCCGGCTGCTGCTGCTGCTGACGATGGTCGTTCTGGCCATGTTCGTGCTCGTCGGGCAGTTGTACCGGCTCACCGTCGTGCACGGGGCCGAGCACCGCAACGTTGTCGAGTCGGCCCTCGTGGACACCGAGCTGCTGCCGACCTATCGCGGCCGCATCGTCGATCGCAATGGCGAGGTACTGGCGCTCGACCGCCCCTGCTTTGACGTGCTGGTGGACTACCGGCTCATCAGCGGCGAGTGGGCCATCGCCGCGGCCGGCGCCGAGGCCCGGCGCACGCACCGCGAGGAGTGGAACGAACTGAGCCGGGCCCGGCGCGATGAACTCATCGAAGAGTACAAGCCGCGCTACGACCGGCAGGTCGAGAACGTGTGGCGCGATCTGGCGCGCCTGGGCGAAACGCCGCTTGAAGAGATAGAGCAGCGGCGCGACGCTATCTCCGGGCGCGTCGAAGCCATGGCGCAGCATCTCTATGAGAAGTGGGCGGTGGCGTATTACCGCCAGTTTCAGACGAGCGTCACGGTCGAAGACGTGGCCAAGCCGATCCTTGAGCAGCGCCAGCCGCACGTCATCCTCACGCGCATTCCATCAGGCCAGGAAGGCGCGTTCAAGGAACTGTCCTTGAGCGGGCCGCAGATCGCCAAAGATCAGCCCGGCATCACGGTGCGCACGTCCGGCACGCGCGACTACCCCTGGAGCCGCACGCAGGTGACGCTCGATCGCTCGCACCTGCCCACTCCGCTGCGCAGCGATGAGCCGCAGGTCATTGAGATCGACGGCTCGATGTCGCAGTTGCTCGGCTCGCTTCGCGACGAAGTGAACGCCAGTGAACTGGCCGCGTGGCCGCTCTTTGGCGGCGACGGCGAGATCATCGACCTGCAGGGCTACCTCGCCGGAGACGAAGTCGGATCCTCGGGCATGGAGCGGGCGCTCGAGGCCACGCTGCGCGGCACGCGCGGGCACATCACGCGGCACGTGGATGACAAGCCCGATGAACGCGTCGAGCCCCGGCCCGGCGGGAACGTCCAACTCACCATCGATGCGCGGCTGCAGACCCGCGTTCAGGCGCTTCTCGATCCCGGTTTCGGCCTCACGCGCGTGCAGCCGTGGCACGGGCACGAGAACGAACTGCCGCTCGGCACGCCGCTGGCCGCCGGCGCCGTGGTCATCGACGTGAAGACCAGCGAGGTGCTCGCGCTCGTGTCGTCCCCGACGTCGCGCCCCAGGGCCATCGACGAGTACCGCGCGGCTCTCAAGGCTGAAGCAGACATCGAGGACGAGGCCAACAAACACAGAGCCCTTGACAAAAGGACTCATGAAAAGCGCGAGACGCTCGAGCAGTTCGACCGTGATTTTCCATCGCCTGAGACCTGGAGCCTGGCGGTCGATTGGCCCTACGCGCCCGGCTCGATTGTCAAGCCGCTGTTTCTCTCGTGGGCCATGTCGCACGGCGCGTGGAATCTGAATCGCACGGTCGATTGCCAGGGGCACTTCTACCCGGAGAACCGCGAAGCGCTGCGCTGCTGGATCTACCGCGCGCCTTCGTATGCGGTGCACGGCCCGCTGGGGCCGGTGGAGGCCATCGCGCGAAGCTGCAACATGTACTTCTACACCATCGGGCACACGCTCGGTCTGGAGCGATGCACGCAGGTCTACGAGGACTGGGGCCTCGGCCGCGACTTCGACATCGGTCTGCCGTTCTACAACCGCCCGGTTGAGTACAGCGCAGCGCCCGGCCGCAACGAGCCGCTCATGCTCGCCATGGGCCAGGGCAGCGTGGCGTGGACGCCCCTGCACGCCGCGGCGGCTTATGCAGCGCTGGCGCGCGGCGGGTACTACATCTCGCCGACGCTCATCCGCGATGATCCACGGGGGGTGCGACCGATTCGCGATGATCTCGAACTCGATGATCAAGCGATCTATCTCTCGCTCAAGGGCCTGCACGAGGTCGTCAACAACCAGCAATACGGCGGCGCGCGGCATATCGAAACCGACCCCGCCAACCATCACTACGAGCCGATCTTCAACGCTCAGAGCGTCAACGTCTGGGGCAAGACCGGCACGGCCCAGCAGCAGTGGCCCAGCCGGATCATCCAGTATGACTTGGGCGGCCGGCCGCTGGTGGATGCGGCGGGAAGACTGCAGTTCGTGCAGCGGGCGCCGGCCATCGGATCGCACTCGTGGTTCGTCGGCCTCGTCGGGCCGGGCTCGGGCGACGGGCGCGGTCAGCCGGAGTACGCCATCGCCGTCATCGTCCAGTGGGGCGGCTCAGGCAGCCGCTGCGCCGGGCCGATCGCCAACCAGATCATCCACGCACTCAAGGCCGAGGGGTATCTGCCATGAGCAGCCATCCTTCGACGCGAACAATGCCCGGCGGCTCGACGTGGGCCCAGCAGCACCGCCTCACGCCCAACACGCTCAACCAGGCCGCGCCGTCGTCGGCGATCCCGGGCGTGCTGTGGTGGAATCCGGCGTGGTTTTCCATCGCCGCGGCGCTGGCGCTCAGCGCCATCGGCATCGCCGCCATTAATCTGACCGAGCCTCTCGGCGCCGGCACGATCTGGGTGAAGCAGTTCGTCTTCGTGGGCGTTGGGCTCGTCGCGTGCGCTGCGTGCGCCGCCATTTCGCCGCGCAGCTGGCGCTACATCGCCTATCCGTCGATGGTCGTGGCGATCCTGCTGCTGGTCTTCGTGCTCGTACCCTTCGTGCCGCACGAGATCGTCCGGCCGCGCAACGGCGCCCGCCGGTGGATCAACCTGGTCATCACCGATTTTCAGCCCAGCGAGGCGGCCAAGATCGTGCTCGTGCTGGCGCTGGCTCACTACCTGCGCTATCGCAAGAACTACCGCACGCTCACGGGCCTTCTCGTGCCGTTTCTGATCATGCTCATGCCGATGGGTTTGATCCTCGTCGAGCCGGACCTCGGCACGGCGCTGCTTTTTGGTCCAGTGCTTTTCGCGATGCTGCTCGCCGCCGGTGCGAAGTTGAAGCATCTGTTCACCATTGCCGGCCTGGGCGTGGCCACCATCGGCCTCATCGCGGTCATCTCGCTCATGGCGGCGCAGCGCCAGCCGCCCGCTTACCCGCTGCTCGAAAAGCACCAGGTGGAACGCATTCAGGGGCTTATCAACCAGATCAAGGGCGACCGGCGCTTCGCCGACTCGATTACGTACCAGGCGGACAAGGCGATGACCGTCATCGGCTCGGGCGGGTTCTTCGGCCTCGGGCCCGAGCGCAGCCGGCTCATCATCCGCACGCAGCGGCTGCCGGAAGACCACAACGACATGGTCTTCGCCGTGGTTGTCAATCGCTGGGGCTTCGTCGGCGCCGCGTCGATGATCGGCATCTATCTCGTCTATCTCGCCGGGCTCACGATGACCGCGGCGACGACGATGAACCCGTTCGGCCGGCTCGTGTGCGTCGGGTTCGCCGCGATCATTGCGTCGCAGATGGTCGTGAACATCGGCATGAACATCGGCCTGCTGCCCATCACGGGCATGACTCTGCCGTTCGTGAGTTACGGCGGCTCGAGCCTCGTGGCCAACTTCGCCATGACCGGCATTGCGCTGAGCATCGCGCTGCGCCCCGCGACCTACTTCGCCCGCCCGTCGTTCGAGTTCGACGAGCAGGCCGAGTCGCTCGAACGCGTCGAGTACATCCGCTGATCGCCTCCGGGCTTTGTCGGAGCTGGATCGTGCGCAGAAGAAAGCGGCGCGATGCAGTGCACCGCGCCGCTCTGTTGGGTCGTGTCTCCGGGGTCATCCACCCTTGGCGGCGGAGTAGTACTTGCCGACCTGGTCCCAGTTGATGATGTTCCAGAACGCGTTGATGTAATCCGGCCGGCGATTCTGGTAGTTCAGGTAGTACGCGTGTTCCCACACATCCAAGCCGAGGATGGGCTTGCAGGGGCACTCGACCAGTCCCTTCATCTGCGGGTTGTCCTGGTTGGGCGTGGAGCACACGCAGAGTTTGCCGTCGCTCTTGACGCCGAGCCACGCCCAGCCCGAGCCGAAGCGCGTCGCAGCGGCCTTGGTGAACTGTTCCTTGAACGCGTCAAACGAACCGAGGTCTTTGTTGATTGCATCAGCCAGCGCTCCCGAGGGTTTTCCGCCGCCCTTGGCGGTGAGGATAGTCCAGAACAGGGAGTGGTTGGCGTGCCCGCCGGCGTTGTTGCGGACCGCTGTCCGCTTGGCGTCGGGGATCGCGTCGAGATGGGTGATGACCTCCTCGACGGTCTTGTTGGCCCATTCCGTGCCTTCGAGCGCGGCATTGGCGTTGTTCACGTAGGCCGCGTGATGCTTGTCGTGGTGGATCTCCATGGTCCGGGCATCGATGTGCGGCTCGAGGGCGTTGGCGGCGTAGGGCAGCGGAGGAAGCGTGAAAGCCATGATCAACTCTCCTTCTGGCTGGCGGATAGTCTTGAGTCAGGGGGTGCGGACGGTGCGTCCGCCCCGGGTTCGGGCCAAGGTCTTCCGACCCGAGACGAGAACGATTCTACACGTTCCAGCCGGCCCAGCCGCGCGGTCGGGCGGGCGCGAAGTTCGGGACGTCGCGGCCCCGCCGGTGCGGGATGCCTGAAATCCGCCATGGTTCGGCGGGTTCTTGTCCGCATAATGTGGATGAACGCCGGGCATTTTTGATGTGCAGATAGGTAAAATGCCGTAGATACCGGCTTTCCGTGCCGTTCAGGCAAAAATTATGAGCATCTTTTGGGTTTTGGCGTATATTCGCGGGTGTGATCCCGGGGATTCCGTTAGAATTTCCCCAAGTTCCCAGCCAGTACCAGAGGGCTACCAGCCATGAGCCGGATGATGTCGGCCGCCTCGCCTCTTGAACAGATTCAGAGGCGGACAGGTGTCAGTGTTACCAGCCGTTCCAAGGCGTCCGGTAAGGACGCCAAGACCCATGCGCGCGCCCGCCGCAGCCTCAGCGCCAAGGACCGGCAGGAACTCAAGCGCATCCTGCGTGAGCCGATGGACTTCATCGACAACGCGGCTTTCTACGAGCCCGACGCCGAGGAGAAGATCTATCGCGAAGCGCCGGATATCCAGAAGCCGGATACCTCCTGGTACCACCCGGTGATGGACTCGCTCACGGCCACGTCCAAGACGCCCAAGCAGTCCACGCAGGTGCTGCTCAGCGCTGCCGAGGAGCGCGTGCTGTTCCTCCAGTTCAACTACGCCCGGCACCGCGTGCGCAAAGTGCAGATCGAACTCAACGGCCACGACCCGGCGCCCGAGCAGGCCGAGGACATCCTCCGCTGGAATCGGAAGGCCGAGCAGATGCGCGAGCAGATCGCCAATACGAACCTCGCGCTCGTTCTGGCCATGGCCAAGCGGACGCGCATGAGCGAGGTGGACTTTGCCGATCTCGTTTCCGAAGGCAACATGGCGCTGCTGCGAGCCGTGGACAAGTTTGACTGCGGCCGCGGGTTCAAGTTCTCGACCTACGCCTGCCGCGCCATCCTCAAGGCGTTCAGCCGCCAGGGCATGAAGCTGAGCAAGTACCGCCAGCGCTTCCCGGCGGACTTCGATCCCAAGCTCGAGCGGAGCGATTACCACGAGAAGCGCCGCGCGTCCCACGAGGAAGACTGCGCTGAAGAGGTCAAGAGCATCGTCGTGGCCAACCGCGCCAACCTCTCCAGCATCGAGCGCACCGTGATCCATCATCGCTTCGGCATCGACGTGGACAACCACACGCCGCTTACGCTCGAGCAGGTCGGCCAGATCATCGGCGTCACCAAGGAGCGCGTGCGGCAGATTCAGAACAAGGCTCTCGAGAAAATCCGCATCGAACTCGAAGAGAAGTTCCTCACCCGCAAGATTGAAGAGGAAGGCGAAGGCGAAGGGGGCATCGAAGACCTGATCGTCGCCGACGCCGCCGCAGAAGCCCGCGCCTGAATCAAAGCGGCCAATCAGCAACCTGAATCAGCCGGCCCCGTCTGGGGCCGGCTGTCGTTTTGGATTTGCTTGCTGTTTTTGCCGATCTCATCGGAGAAACCCTGCGAATGGTGCTCGCGGCGGGAGGTAGAATCGCGATGACCATGGCCAATCTGGACCCGCGCCTGCCAGGCACATCCACTCGGCTGAGCGCCGAGCCGGCCATCATCCAAACGGCGCCTCCCTCCATGCCCGAGTCCCCGCTGACTTTTCGCAGCATTCCGCCCCTGCGCTACCCGTACATCTACGCCATGTTCGTGCTCGTGTCGTCGCTGGATATCGTGCTCACCTGGCTCGTGCTCGATCAGCACGGGGGCTATGAAATCAACCCCATCGCGGCGTCGGTTATCGCCCATTGGGGCCTGCCCGGGGCCATCGGCTTCAAGTTCTCGCTCACGCTGTTCGTGATCGTGATCTGCGAAGTGATCAGCCGCCAGCGCGAGAGGACGGCCCGCCGGCTGGCGCGGTGGTCGGTGGCGGTGTCGGCGTTCCCACCGGTCTACACGACGATGCTCGTGGGTATGCACCTCCTGGGACCGCGGGCTCCGGCGCTTCTGGCCCAGTAACGGGCCGTCGGCGCCCCCTCTGGCGCAGAAAGTGCTCAATCTCACGGGAATTGCCGGCGTTAGGGTTGCGTTCCCGAACGAATTGCGGTACATTAACGATCCCTCAGGGGATGCGGGGGTTTGCTGAATGTCCAGTAAGCCCAGTTTAACATTTGCCGGTTCTCCCCGAAGTACCGGCCCAAGCAAGGAAGAGGAAGGCAAGATGAACAAGTTCAATGCAAAGGTGGGTATTTTTGCGGGGATTGCCGTCGCGGCTCTCGCGGGCGGCATCGCCAACGGCCAGACGTGGGCTGAGCAGGGCGACGCTCCCAATCTGCTTCCCGGCCAGGAAACGCAGGGCGCCGGCGCGCTGACCCAGATCACCGGCACGCACGACTCCAACGACGTCGATCTCTACAAGATCACCGTCACCGATACCGCCAACTTCAGCGCTTCGACCGTCGGCGTGACCAACTTCGACACCCAGCTGTTCCTGTTCGACAGCAACGGCAACGGCGTCACCCACAACGACGACGATCCGGCGGGCAGCGGCCTGCAGTCCATCATCACCGGCGTGTTCATCAACAGCCCCGGCGTGTACTACCTCGCTGTCAGCCAGTACAACGCGGACCCGAACTCCGCCGGCGGTCTCATCTGGGCCAACAGCCCCTTCAACGTCGAGCGCGCTCCCGATGGCCCCGGCGCCGGCAGCCCGCTGATCAGCTGGACGACCTCCGGCACCACCTCTGATGTCTACACGATCAACCTCACCGGCGCCGGCTTCGGCAACGCCGGCGGCTACTTCCTCAGCATCGCCGGCCAGTGCCCCGGCACGCTGACCGTCTCCTGGAGCGGCGCGACTCCCAGCGTCACGCAGGGCATCGTCTTCGCCCTCAACACCGGCGCGTTCGTCATTCCCACCGGCCCCTGCCAGGGCACCGCTCTCGGCCTGGGCACCCAGGGCCTGCGCCTCGTCAACACCATCAGCACCGGCAGCGGCAGCGGCAGCGTGAACGGCGCGGCCGGCACCGGCGCGTGCGGCGGATACCTCCAGCTCGTCGAAGTGCCTTCGTGCGACACGAGCAACGTCGCGCAGATTCCGTAATCGCGGCATCGCCTCCAGCCCCGCGCTGGAGCAGCAACGCTCAATCACAGGGCTCGCGGATTCGTCCGCGGGCCCTGTCGCTTTTCTGCAGCGCACGGCGTCAGCGCCAGTCGCGAGGGCCGCGTACCGCCCGGCTCAACGTGCCACGCGGGACTCAGCGCTGCGGCGCTTTGAGTTCATCGAGCCGCTGCTTCACTCGGATCATCTCCGCCGCGCCCTCGCGGTGCGCTTGATGGATGTCCGCCTCTGCGCCCGACTCGGCCGGCCGGATGAGAATGATTGAGAGCACGCACTCTGCCAGATAGGCGTCCAGCGGCTCAACCGTCGGCTTGGGCTGTAGCGAGTCGACGATGCGCAGATTGCCGCCCTCGATCGCATCGCAGAGCACCCAGTGCAGCCCGCCGGTTTCGCGGCGGCGGATGAGCAGCAGTGCCGCATCGCCACCCTGCAGGTGCGCCATCAGCGCTTCGCGCCCGCCGGCCGCGACAGCCGGCATCGAACAGTCAAAGCCGTCCTGCACGAGCACGCGGAGCAGATCGGGATGCAGCGTGCCCGTCGAGGTTGAGTCGATCGGGCTGGCCGGCACATCGACTCCCAGGCGATAGCGGAGGTTCTTCTCCTCGGGCGAGAGGCCGTAGAGCGCATACGCGGCGGAAAGGCTCAGCAGGCCGCAGGTGTGGGATTCGAGTTGCGGGATCGGCTCGCCGTCGCCGCCGCGGGCGGCAGGCAGCGCCGGCGACCGCCAGGCGTCGGTTTTGCCGCCCACGCGGCTGGTGATGAGCGTGATCATAATCGCCGCCGGGCACGTGATCAGCAAGATCACCGCGCCGATCGCAGTCATCCACGGATGGCGGAGCAGCCACATGGCAGCACACGATACGCTGCTGGTCCAGCAGCGGATGCCGGCTCGGACGGACGAGACGTGCAGGTGCGGCTCGGCCTACTCTTGCCGTTGAATGATTCACGCTCAGTCGCAGCGTCTTTCCAAGCGCGAGAATTCCACCCTGATCGAGAGCGTTGTGGGCGGATGCCGCTGGCTATCAGCGCCTCGGCCGGTTCTACTTGCATCGACCAACCACCGCCCTGCCGCTGTGCGTTCGCCGGCGGCATCAGCCGGAACCGGTTGAGTCGCAAGGAGTGGAACGCTGAATCTGCAGCGAGGACAAGTCGGCGAGTCGGTGATCGAAAGCAGATGCACGAGGACCAGCGCGTGCATTCGCGCGATGAGCATGCTGGCTCTGGGCGGGGTGGCCGCAGTTGGGCCTTCGGCACGCCGGGAAGGCGGCGAGTCGGTCGCGAGTTTTTCGCAAACAATCGTACCAGTCCCGTTTTCCTGCCCGTTTTCCTGCCCCATTCGTACCACACCCCGATGCGCCTACGGCATCGTGTTCCTGCGTCACTCGGCCTTGAGCTTTCTGCAAGAACAGAAAGGACGACACATGCAATCCAACCTTGCAATGGCACCGGCCATGATCGTTGTGTCAGCATTGCTAAGTGGATTTGGAGTCTGCACTCAAGCGCGCGGCCAGGCGGCCGCGCGCTTCGCCATTGTTGAAATCGGCAATATCGGCTTCAGCTATTCCGCGACGCCGCGCGCCATTAACAACAACGGTGTTGTGGTCGGCGATACCTTCGATATCTCTATCGGTCGAGTGCGGTCCTTTGTCTGGCGCGATGGCGTGGTCGAGTTCCTGCCTCCACTGACTGAGGGGTTCAGCGCCACCGCGTACGACGTTAATGAGGAAGGCGAAGCGACAGGTGTAAGTTATGTTCAGATGAGCGTGCAGCACGCGGTGAAGTGGCTGGCGGACGGCACAGCAATCGACATGGGCACGTTGGGAGGCGAAGACTCATTTGGATGGGACATTAGTGATTCAGGGCAGATCGCAGGATCGTCTGATCGGCCGGATGGAGTCCGCCATCCTTGTTTGTGGGAGGATGGCCAGATGATCGATCTGGGGGATTTGGGTCGTCCGAGCGGCGGCGCCAAGGCGATCAACGAATCTCGCCAACTTGTGGGTGTCTCCGGTATTCAGCCCCTCAGTAGTCGCGCCTTTCTTTGGGAAGATGGCCAGATGATCAACCTCGGCACGCTGCCCAACGGCTCATTCAGCATCGCAGAGGACATTAATAATGGTGGCCTGATCGCCGGATACGCCACAGCCTCGACCGGAGAGCGCCAAGCAGTGGTTTGGGAGAACCGCGTTATCCGGAGCATCCACCGGTCCTCCATCGGATACGAGTCTCACGCTTATGCGATCAATTCAGTGAATCAGATCGTCGGTTACCTGGATGTGGATGGAGAATTCGATCACATCAGTGGATTTCTTTACGAGGGCGCGGGACCAATGGTCGATCTCCTTACCGTGCTTCCGCCTCGCCATACGTGGCGGCAGCTGTTGGCTCCACTCGACATCAACGACCGGGGCGAGATCGTCGCGTACGGCGATCGCATTGGGGGACTCAATCAGGAGTACACGGCCGTGCTTATCACGCCGGTCCATCCGACGCTCACGTTGCAAGGCCCGCAACCTGGCAACGCCGGCACGGTCAATGGCATGCGCGTGACGGGCTGCACCCCGGGCGAGCGCATCGCCTTCTTCTACAGCACCACCGGCGGCGGCACACTCGTGCCCGGCTGCAATCACACCGACGGCGTCACCCTCCAACTCGACGACCCGATCCAGATCGGGACTGCCGTCGCCAACCAGAACGGCGTCGCCACGTTGACGCGCTTCGTCCCCACGGCAGCCCGCAACCTCGGCGGCGTCCTCATCCAGGCCGTGCAACAGAATGGGTGCGCGATCAGTCAACTCGTCGTGCATGAGTTCGAGTAGCGCCGGCGGGCACTTAGGGCCGGCGCCGACCAAGCCAGAAAAGACGGGCAGCCGGCGGTGGTTGGTGGCCGTCGGCTGCGCCGTCGGGCGGGTGGAAGCGCCCGTTGAAGTCGCGGATTGTCGCCGCACCCTCCAGGCAGGTGCGGCAGCACGGCGCCGCATGCCGCGGCGCCGCATCATGAGGCATCAGAAGAGCATCTGCACCTGCGTACGCAGCGCGACCTGGTCTTCATCGGTCGCCCCGTCGCTCAGCAGGCCCACGCCGCTGACGCTGAAGGGCACGCGGTCGAGGTTCCACACGAGGTCGGTGGTCCACTTCCAGTCGTGCTTGTGGAAGTAGTAGTTGAAGCCGATGGTGACGGCGTTGTAGTCGTCGGCGAAGGCGCCGTCGAAGTCGAACCACTCGTAGCGGCCGAAGATCTCGAACTTGTCGGGGACGATGTGGTAACCGCCCTGGACGACGAAGCCGTACTGGTCGACGTCGGTCGTGGTCGTCATGTTGGCGTCGCTGTGGCGTCCGACGACCGAGCCGAAGATGTTGGCCCCGCCGAACTCGGCCTGTGCGTCCACCGTCCACTGGAGCCACTGGACTTCGTCGGGCGCGCCGGTGCCGTATTCGCCGTCCTGCCAGAAGAGGCCGGCGCCGATCTTGAAGCCGGTTTCATCGCTGGACCACGAGGTGAAGTCTTCAAACTGCTTCCACGTGCCGGCGAGCAGGCCATCGATGCGGGCGTTGAGGGCCCACTCCGTGGTGTCGTTGCTGAAGTTGGTGTTGGCTCGATTTCCGGCAGCACCAGTGGCTGAAAGCGTGGCGCCGTCGGTGAAGCCTGCGGCGAAGGCGATGTTCTCGCTCTCGTAGTTCAGCTCGACGCCCTGCGAAAAGCCGAGGTTGGTGATCTCGTTGACCACCGATCGATCGACGGCGAGCTGCTTTGATGAACTGATCGTCTCTTCGGTCATGAACGCGGGCTTGTACTGGCCCCACTTGAAGGACCAGCCGTTGCCGAGGATGTATTCGCCGTAGGCGTCTTCGAGGACGAAGGCGCCGCCGTTGCGTTCAAAGGCGCCCTTGATCTTGTACTTGAGATCCTTGGAGTAGATGTTGCCGGAGAACTCGAGCTTGGCGCGGCGCATCTCGAAGGATGCGACGTCGGTGTCGGGCGAGTCCTTGCTGTTCCAGACGTAGCGGAACTGCGTCTGCCCCTTGATCTTGAGCGAGAACGTGCCGTCGTCGTTCTTGAGGAAGAAGCCCTTGTCCCAGCCGGCGTTCATGCCCTCGGCCAAAAGGCTCGAGCGCGTTTCGCTTTCAGCCATGACTTCGCGCACGAGGGCGCGGACTTCTTCAGCGCGGGCTCCGCTGAGCCAGGCGCCTCGGTCGCCCTGCTTCATGGCGTTGATCTGCGCATCGAGTTGATCGCGCTGCGATTCGAGCGCGGCGACGCGCGCATCGGCGTCGCCCGGGCCCTCGCCAGCGATGGCCACATGACCCATGGCGGCCATGGCCGAGCACACCAGGATCGATCCCTTCACGTGCTTGTTCATTTCGACTCCTTCAGGTTCGGGAGCGAGCAGCGCCGCTCCAACCACTCACCCATCGATCCGCAGAATTGACGATCAACGTGATCGAGCGGACCCACTCGACAGCGCCACTCTGGAAAGGAGTGCCGCCGCCGTCAACGAGACAATGTTTGCCGCATCTTGGCTTCCCGCCATGCCGCCGGGTGGAACTAACGCAAAAATCACGACATGAGGAACAGGTTTGCCGAACGTTTGAATGCTCGCCTGACGCTCACATGGCGCTCACACATCGCCGCCCATAGAATGCGTTCAGGAGGATGGCCATGCTGCACAGGCCAACGGCGCAAGGCATCGTACTGTTGACGCAACCGGCGCATGCGTGGGTGAGCGGGCAGATGGCCCGCGCTTGGGCGGATGGGTTTGAGCCGCGCGAAGACGTCCTGCTGGCGGCCGAGCAGCACGACGTCGGGTGGACGGACTGGGAGCGGCAGCCGACCTTCAACCCGAAGACCGGCCTGCCGCGCACGTTTCTCGAACTGGAAACTGCGGAGCATCTTGCGATCTGGTCGAACGCCGGCCGGCGCGTTGAGAGTATGAGCACGCTGGCGGCGCTGCTCGTGTCGCGCCACGGCACCGGGCTCTACGAGCGCTTTCACACACTGGCGCAGGTGCAGAGCGAGCCGGAGGTGCTGGCGCACCTGGAGAGCGAGAAGCGGGCCCAATCGCGGTGGCTCGAACTGCTCCGCGCAGGGCGCGGCTGGAGCGCGGAGGTGAGCGACGAGGCGATCGAGCGGGCGAGCCGGCTCATCGCCGCGTGGGACTGGCTATCGCTGATTGTGTGCATGAATGAGTCGGAGCGAGGCGAGGTGAAGTCGGCGCCATTGGCCGGGGGGTCGGTCGATCTCGAGGTCACGCGCCAGGACGAAACGGCGTGGTGCGTTGAGCCGTGGCCGTTTGTCGGCGATGCGCTGCAGGTCGCCGCCGAGGGACGGTTGGTTGAGGGGCGGGCTGCGGATGCGCGGCAGATGCAGAACATGCTGGAGTCGGCGCGGCTGGTGCGCGTCGAGATGACGCTGATGCGCGCGTGATTCAGCGTTTCGCGCACGCCGCGAGCAGTTCGCGGCCGCGCTGCTCGATGCGATCGAAGCGGCCGGCGGCGAGGTCGTCCGCATCGAAAAGAGGCGCGACGAACCCGACGGCGAAGGCGCCGGCGGCGAAGTACGCGGCCGCATTGGATGCATCGACTCCGCTGGTGGGCACGATCCGCAGAAACGGCATCGGGCCGAGGCAGGCCCTGACGTACGCGGGTCCGATGCCGGGCGCGGGGAAGAGCTTCTGCAGCGGAGCGCCCGCGCGGTGGGCGCGGAGCATCTCGGTGGGCGTGTGCGTTCCGGGCATGGCGGCCACACCGAGGCGGTGCGCCTCTTCGATCACCGCCTCATCGACGACCGGCGAGACGAGGAATCGCGCCCCGGCCTGCACCGCCCGGCGCGCATCATCGACTGTCAGCACCGTACCGGCGCCGACGACGATACCATCGCGCTTCGAGAACGCGGCGATGTGCTCGAAGACAGCGGGAACCGTGAGCGTGAACTCGCAGATGCGAAAGCCGGCGCGGATGGCGGCGTCCATCGCAGGAGCAACCGCGGCGGCGCGATCGGTGCGGAGGATCGCCGAGGCGCGCTGCTCGTGGAAGAATGCGGTGAATTCGTTGGGGGTCATGGGGAACACACGGACTGCCTCGTGGTTAGGGGCGAGGTGCGCGACTCAATCGTGAGTTAATTATGAAGCAAATAGCTGCGATGACTCCCAGCACGACGGTCAGCGTGATGCCCAGACCGAGTCGCTGAGGGTTCACTCCCGTCAATTCGAGTCCGACGATGATCCCAAAGAAGACGGCGCCGAGTAATGCAAGCGGGAAGAGCAGTCCCGTGAGCACTTTGCACACATACGCCGCGAGTGACTGGTTGGGAAGTCGCTCGAAGATGTCAACCACGAACTCGATCATGTCGCGCTATCCAGTGCGTCTTCGCACTGCCGGGCCTGCGCCGAGCCTTGTCCCGACCTACGCCTTCATCAGATCAATCAGCGCATCGACGTCGTTGTGCTCGTCGAGGCTCATGATGAGTTTGCGCAGTTGAGCGCAGCGCTCCTCCCCCACCACGTCCCGACCGAGTGCATTGAACTTCACGGCGATCTCCTCTTCAGTCATCGGATCGCGCGGGTCGCCCTTGGGCACATCGACGCGCTTGGAGAAGGACTGTCCGTCGTTGAGCGTGATCGTCACGCGGCTGGGCTGAAATTTGGGAAAGAGCGACTCAAACTCGTCATTGGGGACAACCTTGATCTTGTCCATCACCGGCCGCAGGTTCGGGTCATCGATGCGCTCCTGTTTGAACTGCAGCGGCGTCACCATGCCGTCCACCAGCCCCACTGCGAGTGAGTAGGGCAACGAGTGGTCCGCGGTCTCTTTGCCCGTCGGGCGATACTTGGCCGGGTCGCCGAGGATGTCGGCGGCGCGGGCGATGACTTCGACTTTGATCTCGGCCACGTCGGCGGCGCTGATGTTGTTCTCGGCGACGCACTTCATCATGGCGGTGAGCGGCGCGTGGCTGAGGGCTTCGATGGGGAACGACTTCATGCCGCAGTCGATGATTTTGTAATGGCAGCCGCTGCACTTGGGCAGACCGTCGGTGAGCATGTTGAGATTGAACTTGCCGCCGAACTTGCCAAAGCAGTGCGTCAGACCCTCTTTGCCGTCGATGACGTGCTCGGGCCCCGTGTAGCCGCGCTGCGCGAGCATGGCGGCCTCGACGCCGCAGCGCGTGGCGAGCGGATCGACGGTGTTCTTCATGTTGGTGAGTTTGCCGGCCGTGACGGCGCCGAGGCACATCGACGGGGCGGCACTGATGCCGATCGCCTGCTGAATCTTCTCGGGTTTGAGCCCGAGCATGCGCCCGGCGGCAATGGGCGAAGCGATGCTGGTGATCGTCGCATGGTGCCAGCCGTACTCGCGGATGCCTGGCTCGGCGAACTCGGCCAGGCGCATTTCCATCTCGTAGGCGATGACGATGCCGAGGATGAGATCGCGGCCGCCCAGGCCCTTGAGTTCGCAGATCGCCAGCGGCGCCGGGATAATGTCAGAGGGGTGCGCCGGATCGGCTTTCCAGTAGATATCGTTGTAGTCCATCGCGCGGATCATCAGCGCGTTGAGGAACGCCGCGTCAACCGGGCTGGTGCGGAAGCCGTCCACGAACACGGTGCAGGCGCTGCGGCCGCCCATCTCTTTGAAGTGCTCGAGGGCGATGTGCACATCATGCTGCTGCGACCCGCCCAAGGCGCAGCCGAGGGAGTCGAAGAGGAAGAGTTTGGCGCTCTGGATAGCGTCGGGCGAGAGGCTTTCGTACGTCAGGCCGGCGGCCCAGGCTGCGAGGTTCCACGAGATGAAGTCGGTGTTCTTCTTTGAGGTGTCGTGCGAGGCCATTGCCGATCCTTTTCACCACGGAGCCACGGAAATCACAAGGTGAATCAGGATAGGAGGATGGTTGTCGCGGTGCCCGGAGATCAGCTTCGAGGGCTCGCCACGACCCGCCGCCACATTGCCACCGCCAGTGCGGCGCCGATGACGGGCGCGACGAGAAGATCCAGAGGCTGCCCGGGGCGCGGCCGGCGGCTACGGAGTGTCGCCGGCCGACTGGATCTAGACGGTTGCCAAACCCAGGACCCCCAGCGCCGGCAGCAGGATCGAAGTCGTCTCCACCTCATCCGTCTCCTCTCTCAAGGCACCGGAAGCAGCGCCATTCTCTCGGCAATCTGGTTGTAGAGCGAATCGCGCCAGGCGCCTCTCAGATTATCGGGAAGTTCATTCAGGCGCAGATCGAGCGGTGCGATCAGCACCTCTACGTTCTCGAGCCCCGCATCTGCAACCCCGACAAACAGCAACTCGGCGACCGCATCACCCATGGCGACGCAGCCGACCGAGGCATCGCCGCCGTGGATGAAGATGTCGCCGCCGAGGTTCGCGCGGCCGTCCGCCGCCGCGGCCCGGCGATCAAGTTCATTCGGGTAGTCGAGCTCCATCGAGAGATGAAATCGGCTGTTGGGATTGAGGCTCACGATTCGGTACCACCCTTCGGGCACCTGGCGATCGCCTTCGCGCAGCTTTGGACCCAGCGAGCCGCTTGCGCCGAGGATCGGATAGATCGCGATGCATTGCGTTCCACCGGTGGCGGTCGGCGCGTAGACCTGGAGCATGCCTTCCTGTTTGAGCACGAGTAGTGTGAGCCTGGCCGGCGGATAGGGAACTCCCATCTCGCCACACTGCGCGATGAGGGTGTTGCGCACGCGTGGGCCGAGTTCCGCCAGCCGCTGTTCGACCGTCGCCCGGCCGCGCAGGCGCGTGTAAACGCCATAGGCGCGGCTGCGAACCGCGCTCGAAGACGCCAGGAGCGCCAAGCCGGCGAGTGCGAGCAGCACAAGGATGATGATGGCTTTGCGGTTCAAAGGAAAGTCTCTGGACTCCTCCACGTCATCGGCCGCCGCGGACCGCAGACTTCAAATCGGCGCCAATGAATCTCCGCGTTTGACTTCACTCCACACGCATGATCCTTTCGGCTCCTGCCAGCCGAGGCGGCGCTCGTAGAGAAGATTGGCGATGAACATTTCGACGAAAGGGAGCGCTCCCAGCGCCACATCGAAGCGACCACAGACAACGCTCATCGGTAACAATGGAACCGCGAGCATTCCCAGCGCACAACAGATCAGTTCGGCCTTGTCGAGCAGATGACGGCCCCAAGTCCAGGACGCGCGATGGCGCAGCCGCCGCTCTTCGAGGGTACCGTTGCTGAGGTCGAAGCGGTCGGCAAGTTGTGTGGCGATCAGGTTGCGAACGTCGGCGGCTCCCGCGCCTTGCCAATGCGTCAGTTGAAGGCTCCTCCGTTTCCGGCCAAGTCGCAGGTCGCACCGGCGGGCGCCCCACCTGAGCCGGTCGATGTCATTCCATCTGGCGGCCCACCTTCTGCTCGTGCCGGGTATGCGGCCGCATCGCGTCTGTGCATACCAGATGCCGCGCGGCGAAACGCGCATGACCTTCTGGGGAATGAGCCAGCAGAGAAGCACGAGCATCCCTGGCAGCCACGAGATTACGTGAAGCATGGCGGCCCAGTCTGCTCTGGCGGCGACTGAAACGCCTGGACTTCGCGAGATGATCAGCGCCCCTGCATTCAGCGCGAGCAGCACAACCAGACCGCCGACCACGCCCCTGCGGCGCTCCCCTGGCGACATGACCGTGCGGAAGACACGCGCGTGGCGGCGCGGTTCCGCGCGTTCGTCGGGTGGGCAATGGAAGGTCGCAGGATTCATCACACTTGTAGTATGCCCGCGCCGCGGCGAGCGTGCATGTCCGGATTGCGGCTCGAGGGGACATGCATTTACCGCCGCCGAAACAGGGCCGGATGCTCCATGTTCCGCGCACCGCTGCCCCGGCTAGCATCATCAAGCCGATCCGGCCCGGCGCATCTGATTGGGATCATCAAGGAGAGATGCCATGTCACGCTCGATCACGCTTCTCACTGCCGCGGTCTGCGCGCTGGCGCTTTGTGCAACCGCACCAGCCCAGCGCGTCGATTCCCCCAACGACCAGGAGGTGCTGCTCGTCAAAGCGGCGCTGAGCGGCGAGAGTCTCGTCGAGGGCGAGAAGGCGCTGAGCGCCTATCTTGCAGAGCACCCGCGCTCCGATTACGTTCGGTTTGGGCTTGGGCTGACGCAGTTCTTCCACAGCGGCGAGGTGCTCTTCAGCAATCTGTACCGCTACGGCTTCCTGCACGGCGCGCCGTTCATGGAGTGGATTGTGCCCATCGATCCATCTTCGGTGCCGCAGAATCCCCAACCTGAGCCGCTCACCTACGCCGCACTTAACGAGATGATCGAGTCATGGCAGGCGGCGGTCGCCAGGAGCGAAGCGACACTGGCCCAGATCACCGACGATCACGTGAAACTCCGCGTCTACATCGGGCAGTTGCGCCTCGATATCAACGGCGACGGCCGAGGCGATGAGAGCGAGGCCATCTGGGCCCTGTTCAACCGCTTCCAGGGCCGCTTCGACGCAAGCGAGCAAGGCGCAGCGGAATTCGCCATCGCCTTCGACCGGGCTGACGTCTCCTGGCTGCGCGGCTACTGCCACTTCATCATGGCGCTGACCGACGCCGCGCTGGCGCACGACCGCGAGGCGCTGTTCAACCACTGCTCGCACCTGGCGTTCGCCAAGCCGGAGACGCCGTTCCCCTTCCTGCAGAAGGAGTACGAGTACCGGGATTACGAGTGGATGCCGGTCTCCGATTGGGTTGCCTTCTTCCACCTCATGCAGTTCGAAGTGCGCGAGCCGAAGCGACTGCTCAGTGCGCATGAGCATCTCAAGATGGTGATCGCCATGGGTCGGGAGATGTGGAAGCACATCGACGCAGAGACGGACAACGATCGCGAGTGGATTCCCAGTTCGATTCAGAATTCGGTCATTCCCGGCGCGGAGGTGACGCCGGCGATCCGCGACACCTGGCTCATGTTCCTCGACGAGGCCGATCTCGTGCTCGACGGCAAGCGGCTCGTGCGCTTCTGGCGCATGCCCGAGTGGGACGATCGGCCGGAGGGAATGGGAATCAATCTCAAGCGCGTGTTCACGGAGCCGCGTCGGTTTGACCTGGTGCTGTGGATCCAGGGGACGGCGGCGGCGCCCTATCTGGAGCAGGGCACGCTGACCAAGCCGGGACTGTGGAGCCGCATGGAGGATGCGTTCAACGGCCGCGTGTTCCGCTGGGGATTCTGGTTCAATTGAGTGCGGGGCGGAAGGCATCGAGGCATCGAGGCAGCAAGGCATCACGGCGGCGCGGCAGTACGGTTTGTACGGCCTCGGTGCGGCCGCGCGTATGGCGCGACTATCGCCACTGCTCGCGCCGGCTGCGCCACGGGAAGGGCGCATCCGGGATCGGCAGGCCGAGCCGCTCGCAGATCGGCGCCCAACCGCCTGCAGCCTTCCATTCGAGCAGGCGATGCGGCGGGACGGCTGCGCGCACCGCCGCGTTGTGCCGGTCGTACGCCGCCATGAGCGTGGCGCGATCATCCCAGTTGCTCGTGCCGGCAAACTGCTCGAGCAGCGTGATGAGATCGCGCCCCTGCGACCAGTCGGGCGCGAACGCCTGCCGCGCCACCGGCAGGATCGTGGCCTCGGCGCTTTCGAGCCACTACTTCGCCGAGTCGCGCAGCGACAGGAGCACGAGGGACTCGGGAAAAGCGCTGCTCAGGGGCCGCCAGAAGTGTGAAGCGGGCCAGTCGACCGCAGCGACGTAAGGCGCCAGGAGTTGTCGCCAGTCCGGATCGCCGCCGGCCAGGGCCGTGCGCCAGTCGGCGCCCAGATCGAACGGGTGTCGCCGAATGCTGCTCATGTGCAGCACGCGCCCGCCGAGCAGCATCGCCAGCGCCTGCTTGAGCGAACTCGTGCCGGTGCGCGGCAGGCCGGCGCCGATGACCTGAAGCGCCATGACTCGATCCTCACCGTCGTCGCGCTGCGGCAATCACTCGATCTGAAACGCAGCGCGCTCGATATGGTACACGACATGCGGCAGGCCGCCCTCGATGTCGCGCGTGCCGGTGCGGATCGCGCCGATCTTTTCCATGGCGCGCTGGGAGCGGAGGTTGCTCGCGCCCACAAGGAACATGACGCGGTCGACGTACTTGAACGCATGTTCGAGCATGAGGCGCTTCATCTCGCGGTTGTACGATCCGCCCCAGTGCGAGCGAGCGAGGAAGGTCCAGCCGATCTCGAGGTCGCCGCCGTCCTGTTCATCGTGCGGATGGAACCGCGATGACCCGATGAGGAGGCCGGTTGCCCGGTCGATCACGACCAGCGCGCCGCCGGACTGCATGCCTTTGTCAAAGAACGCGCGGAACACCCCCGGCTGCCAGCGGTTGTGATGCGGATGCTGCTCCCAGATGAGCGGGTCGCGGGCCACCGCGTAGAGGTCGTCCCAGTCCTCCTCGCGCAGGGGGCGGAGCTGCACGAGTTCGCCTTGCAGAGTTGGCTGGAGATCGAAGGGCATAGTGGAGTCCACGGATGAGTCGTAAAGGCGTCAACGGAGGGACGCGGCCAATGCTATATCGGCACCTGCGGATGGCAACGAGTGTTGCAGGGCGCTGCACGGCCCTGCCACACATCCAGACGCCGCGGAGGGTCAAGACAATTTGATCGTCGATCGCGCGCTCGCGTGGCCTGCGCTCGCGGAGCCTCGCTTGGACCGCGGCACCCCGCCACTCGCCCAGACGCCGCGGAGGATCAAGACGATTTGATCGTCGATCGCGCACTCGCGTGGCCTGCGCTCGCGGAGCCTCGCTTAGACCACGGCACCCAGCATAGCCATGCGAAGCGCAAGGCCGCGCCCCCCAGCGCCGCGCTTAGTCCGCCTTCACCAGCACCGGCTGGCCCATGTGGTGAATCCAGCGCGCATGGGATCGCAGGGCGGACCAGAAGGTTTCGTGTGAGGCGTAGCGCACGCCGAACTCGTTGCACACTTCCTCGACGACCTTGGAGAGGGCGGGGTAGTGGACGTGGCAGATCCTGCTGAGGAGGTGATGTTCGATCTGGAAGTTGAGGCCGCCGAGGAACCACGAGAGCACGCGGTTGCCGCGCGCGAAGTTGACGGTGGTCTGGACCTGGTGCACGGCCCACTCGGAGTCCATGCGATGGACGCCGTCGGCGCCGATGGCGGGCGCGGGGAAGTTGGCCTCTTCCACGCAGTGGGCGAGTTGGAAGACGATGCTCAGCACGACGCCGCTGACGAAAGCCGCGATGGCGTAGACCCCCACCACCGCCCACCACGGGTGGAGCAGCATCGGAATGACGAAGGCGAGGGAGAAGAAGGCGATCTTGCCGGCGACGAAGACGAGGAGATCCGCGCCGCGCGGCCGGGGGATCGCGTGGCCGCTGATGTGGCCCGCGGCGAGCTGGCGGAAGTCGTCGTAGAAGTGCCACTTGATGGCGAGGAAGCCGTAGAGCAGCCAGAGATAGATGCCCTGGGCGCGATGGAACCACAGGCGGCGCTGGTGGGGCGAGAGCCGGGCGAGCAGGCCGAGGTCGATGTCGTCGTCGTGGCCGTCGATGTTGGGGTAGGTGTGATGAAAGGTGTTGTGTTTCCAGGCCCAGAGGTATGAACTGCCTCCCATGAGGTCGAGGTTCATGGCCATGATCTTGTTGACCCAGGTGGATTCGCTGTAGCCGCTGTGTCCGCCGTCGTGCTGGATGTTGAAGCCGATGGCGGCCATGGCCACGCCGAGCACCATCGCCAGCGGCACGATGATCCACCAGCTGGTCACGGCAAACAGGAGCAGGAAGTAGGCCCCGAAGAACCACGCGAGAATCGTCGCGGTCTTGAAGTACATCTGCGGGCAGTCGCGGCGGCGGCGGCCGGTCTGCTCGAAGTAGGCGTCCACGCGACGTTTGAGTTCGCGGACGAATCGATCGCTGCCGTTGAACTTGATTTTCGGCGCAGCGGGCGATGGGGATGAAATGGTCATGTGATGCGGAACTCCTGCCGACGGCACGTCCACCTGACGGCGGAGCCGGGCAGATCGATCCATCTGAAGGATGGTAGGATGATTCGAGGAGGCGGGGGCGCAGGCAAAAGCCCGATCACTCGATGTCGTCAAGCCGGACCGACTTCACTCCGCCACGGCGCGCTGCAATGCGGCGATGTCGATCTTCTTCATCTGCATCATCGCGGTCATGGCCGGACCGGACTTTTTCGGATCGGGATCGCTGATGAAGTCCATGAGGACGCGCGGCACGATCTGCCAGGAGACGCCGAACTTATCCTTGAGCCAGCCGCATTGCTGCGCCTCGGGCGGCCCGCCTTGGCTGAGGCGGCCCCAGTAGTGATCGACTTCATCCTGATCATCGCACATGACCTGGAAGGAGATCGCCTCGCTAAACCTGAACTCCGGTCCGCCGTTGAGTGCGAGGAATTCCTGGCCGTTGAGCGTGAACGAAACCGTGAGCACCGAACCCGGCTCGCGGCGGTGATGCTCCTTGCCCGCCTCGCTGTAGCGGCTGATCTTGCCGATGCTCGAATTGGGAAAGATAGACGTGTAGAACTTCGCCGCCTGCTCGCCTTGGCTGTCGAACCAGAGGCAGGGGACGATGGGTTGGTTGAAGGTGGCCATTGATCTCTCCTTCCATAGCGAGTTTGAAACGCCACGGATCGACTCGAGGTTAGCACTGGATCCGTCGATAGTACCGCCACCCCGGAGACGTTCGCCACTCAATGTTCCGTGGGCGCACCGCATCGCGCAGACGTACGGACTCGTCCGTCCCCCCGGAGATGATGGGGCACAACAATGTCATGTCAGTAGCCGCGGATTGCGCAGTGAACAAGCACTCCCGCGGCATCGAACTCGAGCGAAACGAACGCGTCGTCCCAGCCGTGCAGGCTCCAGCTCCCGATGTAGTACGAGTAGATCTGCTCGTTGGTGTATCGTCGCTGCTCTAGCCAGCCTTTGTCGTATGTCTCATCCGGCTGCCCGAGCAGCGTCACCACGGCAGCAGTCGCCATTCCCGCAGGCAGGTGGTGGGCGACGAGGTCATCGGCCATGGCGGCGCGATCCTCGGGTCGGCGCGCGGCCGCCCAGGCCGCTGGCGTAAAAACCTCGTCATCAAAGGGGTTGGACCAATCGGCTGCGACCCGGACTCCCACTGCGATCAGCGCCAACAGAACTACAACGGCAACTGCAACGCACCCAATGATGATCTTGTGCGACCGGCCGAGCATGGTCAGGATCTGCCCTTCACCGATGCCCCCGGCCTGCGCGCAGCCTGCGGCTTGCTCACAGCACCCGGGATCTGTGGCGCGTCACGCATGGCTCAATCGAAGCACACATCCGACGCCGCGACGAGTGTCACGCGGTCCGCGAGTTCATCATTCACGGCCTGCGTGATCTGCTCGGCCGACTCCGTGTCACTGTTGTACGTGCCGTGGCCGTCTTGAATGAGCGTGACCCGCAGGCCGCGCTGCAGCGCGCCCAGCGTCGTGGCGCGAATGCAGTGCGGCCCCTCGAGGCCGGCGATGATGAGGCGCCTGATGCCGCGCTGCTCCAACTCCTCGGCCAGCGGCGTGGAGGCAAACGTGTCGCAGGTCGTCTTGTCAAAGTACGTGTCGTCCGGCCGGGCCCCGACATCGGGATGCACCTGCCAGCCGGGCGTGCCGTGTTCGAGCGGCGTGCCGGGACCCTCTCCGTGTCGGACGAAGAACACGGGCATGCCGGCGGCTCGGGCGCGCTTCAGCAGGTCCGTCCAGAGCGGGATGAGCCTGTCCGCGCCGACGACGGGCCAGTCGCCTTCGAGCAGGCCGACCTGGCAGTCGATGAGAGTGAAGGCAGCATTATGATCCATCTGACTGCTCCTGCGTGTAAGGTGACTGAACGACCGATCTGCCGCATTCCGGGCACGCCTGGTGCGCTGCCCCGCGCAGGTCGTAGCCGCACGCTGCGCAGCAGCCCTTCGCAAACCCGCGCCTAGGCAGCAACAGCGCCACGCCGACCGATCCCAGCAGCGGCAGCCAGAGCGGCAGCACGCGGGCCGCGGTCGTCGTCGCGCCCGCCGTCAGCCGTGCGCCGGTAAACGACCAGTCCGTCCACCACAGCGTACGAAGAAACCGCTGCGAGCCGTTGTACAGAATGCGGCTGTTGCCCAGCGGCCGGCTCGTCCAAACGAGCGCGCCGTCAATGAGTTGCACGCGATTCAGATCGCCCATCGGCTGCCGCGTGCCCGGCCGCCAGTAACTCGCGACCCAGCACAGGGCGATCACCACCGCCACGCCGAACATGATGCGCCTGCCCATGCGTAGATCATACCGCCGCGGCGCCGGTGCGACAGGTTGTACTGCGCCAGCGCCTGGCGACTTCGATGAGCACGAGAATCGGCGACCAACGCACGCCGATCGTCATCAACGCCTCTCATCCCACAGGATCAGCAATCGCTTCTTCGCCGCTTCCAGTCGAGTGCAACGTGGATTCGCCGTTCGATCGAGCCGTTCCAGACCACACGCAGTCCCCGCGCCCGCATCGCGGCGACAATCTGGTGGCCGATCGCAACAGCGGGTCCTTCGCCGCAGAGGACCGAGCCGTAATTCAGATAGACACCCTCGCCGTCCAGGGCGCCGTCCGTGTCCTGCTCGTGGTAGAAGAGGTATCCGACGACCTCGCGCCCTGTGTCTCGCTGGGCCTCCATCTCCTGCATAATCGCGCCGCAACCGCACGTGCCGCAGCAGAGATAGTTCTGTCTGCACACGATACCGGCCTCCTCAAGATCCGCACAGGCTGCATCGAAACGATCACAGTCGGTCACGCCGGGCCACACAGCCATCTGTGACCGGTACTCGGCAAGCACCTCGTCGAAGATGCGAGACGCGATCGGCCGCAGCGTCTCGGTGTCGCACTCGTCGTCGACCGTCTCGAGAGCGGCCGGCACAATCTCGTTCAGCGGCATGAACGCGGCGAACACTTCGCGCCGAATCTGCTCAGTCACGCTTTCGATAGCTTCCTGCATGGATTCGTCGGTCATGACGTCCTCCTTAGCCGCTGCTGCTCTGTTCGTATGCCACCTTGAGCAGCTTCTTCACTTCGGCGGTGATCTCCGATGCCTTGCTCAGCGCCAGCTTGTGCGTCGCCTGGCCTGGCGCCTTGGCGGGAGTGAGCAGTGGGGACCTGGGCGCATCGGTGTACTTCAGCCCGATATCGATACGGGTCTTCGTCGTCGCGGCGATGGCGCAGAACTGCCGCCGGCGCACGAACGGCGTGTAGGATGAGCGCCCCTCGACGCTGACATCCTCGCCGAAGCCTTCGATGATCGTGCGGAGTTTGTCAAAGATCGGTCGCAGCGCCGCCTTGTCGCCGGCGTATTGCGAATCGATGTACTGCTCCACATCCGGCCGCTTCCACCCCGCCGCCTGCGCGGCGGCGTCGGCGATCGCCCAGCGCGAATTCTGCGGCAGATCGTGCTCGCTCTTGAGCCACTTGCGCACCGCATTCTGATCCAGCGGATCGACGCCGCTCCTGCCCACGAGCATGACCCACTGCTCAACAGTGCGGCCGGTGCGCTTCTTCATCGACTCGGTCACGGCGGCGATCATGTCGTTGGGTGAGTGGGGCATGAAAAATGCTAGCCCGAACCACCCTCGCGGGTGAAGAGCGCTTCATCCCCTGCTTACCGCGGATTCACGTCGCCTCGATATGCTCAAGGTTCAGGCCCGCGCACATCGGCGCGGACGCAGTGAAAGGAAATCGACCATGGCCAACAAAGCAGAGCGGATCGACGTTGAACAGGCCCGGCAGGACGTACAGTCCGGCCAGGCGCTGCTGGTATGCGGCTACGAGGAGCCGGAGAAGTTCGAGAACAATCACCTGCAGGGCGCGATATCGCTGCAGGATTTTGAATCACAGCGCGACTCCGTCCCCAAGGAGCAGGAGATCATCTTCTACTGCGCGTGACAGGAGGAACACACTTCTGCCGGTCTGGCAGAGCAATACGAAGATCGCGGCTACACCAATACGAAGGCGCTCAAGGGCGGCGTCGATGCGTGGAAGGAAGCAGGCTTGCCCGTGGAGGCGTGAGGGGTGATGGGGTGACGCAGTGGGGTCCACCACCGAGCAGCACCGCCTCCGAATCCAAATCGCGCGTGAGTGATCGCGGCCCCGTCAGCGCATCGTATGTGCCAGGGTCCGTGTGGCACCGACGCGGAGCCCCGGCCCAGCAGCAACCCACGAAACATCCTTCGCCGGGCGCCAGCGCGCACCTGGTCAATTCCGTGTCGGGCCAGGCACGAATCTCCGCGTGAGCATGAGCGTGATGATCCGATACAGGATGAGCAGGGCAAACAGCGCGCCAAGAGCGATGTAGACGCGCAGAAAGAAGCCGTCGATCACCGACTTGCTCTGCTCGGCTGCCAGCGCGATTCGGCCATCCGCTGCGCGCTTCCACTCGTCGATCCGGCTGCTCCAATCGGGCGACGCCAACAGGTCCGCCGACGATTGCAGCACCTCATCCAGGTCGTGCGCCGTGGTTCCCGTCTCCTTGATCATCTCGGTGTACTGGCGGATGTCGAAGCGCGGCCGCCCATTGGCGACGGCCCATCGGTGCCATGCGTCGTACCGCGTGAACAGGGAATCGGCCGTCGCGAGCAACGGGCGGAGCGATTCACCGGTTTCTCGGAGCGCGACGACCAGCGACTCTGTTTCAGCAACGACATCCTCCGCCTTGTCAAAGGTCACGTCCAGGCGATTCATGCGGGCGTCAACCGCCGCCAGAATGGTTTCGCGTTCGGCGGCGACGTGCGCCGGCAACCCCTCGAGCTGACGAGTCATCCGATCGATATCGTCGAGCGCCAAGACCACTTCGGGGGTGGCCAGCAGGTCGGCTTTGGCCGCTTCGAGCTGCCAGCGCAGCAGGGTGGGCTCGCGCTTCAGTCGATAGAACACCCGCTCTCCCAGCAGGCGTGCTTCGTCAACCGCCTGGCCCACCGCCCCCACTTCGCTGAAGAGACCACGGGCGGCAAGCACCTCCGAAGCGGCCGAGCGACCCCGACCGATGGCGAAGTTTGAGAAGCGCACGAACGAGGCGTGGATCATCTCCGGATTGTCTCGTTGCCAGTCCACCAGCAGCGACTCGAGCACGGCGAGATGTTCGTCGGTGAGCACTCGCGCCGCCAGCGCCTGCGCTTCATCGCGCGAGTGGACCAGCGCGTCGACCAGCGGCGCAGCGCGATCGCCGAAGACCTGCTCCGCCCGGCCATCGTCCACCCAGACTTTGCTCATCAGCCGCGTGATCACGACAAGGTCGAGCACCCGCGTGAACGAGTCGGCATTGCTGGCGATGTCATACACATTGGTCGCACCGTCCAGCAGCAGCAGCTGCGCCTCACGCCGCTGCACCGGATCAGGGTTGTCCTTCTTCAGGGCTTCGCATGCGGAATAAAGAAGACCGACATATCGATCGGCGAACGCGCGGCTCAGTCCATCGAGTTCCTCCGCCGTCACGAACTGACCGGTTCCGGCGCCGCTCACCTGGCGCGGCGTTTCAGGGGCGGGCGGCCGTGGCGATGTCGCGCAGCCCGACCACACCACCAGACCGACCGTCACCCCCAGACCTGCAAGGCGCTTTCCAATACTCATGATGCTGCACCTCCACTCGCCCACGCGGGGCTGCGAGCCCGCGACAACACAGGCCGGCGCAGGCAGTAGGCGGATGCGACTGTGCGATCCCAAGGCGCTCGTCGGTGCACGAATGAACGGTCAGTGCCAACGTGGAATTCGGAGTACACCGGGTGCCTGCTGACCTGCCCCCAAGACTCATGTCACCTCCAGCCTGAGTGTAGGGAGGTCAACGGTTGCCACGGTGGCCGCCCTCTGTGCCCTCTGTTTTTCTGCGGTAAATCACTTCTCTGCGCTACAGATCCTCAGGGCAGCGAAGCGCCGGAGTGATGCGGCGTTCTGACGACGCGCAGTGCCGTGGTGCGCAGGGTGGCTCCCTGGCCGGAGTCGGATCGACGCCGTCGCCGGGGCGCATGTTCGTGTCTTCTGCTACAGACTCCGCGCCACTTCCTCAGCCACTTCGAGCGTTGAATCCGCCGCGGCGTCACCGGCTCTCACCTTTCGTACGTCGTATGTCGCCACCTTGCCGTCGCGGATCACCTTGGCGACCGCGCTCTCCAAACGGTTGGCCAGGTCCGCCTCGCCCAGCCAGTCGAACATGAGTTTGACCGTCAGCAGCATCGCCATGGGGTTGACGACATACTTGCCGGCGTACTTGGGGGCTGAGCCGTGGGTCGGCTCGAAGACGGCGTATTTGTCCCCGATGTTGGCAGCGCTGGCGAAGCCGAGGCCGCCCACCAGGCCGGCGCAGAGGTCGGAGATGATGTCGCCGAACATGTTCTCAGCCACGAGCACGTCGTAGTCCTGCGGGTTCTTGATCATCCACATGCAGATGGCGTCGATGTTCGCCTCCCAGGCGGCGATACCCGGGTAGTCCTTCGCCACCTGGCGGAAGATGCGCGTCATCAGTCCGCCGGTCTCGCGCAGGACGTTGGGCTTTTCGACGAGCGTGACGGACTTGCGGCCGTGCGTCTTGGCATACTCGAACGACTGGCGGCAGATGCTCTCGCAGCCCTGTTTGCTCATGATGCGCGTGGAGAGCGCGACATTCTCGAGGCCCTTGTCCTTCCACGGCTTCATCTTGGGATTGAGGCACAGGGCCTGGCAGACGGACTCGGGCAGCGGGAAGAACTCGACGCCGCCGTACATGCCCTCGGTGTTCTCGCGGAAGACGACGAGGTCGATGTCATCGCGATAGTTCAAAGGGTTGCCGGGATAGGCCTTGCAAGGGCGGAGGTTGGTGTGGAGATTGAAGAGCTGGCGCAGCTTGACGATGGGGCTGAAGTAGACCAGCCCCTTGCCGTGCAGCGATGGGTCGAGCTCGGTCTCGGCCTCCTCGCGCGGCTTGCTGGTGATGGCGCCGAACAGCGCGCAGTCGGTTGACTTGAGGATGTCGATCGTGCGCTGCGGCAGCGGGTCGCCCTCCTTGCACCAAAACTCCCAGCCGATGTCGGCGTGGGTGTAGCGAGCGTCGAACCTGAGGGCGTCGAGGACAAGTTTCGCGGCTTCCATGACGTCGTTGCCGACGCCGTCGCCGGGCATCCATGCGATGTGGTACTGGGGCATTGGTGAGTCCGTTTCGAGAGTTTGAGATGAGCCGCCGGGCCAGAATTCCCGGCGGCGTGAGTATAGTCCGCAGCCATGCAAGACCTGCGTTGGTTCAGATCGGTTCAGCGCCGGCGAGGCGAGCCTCGCGCGGGCAGTGTGCCGGGTTGTTGCGTCGTGCTGATGGGCGCCGCGCTGCTGCTGGGCGGCTGCGCGCTGGGCTTCAATCCGCAGCGCGTGCCGGCATCGGTGGAGATCCCTGCGGAGGGAGTAATCGTCCCCCTCGAAGTGGCGGACAACTTGCCGTTCGTCCAGGTGAGCGTCAACGGCTCTGAGCCGCTGTGGTTCATGATCGACACCGGCGCGTTCACGGCGATCATCGATGACGATGCGGCGGCCGCGGCCGGAATGAAAGCCTCGATGCGTTTCGGCACGCACGCGACTTCGGCGGGCGATCACTTCGGCCGCATGGACCAGGCGGCCTTTGATCGCCTGACCATCGGCGGCGCGACGTTTGCCGGGTTCGAGGGACTGGTGGCCGATCTGTCGCACCTGGAGGCCGCCGTGGACCACCCTTTCGACGGCGTGATCGGCATCCCGCTCATGTACGCGAGTGTGTGGACGATCGACTACCCGGGCCGGCAGCTGCGCATCGCACCGGCATCGGCCGAGCTGCCCGATGATGAGCACGTGCTGCCGTTTCTCTACAGCGGCGATGCGCCGGCCATCGAGATTCACGTCGGCGAGGTCGCCATCCAGGCCGAGATCGACACGGGAAGCAGCAGCGGACTCGACCTGAGCCCCGAAGATGCCCAGCGGTTCCCGCGGGACGACGGGCCGTCGATCAGCATCAGGCATCAGACCTTGACGGGCGAGGTGTGGGAGGAACTGGTGCGGCTGAAAGGCACGGTGCGCATCGGCTCGCTCACGCGCGAGGGGCTCATGGTGAGCCTGGCTCGCGACACGATGCTGGGAGGCGAGATCCTCAGCAACTGCATCTTCACGATCGACTGCCCACGCCAGCGCGTGCGGATTGAAGAACTGGCGAAGGAATCGGCCGCCAAGCCGGCGGAAGAAGCTGAATCCAATGAAGCGGCGGCGGATCCGTGACATCGAATCGCTTCTCGCTGTCAAATACGCAGTCGATCGATCCCGGGAACACTTCCTAACACGCTGTATTCAGTCGCCTCTTGGCCACATTCTCCGCGCCGCCGGCGACGATGAGTTCCTGAGCCGTCGGGCTGAGGGGGGGGGAACGGAAACGACTTGCCATCACAAGTGATCTGCGACCTGCGGAAGTCGATCTCGACGTGGGGCCCGGCAATCGTCGCACCCTTTCGATCGGCCAGCGAGGCGCGCAGATCGTCGGAGAACGCCGGGCAGTCGATGAGAATAAACCCATTGTTGTACGCGTTGCGCGCGTAAGTCTCGCTGAACGACGCGGCGATGACGAGCTGGATGCCGCGCAGCGCCAGGCACGTCGCGGCCTGCTCGCGCGAAGAACCCGTGCCGAAGTTGCGGCCGGCGACGATGATGTCGCCCTTCTGAGAGTCCCAGCCGATGTCGGCATGGGTGTAGCGGGCGTCAAACTTGAGCGCGTCGAGGATGAATTTGGCGGCTTCCATGACGTCGTTGCCGACGCCATCGCCGGGCATCCATGCGATGTGGTACTGGGGCATTGGTGTCTCCGGGGGTGGGTTCGCGGAGACTAATAGGTGGAGAAGCGGGCGCGAATCTGCCTCGTCAATGCTCGACGATCTCCCCTCGCGCGGCCGGGGAGACTTCTGAGCGAATCGCACAGCGCCGTGGGCGTGCGGCGGCGAACAGCGAGCGTCAGAGTTCCCCCGCCTGCGACTTGCGGTAGGCGATGATGAACGCAACGGAGCCGGCGATTGCCAGGCCGCCCAGCGTCATCGGCCAGCGCATGCTGCGCTCCTCAGCGAGCACGGCGTCGTCTTCGCGGCCCTTGCGATAGACGACGGCGACCTGCTCACCGGGAGTGAGCGGCCGGGCGATGGTGATGGTCCGCTCGACATGCCGCGTCTTGCCGTCTTCATCGACGTAGTTGAACAGAACGAATTGGTCGGACCTGTTGTAGAGGCTCGGCTCGGCGCGGGCGATGGTGCCGGTCGCATCGCGGCCCCAGATAGAGAGTTTGAGTTCGCTGCAGGATTTGAAGAGGGCCATGCAGGCGAACACTCCGATGAGCAGCGTCACGCGAAGCATGCGGATGCTGCCGCGCGTCTCGCGATCGAAGGCGTAATCGATGAGTGCCATAATGTGCTCCTTCCTGGCCCGGAGCACTCTTGCCACGCTCCGGTATTGGCCATGCTAGAACCGAATATGCACTCCGGCCATAGACCAGGCGTCAGCGTGCCGCCAGGCGCTTCTTCGCCACGTTCTCCGCGCCGCCGGCGACGATGAGTTCCTGAGCGGTCGGGCTGAGGGGCGGGAACGGAAACGACTTGCCATCACAAGTGATCCGTGACCTGCGGAAGTCGATCTCGACGTGGGGCCCGGCAATCGTCGCACCCCTTCGATCGGCCAGCGAGGCGCGCAGATCGTCGGAGAACGCCGGGCAGTCGATGAGTATGAAGCCGTTGTTGTACGCGTTGCGCGCGTAAGTCTCGCTGAACGACGCGGCGACGACGAGCTGGATGCCGCGCAGCTCCAGGCAGGTTGCCGCCTGTTCGCGCGATGAACCCGTGCCGAAGTTGCGGCCCGCGACGATGATGTCGCCTCGCTGCGCGATCTGCTGAAACTGCGGATCGTAGTTCGCCATGGCGGCGGCGGCCATCTCCTGGGGGGTCACGTCATCGCGATAAGTCAATTTGCCGGAATAGATGCCGTCTGTATTAAGATTGTCCACCGGCAGCCAGAGCGCGCGGCCGGCGAGCCGCTCGGGGAAGCCTTCGATGATGTCCACCTCGCCATCGGCCGTGGCCGGTGAGGCGTCGGCGAACTTCACCGAGTATACCGGTTTGACATTCTCAAAAGACGTCGGGCTGCAGATGTAACCCGCGGCGGCGCTGGCCGCAACAACCGCCGGACTGCCCAGGTACGCCTTGGCGTCGCGGCTGCCCATGCGGCCCTTGAAATTGCGGTTGGTGGCGCTGATCCCGACTTCGCCGGCTTCGAGCGTGCCCACGCCCAGGCCGATGCACGTGCCGCAGCCGGGCGGCAGCATGGAGGCGCCGGAGTCGATGAGCGTCTGCCACGTCCCGTCTTCACTCGCTTTGGACTGCACCTCGGCTGATGCGGCGGCGACGTACATCTGCACGCCGTCAGCGACGCGCCTGCCCTTGAGCACACTGGCCGCTTCACGCAAGTCTTCGAGGCGCGCGTTGACGCAGCTGAGCAGGTACGCCTTGTTGATCTTGACCTGCTGCTTCTGGATTTCAGGCAGGGCGTGCATGACCTTCACATGATCGGGGCCGGAGACATGCGGAATGACACTGCTCAGATCGAGTGAAAGTTCCACGGCGTAGTGCGCGCCGGTGTCGGGGTCGAGCCGATCGGCATACCACGCATCGACATCCGCGCGGGTGTATTTGGGGGGATCGTCACCGCGCTTGGCGAAGAGATCGGCGCGGGCATGGAGGTAGTTGCGCAGCATCTCGTCGAAGGGAAAGACGCCGGCCAGCGCCCCCCACTCGGTGGTCATGTTGGCGATGCTCAGGCGCTGATCCATCGTCAGCCCGGCGATGCCATCGCCGCCGAACTCGACGGCCATGTTGAGGACTTCATCGTTGTTGAACACGCCGCACAGCGCGATGATGACGTCCTTGCCGACCACGCCCGGCCGGAGCCTGCCGGTGAGCGTGACGCGCGCGACGGGCGGCACTTTCCACCACGTCACGCCGGTGGCCCAGATGCACGCGGCGTCGGTGCGGACGACGGGGGTGCCGAGGCAGTTGACGCCGCCGTAGAGGTTGGAGTGCGAATCGCTGCCGACGACCATCGAGCCGGGCGTCGCGTAGCCGTATTCGACCATGACCTGGTGGCTGATGCCCGTGCCGGCCGGGTAGAAGTCGATGTGGTGCTGCCGCGCGAACTGGGCGATCTTCGCGTACTTGCCCAGGTTCTCGGGCGAGGTGTTCTGGATGTCGTGGTCGATGGCGAAGACCGGCTGCCGCGGATCATGGATGCGCGGCTTGAGCGATGCGTTGTCCTTGAAGATCTCCTTGAACTTGCCCATGACGGCCGAGGTGTTGTCGTGCGTCATGATGTGTTTGGGGCGGATCGTGATGATGGCGCCCTGGCGAGCCGCCTGGCCGGGCTTGAGCCCGACGGCGTAGCGCGTGGCGATTTTCTCGATGAGGGTGAGGGGCGTGGGCATGGGCATGGGCATGGGCATGGGCATGGGGAAGGGTATCGGGTCACATTCAACTGGCGACTACCAGGTCCCATCATACGAAAGCAGCAGATCTGTGCCGCCATTGGAATCGATCCATTGAGCCCAGCCGGTGGGATTCTGCACTAAAGGCTCGATCAGCCCCTCGACGTTGTCCCACCACGTCTGCTTGAGGAGCCAGGCGAATGATCCATCCCGCTGTTCCACGAGGCCCCGGTTCCAGTCGGCGATGCCGAGACTCAATCTGAACCCGCCGACGTTGGTCACCCACGGCTGCGCATGCAAATCGAACCGCTCGATCCGCCCGATGTGGAGCGCGTGGCAAGCCTCTTGCAGGCATGCCGCCTCTTCGGAAGTGAAGTCGTAAAGACGTATGAACGGACCGTGCGGCGAAGCGTCTGGAAGATACTCGACCTTCATCGCGATCATCCATCAGGATTGTCAAGAATCGACTGCAGCCGCTGAGCCAGCGTGGCCGGCATTTTCGTCGTCCACGACTGATCGACAAGCCCCACCTCGATGAGGTCGCGCAGGTGGGTGCGATCTTTGTCGCGAAACGCGGTGAGTTTGATGCGCACGAGTGCATCGAGATTGAGGATGCGAATCGCGAGGTGACCGCCGACGTCTGTAGATTCCGCCACATCCGGATTCGCCGCAGGCTCGCCGGGTTTGACGAATTCGCCGGCGAAGACGAGATGGACCGCCTGGCGCGGACCGGCATTCGCATCATCCAGAAACAGGTCGAGGTTCCGCGCGCGACGATGCACGAACCCGGCGGCCTCCAGCGCCGCTTTGGCGCGATCGAAATCGCCGCGGCGGATCATGATGTCCACATCCTGCGTATTGCGCACGGCGGCCTGGTCCACCGTCGCCACCCAGGCGGCCACGGCGTTGCCTCCCACCACGGCATACTCAACGCCGGCGTTCTTCAGCGCCGCCGCCGCACGAACCAATCGCTGTCGAACCTGTTCCACGGCGTCCACCATCCGTTGCAGAAGGGCCGCTGAGTCATAGCCTCCGATGGACATGCTGCATCATAGACGCGTCTGCCCGCCGAGCAGTTCCGGCCTCGGGTGCGGGTGATTCCAGCGCTGCCAGAAGGCGATGAAGCCGGGGTCGGCCGGGGAAGAGAATCGGAACGATGCGATGCCGTGTTCGTGCACGATCCGAACGAGTAAGGAACCGCCGGAATCGCTCGAGATAAGAGTCAGCGCCTGCCATGATCCGATGCGCTCGCCGCTGGGGGACTCGACAAAGCCGACGCCGGCGAAGTAGTTGATTCCAGCCAGTCCCACAGCTGAACGGCCCGTGCGCCACACGTGCCGCAGAAGTTCGCCGACGACCGCGGGGATGAGCAGCAGATAGAAGAGTGGAGCCATCCCGGTGAGCCTGATGACCGCCACCAACACCAGCAGCAGCACGATGGACATGATCCAGGCGCTGCGCTGCATCTGGCTCTCGATCGGTTCCGGCTCAATGAACTCTTCGGTCGTTTCGACACTCAGCACCGCGCGCGCCAGCCGTCGATCGACGATGAGCCCTGGAGGACGAATGCCGTATGCATCGAGTTGCCGCCTGATCGCGCCCAGCGCATTGCGCGACTGTGCAGCACGCGTGGCGGTCAATCCGGCGTCGCTCAATGCCGTGGCCAGGACGATTTCCGCATCGCCGCTCAGCCAACGGCGCGGATCAGGCTGGTTCATGGCGCGCCTGCAGATCGCGCGACGTTCGATCGCATCACGGCGCATCGGCAGAATGCACAGCAGCGGGATGAGTACGGCCGCGCCTCCGAACACGACGGCGTATCCGACGATCCAGCGCATCGAGACGTACCCGCCGATGAAGCCTTCCCAGTTGACCGCGAGAACAACGCCGCCGCCGCCGAGCACGAGCAGGGCCACGAGCCAGTACAGCCGCTCTGCATGAGGATCGAGCCACGTGATCGCAGCCTCGTGGCCGCTGTGTATGCAGTCGGCGGCAAATCGCTCGCGAGGCTCTTGCGCGATGCCGGAGTCAGGTTCGGCCATCGAGCGCATTGTAGTTGCAGGGCGAAGAATCGGTCAGGCGCCATGCACTGAAGCATTCACTTTTTGGCGGCGCAGCGGCGGTGCCGTAGTCCGGAGAGAGGCTTCCCGGCCTGAGCCTGCATCGAAGGCTGCGACCGGAGGGCCACGCGGTCGCGCGGGTGTACGACCAAACTGTCCGTATCTCATTCGCGCGCTCGCGTGGCCTGCGCTCCCAGAGCGTCGCTTAGACCACGGCACCCGCGCTATGCACGCAGCCGGCTGCGACGAGTCCACGACTCTCCTGCTCGGATGCCGCGCGAGAATCGTTCATAAAGCACATTGTAGTTGCCGAAGATCGGGCATCATTCCTCGCTGGCGCGTCGGTCTGGCTGCATTCATCCTCGCTGGCGCGTCGGTCTGGTTCATGCGTTGCTTCGCCGCTTCTCAGATCTCCTCAAACTGTGCCGTGAAGTGCCGCAGGACCGGCGGGGCCTCTTTGATGCGCAGGCCGCGCATTTCCTGGCGGCGCCCGAACTGCTCGATCGTCGCTTCGATGACGTAGTCGATGTGGCTCTGCGTGTAGACGCGGCGCGGGATGGCGAGGCGCACGAGTTCCATCTTCGGCGCCGGCCGGCCGTCGCCGCCGAACATCACGCTGCCGATCTCGCAGCTGCGGATGCCGCCGGTGCGATAGAGGCCGCACACCACCGCCTGTCCCGGAAACTGTTCGACGGGGATGTGCGGGCAGAACGCTTTGGCGTCGATGTAGATCGCATGCCCGCCGGGCGGCTCGACGATCTGGATGCCCGCCGCGAGCAACTTCTCGCCGAGATACTCGGTGCTGCGGATGCGATAGCCGAGGTAGTCATCTTCGACGACCTCGTTGAAGCCCTGGGCCATGGCCTCGAGGTCGCGGCCGGAGAGGCCGCCGTAGGTGATGTAGCCCTCGGTGAGGATGAGCAGGTTGCTCGCCTTCTGGAACAGCGAGCGGTCGCGAAAGAGCAGCACGCCGCCGATGTTGACCAGGCCGTCCTTCTTGGCCGAGATCGTCGCGCCGTCGGCGAGGTCGAACATCTCGCGCACGATGGCGCGAACCGGCCGCTTGTGCTGCTGCGGCTCGCGCTGCTTGATGAACCAGGCGTTCTCGGCAAAGCGGCAGGCGTCGAGGAAGAAGCGCAGGCCGTGGCGGTCGCACACCTGCCGCACCTGCCTGATGTTCTCGAGGCTGACGGGCTGGCCTCCCCCGCTGTTGTTGGTGATGGTGAGCATGACCACGGGAATGCGCTCCGGGCCCACGCGCCTGATGAGTGCATCGAGGCCGGCGACATCCATATTGCCCTTGAAGGGGTGGCGCGTGCGCGGGTCGCCCGCTTCGGGAATGGGCAGATCGACAGCCGATGCGCCGCTGTGCTCGATGTTGGCGCGCGTCGTGTCGAAGTGCGCGTTGCTGGGCACGACCAGGTCGGGAGCGCCGAGAATCTCGAAGAGAATGCGCTCGCTGGCGCGGCCCTGGTGCGTAGGCAGGATGTGGTCAAAGCCGGTAATCTCGTGCATGACGTGATGAAAGCGAAAGAACGACTCGGCCCCGGCATAGGACTCGTCGGCCCGCATCACGCCAGCCCACTGCTCGCTGCTCATGGCCCCGGTGCCCGAGTCGGTCAGCAGGTCGATGAGCACGTGCCGGGCGTGAATGAGAAACGGGTTGAAACCGGCTTCGCGCAGATGCACTTCACGCTCGTCGCGCGTGGTCATGCGAATCGGCTCAACGGACTTGATGCGGAACGGCTCGATGATGGTCTTCATGGTGCACCTCGACGGCTCTCTGGCGGCACGGTTCGACAGCGGCATGGTACACCCGACGCGGCAATTTCCGGTTCCGGCGATACCGGATTGGAGCAGAACCGGGGTGAGATTCGGGTGTTGGGCCAGTGACGACCCGCAAAGCCGCCAAGCGGCCTTACTTCTTTGCCGCCTTCGCGCCGAGGTACTTGGCGATGTCGAAATCGACGAAGTCGGCGTGGTGGAAGATGATGCTCTCGATGCTCCGCTGGACCTTGTCGCCTTCGTGGCTGTGGGTGGCGATGATGTGCATCACCTCGGGCGGCATCTCGTGCTTGTAGCACATCGCCACTCCGCTGAACGGATGACGGAGCATCTGCCCGAATGAACCCTGCACGATGCGGCCTGATGCGTCCTTGTCATACTCGAGCGGCTTGCCCACGTCAGCCAGCAGCGAACCCGCAAGCAGATGATCGCGATTGATCGGGATCATTCCCGGAAACATCGTCTCAAGGACATCCGCGATGGCCTGGCACTGCTGCGCGCAGCTGCGGATGTGGTCAATGAAGGTCATCGGGATGTCGCCGGCGAGCAGGGTGAACTTCACCGCACGCAGCTCGTCAAACGTCCAGCCCTGGCCGCCGCAGCCGGTTGTGATCGCCTCGTTCCACACCGCGGCCACCTTGTCGCGCAGACTGGCGTCCTTGATGCGGTTGATCTCAGGCAGTAATTCGGCGATGCGGTCGGTCGTACTCATGACTCGGTCTTCCTCTGCTCGTAGTCGCAGCGCAGGATGGCGTAGTGGACCACGTCGATCAACTCGCCCCACTTGCAGATGCGCTGGCGCATGACGCCTTCGCGCCGCATGCCGATCTTCTCCATCACGCGCCCGGACGCGGGGTTGCTGGCCAGGTGATGCGCGTGAATGCGATTCAGGCCAAGCGTTTCGAATCCGTATTCGACGATGGCGCTTGCGGCTTCAGTAACGTAGCCCCTGTTCCAGCAATCCGGATGGATCGCGTAACCAATGTCGGCCAGCTGGTTGTCGGGTTCGAGGCGCAGGTCGATGGCGCCGATGAGCGCGGCGGAGTCGCGAACGACGATGGCGAAGTTGAAAGTCGATCCGCCGACAACGTTTCCGGCGACCGCCTCGATCCACTCAACCGCATCCTGCATGGTGTAGGGATGCGGGATGGTGGCCGTGGTCGCGGCGACCTGCTTGTGCCGGGCGTACTCGTAAACGGCCGGTGCGTCCTCCGCTGCGAACGGCCGAAGCGTAAGTCGCTGCGTCTGGATGGTCGGCGCGGTGGTCATGACAAGTCCATTGCGTGCCGCGAAATCAATGGAGTGAGCGGCTCGTCGGACCATCGTAGGAGTGATCGACCGGATCGATCTTGCGCATGGGTTTCATCCTCGACTGCTCCTCGCGCACGTGAGCAACCAGGCCAGGCGTGCGGGCGATCATGAACAGGCCGTTCATGACTTCAAAATCAAATCCGAGTTGCGCCAGGATCACGCCGATGGCCCCGTCCACGTTGATGGGCAGAGGCTTGCCCGCGGCGGCGAAGCAGCGTTCGACGGCCCGGGCGGCGTTGAAGAAGTCGCCGGCAACTCCGGCCTGGGCGGCGAGTTCAAAGAGCCGGGCCGTGCGCGGGTCGGCGGTGTGGTAGCGATGCCCGAAACCGGCCATGCGCTCGCCCTGCGCTTTGAGCCGGTCGAGCACCTGCCTGGCCGCGTCGTCCCAGTCGTCGCCGCCCTTGTGCGTCTGGATGACTTCGGCCAGAACCCGAGCGCAATTCTCGATCGCCCCGCCGTGGTGCACGTTGATGCTCATGATGCCCGACGCGACAGCAGCGCTGAGCGATGCGCCCGTCGAAGCGACGGTGCGCGCCGCCAGGGCCGAGGGCGGCGTGGCGCCATGGTCGATGCTCGCCACGAGCAGGGCGTCCATGAGTCGGCCAACCTCGGGCGTCGGAAGTTCGCCGCGCAGAATGAGATGCACCGCCTGGCCGAAGGAAATGCGGCCCATGAGATCGGCGATGTCGTAGCCGCGCACGGCGACGTGGTTGGGCTTGATCTCCGTGATCGCGGTGGTCCAGGCGTTGGGGTTGGGTTGAACAGTCATCGGAAATCCAATCTCCACCGCTACGCGCGCGTGACTTCATGGTGGAAGTTCATGGTTCGATGGCATATGGAATGCGGCACTGCTCCAATACACTGACCGTCGCCGCAGGGAGGTCGCCAAACGCGGGCACAACCGTGGCGCCGGCTTCGCGGAGCGCTTTGACTTTTCCGGCGTGCGTTCCCCTGCCGCCTTCGATGATGGCGCCGGCGTGGCTGAAGCGGGTGCCCTCCTTGGCCGCGGCGCCGCCGATGTAGGCAATGACGGGCTTGGTGACCTGCCGCGACGCGATCAATTCGGCGAGCTGTTCTTCCTGGCTGCCGCCGATCTCGCCGAAGATGACGATGGCGCGCGTGTCAGGATCCTGCTCGAACATGAGCGCGACTTCGGGAATGCGCAGGCCGAGCACCGAGTCGCCGCCGACGTGCACGAGCGTGGACAGGCCCACGCCCGCGCGGCCGAGGTAATAACCGCATGACGAAGTCATCCCGCCGCTGCGCGAGATGATGCCCACGTGCCCGATCCTGAACCACTCGCGCGCCGATTGGGCCCGGCCGCCGATCATGCCGATCACGGCCTTACCCGGGCTGAGCACGCCCAGAGTGTTGGGACCGACGAAGCGAGCGCCGTTGCTGCTCGCGGCCGCGTAGATTTCCATTGCATCCCACACGGGCACGCGATCCGGCACGAGCAGCAGCATCTTCACGCCGGCTTCAATCGCCTCGATCGCCGCTGACTTGACGAGCGCCGCGGGAACGAAGATGACGGAGACATCGACCGTCTCGCCCATGTACGACTCGGCGTAGTTGCACGCTTCGAGCACCGTGTCGTAGACGGGAAGATCGAGCACGCTGTCGCCGCCCTTGCCCGGCGTGCAGCCGGCGACGACGTTCGTGCCGAACTCCTTCATGAGTTTCGTGCGCGCGCGACCCTCACGGCCGGTGATGCCCTGAACGATGACCGATTTCTTTTCGTCGATGATGATGGACATGGCTATTCAGGCATCAAGGGGTCGAGGCATCAAGTGTCATCCAGACCCGGGATGGGCAGATCAACGAAAACCACCGGATGGCCGGCGCGGCGGCACTCGATTTCGCACGCGATCAACTCGCTGTCTTTGGTTGCAACTTCTTCCTCAGGCACGGCGAGCGCCGGCTTGGTGATCTCGTTCTTGAACAGCCCGGCGCTATGAAGCACCACCGCCTCTGTTACGACATCATCACAGCGGTCCACGTCGATCCAGACGCGACCGCCGCTGATGGGAAACGAGCGGGCTTGCGCCGAGCCGACGAAATCGGGAACGCAGCGCCTCATCGCCGCTGGCTTGCCGCCGCATTGCTGCACGAGCTGGGCGAACGCCTCCGCGCACTTCGCCGGCGTGTCGTCCTTCTTGAAGCCGCGCACCTTGGCGGGAAGATCGCGGCACGCATCCTCGAGAATCTCGACGGCCCGGTCTTCGCTGTTGCCGCCAAGGCGGATGACCGCGGGAATGGCGAGGTTCATCTCGAGAAACGCCTTGGCGAGGCCGTAGGCGGAATGGAACTGTTCCTGGCTGGCGACGCCGCTGCCTGAGCCGAAGTAGCCCACGAGCCCGGACTGGGCGAGGATGATGCGCGCTGCGCGATACACCTTGGCAACGGATGGATTGCCGGAGGTGTCGGTGAAATTCGCGATCGAAAATCCAGCCGCAGTGATGGCGTCCATCGACATCATCGATCCGCCGCCGCCCGCGCCGTGGAAGCCGATGAGCGGCTTGTCCGGATCGGGCGGGAGCTGCGCGAAGTAGAACGTGCCGCGATGATCATCCTGCTCGATGGCGTAGGCGATGCGCTCGAGCCTCGTCGGCGGATGATCGAGTTCACGGGCGATGTCGATGCCGAGTTCGCCGTGGCGGAACACGGCGTAGTCGTCGATGGTCATGCGGCAGTCCGCCGCGACCACGCGACCGTCGCGCGTCGTCACCAGCGGATTGACTTCAAGCGATCGCGCTTCGATCTTCCGCGCCAAGGCCGCGATTCGGGCGATGGCTTCGACGACGGCCGGCTGCGCCTTGTCGCTTATGCACGAAGCGGCAAGCCTGGCGGCGACATCTGCTCGCTCGATTCTTCCATCCACTCCCACGCCGATGCGGGCTACGTCGGCAGCTCGATCTTCGATGCCCGAGCCGCCGGTCACGGCCAAGAGCAGCACCGGCCGGCGGACGGCGTCATCGATGCTCATCGAGACGAAGACTTCGTGCTCGATTGGCAGTTGTTCTTCGACGATCACCTGCTCAACTGGAAACGCGCCGACTCTCATCGCAAGCAGACGCTGGGCTGCTGCCGCCGCCTCGTCGGGCGTGTTGGCGAACGCCACGCCCCCCATCGCCTTGCGGCCCGTCGTCCACGCCTGAATCTTGATTACGACCGGGCCGGCGAGTTTCACCGCCGCGCGATGCGCCTCCTCGGGCGAAGCCGCAACCGACCCGCGCGGTACGTTGAGGCCCGCTTGTGCAAGCAGCGCCTTTCCCTGGTATTCGTGCAGACGGGCCACCGTTAGTCACCTCTCGACGTCGCGGCAACGCAGCGCGCTGTGCGCCGCGAGTGGGATCGTATGCACCGCGGTCCGGCTGGATGATCGGCTCTGGTGCGCATAGCCTCCGAATCGCGGCCGGCCGAACGCAGCACACCGGGACGAATCCATGACGCACCTGATGCTCAGCAACTGCTCCATTGCACCAGTCACAACCGACGATCTGGAGGATATCTACCGGCTCATCGGCGACATCTATCGCGAGTATGGCATGACCCTGGTGCTTGCGGATGAAGCCGAACAGCACCTGGCCGACCCCGGCGCCTACTTTCGCAAAAACGGGGGCGAATTCTGGGTTGTGCGCGACGCCCGCGACGGGCGCCTCATCGCCACTGCAGCGGTCCACCTGCACGAGGAGGATCAGAACACCGCCGAACTCAAGAGCCTCTACGTGCATCGCGACCACCGGCGCGGCGGCTTCGGCCGGGCCCTGACCACGCTGGCGATGCGCTACGCCAGGTCGCGCGGCCGCAGGCGATTCGTTCTCTGGTCGGACACGCGCCTTACCGCGGCTCATGCCATGTACGAGTCCATGGGCTTTGTGCGCTGCGGCGAGCGCGACATCGTCGATTCGAACAACTCGCACGAGTACGGCTTCGAAATCGCGCTGAGCGACTGACGCCGGCCGCGCAGGCGCGCCAACAATACGCCATGCCCACGTCGCCCCCCGCCGCCGAACTGCAGGCCCTGCCGCTTCGAATGAATACACCGCGGGCCTGGGCCGAGCAGGCGCTCGCCGGCGACCGCATGGCGCTGCTTAACGATCACGCCCATCTCGAAAAGAAAGCGGCGAGCAACGCGCTGGAACTGCTCCACCGCTGGCCCGATCCCGTCCCGCCGGAGAACTGGGTGAAGGCGATGGCAACCGTGGCCCGGGATGAAGTCGAACACCTCGCGCTGGTGACGCGGCTGATCTCGCGCCGCGGCGGGCGACTGACCAAGAACCACCGCAATCCCTACGCCAATGCGCTGCGCGAACTCGTGCGGCTTGGAGAAGGAACCGTCGAACTCATGGACCGGTTGATGGTTTCGGCGCTCATTGAGGCGCGCAGTTGCGAACGCTTTGCGCTGCTGGCCGAAGCGTGCACCGACGATCGCGAGCTGCGCAAACTCTACGGCAACCTCTGGGCGTCAGAACACGGCCACTACCGCATCTTCATCGATCTCGCCGAACAGGTCGTGCCGGCGAAGATCGTCAAGAGCCGCTGGAACCAGATGCTCGACGCGGAGGCGGAGATCATCCGATCGCAGTCGCCGGGCCCGCGCATGCACAGTTGGCCGGGTTGAGCCGCGCGCTGCAGCGTGCGGGGGTGGCCCTCAGCGCCCGTCGATCATGCGCCACACACCGCCGAGCACCGAGCCTTCGCCCGTCTGCTTACCGCCGCGACTGGGCGCGCAGGCGAGAATGCGATCGGCGAGCCGGCTGAAGGGCAGCGTCTGGAGCCAGACGGTGCCGGGTCCGCGGAGCACGGCGTGGAAGAGCCCCTCGCCGCCGAAGAGGGCGGTCTTGACGCCGCCGACGAACTGGATGTCGTAATCGATCGTGGTTTCGAAGCCGACGATGCAGCCGGTATCGACGCGGAGCGTCTGACCGTGTTCGAGTCGGTGCCGGGTCACCGAGCCTCCCGCGTGGAGGAACGCATAGCCGTCGCCGGTGAGTCGCTGCAGGATGAATCCTTCGCCGCCGAAGAAGCCGGCGCCGAGGCGGCGGTTGAAGGCGATTTCGACGTTGGTGCCGTACGCCGCGCAAAGAAACGCGTCCTTCTGGCAGATGACGTGGTTGCCGTGCTCGCGCAGCGGCAGCGCCACAACGTGGCCCGGATAGGGCGCGGCGAACGCGACGTTGCGCCGCTGGGCGCCCTTGTTGGCGAACATCGTGATGAAGAAACTCTCGCCGGCGATCATCCGCTTGCCCGCCTCGAAGAGCTTGCCGAACAGTCCTCCGCCGTCCTGCATCGACAACTGCGTGGCCATTTCGATGTCGTCTTCCATGTACATCATCGCCCCGGCCTCGGCCACACAGGCCTCCTGCGGATCGAGCGTGATGACCACGGCCTGGAGATCATCGCCGATGATCTCATAGTCAATCTCATGCGACTGCATTCGACTTCTCCTGCGGCAGGTTTCGTTGCGGCGCCGCCTCCGGCGCCAGGTGCGGTCATTCTACGGCTGCGGACGAATCAAAAAATGACGCGGCTCCCCGGCAACGATTGCCGGGGAGCCGCGACGTTGTGAGCCGAAGAACGGTCAGGCGATCACGGGAGTTGAGCCACGTTGCTCAAGTTGCAGCCCGGGATGTCGTGCATCTGCAGGTAGCCGCGGCACGCGGCCTGCCCCGCCGCTCCGCTGCGCTGGCCGCTGCCCGAGGCGCCGGATCCGAACGTGTTCACGAGCTGGATGCTGTTACTGCCCAGCCCAAGCACCGTGCCTTGGCAGGGCCCGAAGGGAATCACGAACGAGCCAGTGTTCTTGGCGAACACCAGTGCGAGGGTGACGTTGGGAATCGCATTCGACCAGTTCACCGTCACCGTGCCCGGGCACGTGCCTGTAACTGAGAGGTTGAACCCGCCTCCAGCGCCGCTGTAGGTGCGGAACGTGTAGTCGTAGTTCGGGAACGGCTGGAAGCCGGCGTTGGCGAAGACCTGGCCGTGCGGGTAACCATTGCTCGTATCGCCGGAGATGCCCAGGGTGGTGTTGCCCTTGAACACGAGGTAGTACGTCCTGTTGGCGACGATGGACACGGGGTTCCAGTAGACATCGATCCACTGACCCTGCGTCCCGACGGCCGAACCGGAGGCCAGCCGCGTGCCGCCCGCGTTCGGGAGGCGGTCCCAGAGTTCGATCGTGACCGTGTCCTTCTCACCGATGCCGGAGCGCAGTTCGATCCCGGCGCCGCAGATTCTCGAGGCGCTCTGGTGCTGGAACGACTGGGCGAGGTCAGCCTGGCTGAATCCGGCCATGTAGGAGTTGTTGGTGTCGGCGTTCTGGTCGATGTCGCAGGCGCCGCTGCGGAGCGAAACGACGATGTTGTCCCAGGCCGTGTTGCCTTCGATCTGCCCGCCGCCATTAGCCGACGAGTCCATGACGATGCGCGAGATGCCGTTGCTGCTCGTCACGCTGTAGCGCTCACCGCTGCAGACATCATTGGTCCGCACGACGTCCGGGACGTTGAGGATGATGTTCCCGCTGGAGTCGTAGATGCGCAGGGCCTGCGCCGTGTAGGCCGACAGATCGAACGCGAAGTACTGGATTCGCGAAGCGAATGCGGCGTCGAAGACGATCTGGCACATCGTGCCGCCCACACCCGCGCCGCAGGTCTGCGTGTCGGTGATCCACACGCCGCAGGAGTTGTTGCCACGATTGTTCTCGTCGCAGTTGCCGGTGGAGACGTAGTAGTTGCCGGCGTTGCTGTTGAGATAGAACCATCGCGAGGTCCAGCCGATCATGTCGTCGTTGAAGCGCTCGTAGAGGCTGTTGCCGCCGGAGTGCTCAAAGCGCAGGTCGTCGACGATGGTGATGAAGCCGTTTTCGTTGTCGCTGACGCGAACATAGCCGATGCCGCCCGTGGCGTGGAAGCCGATGAAGCATGCGTCCTGTGCGGCCGGCATCGTCACGGTGGCGGTTTCGATCAGGCTGAACGACGGGTTGTAGACCCGGACCGTCCACGTCGTCTGTACGCCGGTGGAGAGCAGCATGCCCACGCGGTTGGGATTGCCCGCGCCGGTAAAGTTGAAGAGCAGGTCCGACATACCCCAGCTGTCGGCCAGAGCCCGGCCTTGCGACGAGCCGGGAATGTTGTCGAAGTACGCACTCCAATCCGTGTTGCCGCGCCAGGCCCCGTTGCCCGTTCCGCCGCCGCTGTCGGTGACCGTCACGCCACTGCCAAGGTTCGCGGTGGGATGGCCCAGCGTCGTCATGTCCAGGGCATTGAACGTCAGCACGTTCTCGCCGCCCGAAAAGTCACTGCTGGCGATGAATCCGTCAGCATGCGCGGTTGCCGCGCAAGCCAACATCGCCATGGCTGCCACTGTAAAACGTCTCATGATTGCCTCTCCTCATTCCAGGTTGACGGAGGGACGGCCGGTTGTGCCACGTGCAAACCGCCCCCTCCAAACTAGGTCCCATAGTACCGGATATTTTGAGAGGACCCGGCCACCCGCGGCACTTTTGAACAACTTTCTTACCGGAATTAACCTCCTGTACGGCAGAATGCGAACAGCACTCCCTTGATTCGGGGAGGTAGCTCGCCGCCAAATGATGAGCCCCTCTCCGCTGGGCGGAGAGGGGCTCTCGGGGTTCCGTGCCGTGAGGTCGATCAGGGGATCTGATCCGGATTGCTCGTCTGGCACGAGCCAGCCTGCACGAGTTGCAGGTAGTGGCCGCACGCGCCCTGGTTGGCGTTGCCGTTGATCGAGCCGCCGCCGTTGCCGGTGCTGATCGTCTGGATCAGTTGCACCGACCCGGAGATGCCAAGCGAAGTGCCTTGGCACGGCCCGGTGGGGATGATCGTCGTGCCCAGGTTGTTGCCGAACACGATGCCCTGCTGCACGCTCGGCTGGGCGCCGCTCCAGGCGACGTTGACCGAGCCGGGGCACGAGCCGGTGACGTTGAGCGTGTAACCGCCGCCGCAGTCGATCTTGAAGATCTCGACGGCGTCGATACCGGCTTCGGTCACCGAGTCGTTCGGATTGTCCGTCGCGGTGAAGCGCAACTTCATCGTCGCGGTCGGGGCGACGTAGTTGCCGACCTGAACTTCGCGCAGGACCCACTGCTCACCCTGACTGGTGATGTTCTCGATGGTGGTCCAGTTGGCGCCGTTGTTGTTGGAGATTTCGACGGTGAAGCGATCGGTCACGCCGTTCACGCTGACGAACCAGCGGGCGTAGCGCAGCGTGCCGTCGCCGGCGCTCATGTCAAACGTGGGCGAGGTGAGCTGCGTGGGCCCGCCGTCCACGTCGGAATTGCCGCTGCGGTTGCCGGTCAGGAAGCACCGGCCGGAGCCGTCGTAGTCATTGGCGGGATCCTGTCGGCTGCCGTCGCCGGCCGGAACGCCGCGCTCCCAAGCGCCGTCGGTAAGGCTCTGGTTCTGAACCGTCCAACCCATGTCGGTCTCGAAGTTGTCGGCGAAGTAGGTGATGATCCCGTTGGCGGAGATCGTCGAGAAGCTGCCGACGGGAGCATTGTCCGGATCGGTGACCAGTTCGTTGTCCGTGGTTTCAGCGCTGACGTAGTAGCGCACCGTTCGGCCGCACTCGATAGCCGGGAACGTGGCGTCATAGATGTTCGGCTGAACTTCATTCATCGCCACGTCGAGCCAGCCGCTCGTGCCGTCGTTGTAGTGCAGCGTGCCGGTGCCGGACTGGGGCTGCGAGTTGAGTCCGGAGACGCTCACCCGGAACGTCGTTCCGCCCGCGGGATCGATCCGCGCCGGCTGGCCGTTGGGATAGCTGAAATCAAGCAGTTCGAGCGGCGGCGGATCCATGTTGTGCCGGCTGAAGCCGTCGTCGATTTCAGCATAGTGCGGCGTGCCGTTGCCGAGGTTGTTGTCATCATCATCGAGCGTCAGCCAGTCGATCGTGACGCCCGGCGTGATGCCTGACGGCCGGAAGAGCATCGAGTTGATGGCGAGATCCGCGAGGATGTTGCGATACTCCGAAGGCTCAGTCACGCGGAGCGCTTCCTGAGTGAAGTACGCACAGCCTGAAAGGATCTGGCCGCAGAAGTGGATTTCACCCGAGCAGGGATACTGCCTGCCGGCGCGGGCGTCGCGGATGTCCTGGCCGCTCTCGAAGAAGTCTTCGCCGGTGATCGGGCTTTCAGTCATGACGATGGCCATGACGTCGCCCATGCCTTCGCCGTAGGCGCCCTGGTTCGTGCCGGCGTCGCCGACGAGTTTGTGGCCGTATTCGTGGTGCACGACCGTCGAATAGGCCGTGTTCCAGCAGCCTCCGCCGCGACGGTAGAAGTTGATCGACGAGCCGTTGTAGAAAGCGTTGCAGGTATCCGTCAGATTGACGTTCGCGCGGAACGTGCGATTGATGTTTGGATACGAAGGGTTGATCTCAATGACGCGGCTGTGGATCATCGACGTCTGCAGCATCGCGTTGACCTGCGAGGTCACCAGTTCCGTCGGCACGTCGTTGTGGATGAAGTCGGCCGGGCCGGGCGGCAGAACATTCAGGTCGATCTGGATCGCCGTGCCCCCGGTCGGGAACACGCCCTGCAGCAGCGACGGGCCAACCATGCGGCTGCGCACGGTCACCTGCGTGTTGCCGCTGTGGGAGATGACGTAGTCGCCGGCCGCATCCGTATTGGCGCTGTTGCCGCCGACGACCTGGACGGTCACGTTGGGCAGGTCCACCGTCATCGGCACATTGTTCGTCTTGTCGGGAAGCAGACCGGGAGTCGCCTTGCCCTTCACGTTGCCGACCACGTCCACCGAGTGAACGAGCGTCTCTTCGTGAAGGGTCTGACCCGTCACGGCATCGACGATCAGCCGTCGCTTGTCGTAGGTTCCGTGGCGGTGCTCGCCGTTGATGCCGATGGCGATGCCGTCTTCAGGCGAGCCGGTCTCGCTGATGTACGTGAATGCCAGCCGGGCGACAGGCTGCTCGCCCGCCTTTTCATCGACGTAGATCACGCGGTCGAGCGCCTCCGTCACCGGATAGCCGTTGCGCAGCGACTTGACCTGCGACTCGTTCATCTGGCCCTGCGGCTGGACGTAGGTGCTCAGGTCCTTGAGGTTGTTGACGGCCAGCACGACGGGGTAGCCCGCGGCGCGGTCGTTGCGAACGACCAGCGTCAGGTTGCTGTCAAAGACCGAGACGCCGCCGCGAACCTGTGCAAAGTAGATCGCGAAGAACTTGTAATCGCCCGTCCCGCGGTTGTACATCACCGGCTGGTAGGCCAGGCCGTCGGCTGTGGCGAGCTGCTGAAGATCGGCCAGGTCAGCCCCAAAGGCGGCCGCATGCTGTTCGAGCAGATTCCACGCGCTGTCCTCGGGGTCCGAGCCCGTGGACATCGGCGCCCCGTACAGGCGCGACAGTTTCCCCTCCCAGTTGAAGGCTCGCACGCCCGGGCGCGAATCGAGCAGCTGCTGCAGTGGCGTGCTCGAGCCCAGCGCGCTGGCGCTGATGAAACCGGCCGCCAACAGCGCAGCCAACATGCCTCTCTTCTTCATGGTGGTCCCCTAGCAAAGTACCCATGCTCCTCGACCCGGTCGCTCCGGCGGCCGGCTTCGACCCCTGCCGCGGCGCGCACCGAAAGTACGCACCATACGCGCAGGCGTCGCCGAATGAACACGTTGCGGCTGGTTTTTCATCCCACGGGATCGGACCTGCGATCGATTTCGCGGGAAAGCCCGTGCATTCCAGACCGCCACCGCTCGCGCGGACGCGGCGGCCAGGCTGGCCGCCACTTCACTCCGATAAAGCAGGCAATCTCACCCAGCTCCGCGCATCGCCTTGCTCCTCACCCGTTTTCGATTACACTTGCTCAAGCGGACGGCAAGAGGCCGTCCGCGCAGCGCGCGAGCAGGGAGGCTCGATTCGTCTGACCCCGAAAGGGAAAGCGATTTGAACCTCCGTCCCGCCCCTGGTTCCTCGACCGTGCTCCGCCTGACCGGCGGGCCGTTGCGGCTCGTCGGCACGAGCCCGTCCGCCGCTGACTCGCCGGCGGCGAGGGCGATTGCGCGTGAGAATCGTGCGGCCTCGCTCGCGGCCGACCTCGATCCGGCTGACCCCCGCTGGGTGCTCGCCGCCCGGACCCGCGCCGAATTGCAGGGCGCCTCGCTCACTGCTGACCGGCGCGAACGGCTCCTGGGCCTCGCCCATGACCTGGGCATGAGGCCGTTCGACGCCAACCTCGTCATCGCCATTGTGCAGGATGAAGCCCGCCTGGCGTCCGCCGGCGCCGACTCGGCCTGGGAACTGGCCGACCGGCTGCGCATCGTGCCAGCGTCGCCGACCCTCGGCGGGAAGTCGTCAGCCGATGTCGCGAATCACCTTTCAGCCTCATCCGGCCGGTCGGCGCTGGCGCTGCTCGTGATCAGCGCTTTGCTGGGCGTGCTTGGCGTCGCGGCGCTCATCCGCTGGCTGGGCGTGTGATCATTCTCTTGGACGGCACTTGCGGTTCAAGCCTCGTTTGTCGCGGCCTCTCCCGCCGTTAAGATTGAGCAATCCATGAGCGATCCCATCAAGCATGAATGCGGGCTGGCGGTGGTCCGGCTTCTCAAGCCCCTGAGCCACTACCGGGCCAAGTACGGCTCGGCCGCATGGGGCCTGGACAAACTCCAACTGCTGATGATCAAGCAGCGCAACCGCGGCCAGGACGGCGCGGGCGTCGCGGTCGTCAAGTTCGACATGCCCATGGGAGAGCCGTACATCTTCCGCAAGCGATCCGCCAAGAAAGACGCCGTTTCCGTCGTCTTCGAGGACATCCACAAGGATCTTTCCAAGATCGCCAAGCGCAAGCACACCGGGCGGCCCGACGAGCGGCTCAAGAAACGATTCGAGTTCATCGGCGAACTCTACCTCGGGCACCTGCGCTACGGCACCTTCAGCGACGACGGCGTGGCGACGTGCCACCCCTACGTGCGCCACAACACCGCCGCCACGCGCAGCCTCGTGCTCGCGGGCAATTTCAATCTCACCAACGCGGACCAGATCTTCTCCGAACTCATCGGCTACGGCCTGCGCCCCGTCGGCGTCTCCGACACGCTCACCGTCATGGAAAAGGTCGGCCACTACCTCGACCGCGAGAACGACCATCTGCTCGTCGAACTCGCCCGGCAGATGCCCGGCCTGGCGGGAGAGGACCTGGCGCGCGAAGTGAGCGACCGGCTCGACATTCCGGTCGTGCTGCGCCGGGCGAGCAAGGACTGGGACGGCGGCTACGTCTTCTCAGGCCTGATCGGCAACGGCGACGCGTTCGTCTATCGCGACCCCAACGGCATCCGGCCGGTGTTCTACTACCAGGATGATGAAATCGTGGCGGTCGCCTCCGAACGGGCGGCGCTCACCACGGTCTTCGACGTCGAGCCCGAAGAGATCCGCTTCATCGGCCGCGGCGCTGCGCTGGTCATCCGGCACAACGGCGAAATCGCCGAACACCAGATCAAAGAGCCCGGCGAACTGCGCCAGTGCACCTTCGAGCGCATCTACTTCTCGCGCGGCAACGACAAGGCCATCTACGGCGAGCGAAAATCGCTCGGGCGGCAACTCGCCCAGCGCACCCTTGAAGCCGTGAACTTCGACACCGATCACACGGTGTTCAGTTTCATACCCAATACGGCCGAGACCGCGTTTCTCGGGCTCGTCGAGGAAACCGAGCGCATCATGCGCCATCGCAACGCCGAGGAGATCTGGCGCCTGAGCCAGGCGGGCCGGCTGACGCGCGAGGACGTGCTGCGCCTGACCAACGGCATCCCGCGCGTCGAAAAAGCGGCGCACAAGGACCAGAAAGTCCGCACGTTCATCACGCAGGACGTCCAGCGCAGCGATCTGATCAGCCACGTCTACGACATCACGCGCGGCGTGGTCGGGCCGGACGATACGCTGGTCGTGCTCGACGATTCGATCGTGCGCGGCTCGACGCTGCGCAACTCGATCATCACGATGCTCTCGCGACTCAACCCGCGCAAGATCATCGTGCTCAGCAGCGCGCCGCCGATCATGTATCCCGACTGCTATGGCATCGACATGAGCGAACTGAAGCGCTTCGTCGCCTTTGAGGCGGCGATCTCCATCCTCCGCGGAGACGGACGACAGTCGCTCATCGACAACGTCTACGAATCGTGCAAGTCGCAGGTCGGCTTGCCGCTGGGCGCGTACCAGAACCACGTCGAGCGCATCTACGACGGCATCAGCCTCGAACGTCTCAGCGCCAAGATCGCCGAGATCATCAGGCCGGTGACGATCGACTGGCAGGGTGAACTGCAGATCATCTATCAGTCGATCGACGGGCTGCGCGCTTCGCTGCCGCGCCACACGGGCGACTGGTATTTCACCGGCCGCTATCCCACGCCCGGCGGCTATCGCGTGCTCAACAACGCGTTCATCAACTACTACGAGAACCGCACCGGCCGCAGTTACGAGACGTCGTGCGCGGTGGGCGGTTGAGGACCGCTCAGCCGCCGGCTTCTTCGGATGAAGACTCGGGCTCGCCCTCAGACGGCGCGACGCCGTCGGCGGCCGGTTCCCGCTCCGACTCGGGCCGCTCATCCACGTAATCGAAGCGGCGCTTCATCGACTCGAAGGTGAACGGCTCCATCTGCTCGTCGGCGAAGGTCCGATCCATGAGCACTTTGGTCGGCGAGATCGGACCCGGCGCCAGGCCGGAGATGCGCATGCCCGTGTCCAAGGCGCGCAGCCACGCCTGACGCGTGGGCGGGAAATGGCTCTCGAGGCGCACAAGGGCAAGGCCCAGCTGCTCAGGCACCGGCGTGGCCAGCAGCCGCTGCTCCATGGGCAGATCGTTGACGCGAGTGAGCGGCTCGAACGTCTCGACGCGGTCGAACACGGCCGCGACCATCGTCGGGCTGTTGACGCTGCCCACGCCGTTGGGCGCAAAGTCGCCGGGCTTGCTGTTGAAGTTGCCGTAGCGCGCGATCGATCCGCGGCGGACGGTCGTGTCGATTGACTTGGCGAGTTCCTCGAGCGTCTCGTCGATGCCGCGCTGCCGCCAGGTGTCGAGGTTCGCCTTCAACTGCTCGAACGCCTGCTGCCGCTTGACGTCTTTGGCCACCTGATCGCGCACTTCGGCGAGCGTCTCGGGCGCGCGGGCGAGGTCGATGTCCAGAACGCGATAGAGGAACGCGTCGCCGGGATAGGCCGTCGGGCCCACGCGCGACGTGTTGTACACGTTGGAGCGAAGCAACAGGAAGTCGGCCAGACCCGCCTGCAGGCCGGGCACATTGCTCTTGCCCAGTTCGCGATGCGCCTGCACGAGCTGGCCGAAACTCATGTTGGTCACGCCGGCCGGGCGCACGGCGCCGCCGATGCCTTCGAGTTGACTCAGTTCCGACATCGTGTACCACTTGGTCGTATCTGCGTGATACTCGACATCCACGCCGAACTGCTGCTGGATCTCATCGCGGAGCTTCTCGAACGAGACTCTCTTCTGAGCCCAGTCTTCGGGCAGCACGCGGTAGCCGCCTTCGTGCGCGAGTGGCTGGACGTTCTTGAGAAGTTCGCCCTTGATGTAGCGCGAGATCTCGGTCAGCAATTCCTCGGCCTTCGAGCGGCGGTAGGCGTCGATCGCCTCGTCGGCGACCTCGTCAAAAGTCGGCTGGCTGCCATCCGGATTGGCCCGGGCCTGGTCGGCGTTCCGCTGGAACCACTTGCGGGCCTCGAGCCCCGAGGCCTGCACCTGGTCGATCACGCTGTCGTAGTCGATGGTCAGGTACTCGACCTGCGCACGATCGGGCAGGCGATAGCCAAAGCCCTTCTCGCCTTCGCCAGGCGCGACGTGCTTGTACTTCTCGAACTGCTCGGTGAGCAGCGCTTCATCGGGTTCGGGCAGATCGGCGATGTGATCGGCGGCATCGACGAAGACCAGCGCGACGTTTACCTTGTCTTCAAACTTATCGAAGATGTGGCGCACGCGATTGTCCGAGGCGGGAGGAGCGCCAGCGTAGAGGTCGATGAGCCGGCCGATGCCGGCCAGTGCGGCGAAGGCGCGCTTGCCGTCGTCGAGAGACATGCTCGCCTGGCCGGCTTCGCTGCGCAGGATCTGGATCAGTCGCTGGTAGACTTCATCCACCTCGAGCCGCTGCTGGGCGGCAAAGTTCGCGGCCTGTTCCATCAGTTGCCGGTCGCCGTCCCCCACGCCGCCGAGCAGCCCGGCCAGTTCGGCCTCGCGCTTGAGCAGGATCCAGTGATCCGCACCCTGCAGCCCGCCGGATTTCGAATCAGCCTCGTCGTGCTCGGGGAAGTTGAGCAGCGGGCCGATGTCGCGCGTGTTGAACATCGCCTCGAGGATGGCCAGTTCGGAACTGGCCTTCTGCCATTCCATGGTCTCAATTGATCGCGTCGACCCGTCCACCGAGATGCGAAAGACCGGCTTGTTGCGCGCCATGTTGCCAAATCGCTGAATCGCCTGAGGCAGGAGAAACGCGATCATCAGCAGCGATCCGCCGACAGCCATGATCCAGGCCTGGTACTTTCGCAGAAACTTCAGCATGGACGGTGAGCCTTCCTCGGGCGACGTTCTACATCAGGGACGAATCGTAGGTTCGGTCCGGCGAGGGTGAAGTGTCTCGCCGGACCGTCGGGGCGTGTTAAAGACAGCGGTCGGCCGAGAGAGCCCGACCGACCGCGGCGACTTTTCGATTCCACCCGTGAGCAGGATGGCGCGGGCCGCCGCCCCGATCCTGCCCGGCGTGGATTACTTGTACAACTCGACGATCAGGTTCGGATCGACGTCGAACGGGATCTGGTCCGGCGTGGGAATGGAGACGATCTTGGTTGACAGTTCCGCAGGATTGAGATCCATCCAGCCGGGAACGACGTGGCCGGCAAGCGATTCCATGTTCTCGCGGACGAGTTTGTGGAGGCGCTCCCTGACGGTGATCACGTCGCCCACGTTGACCTGGAAACTCGGGCGATCCACCTTGCGGCCGTTGACCATGACGTGTCCGTGCACGACGATCTGGCGGGCGGCCCAGATCGTGCGGGCCAGGCCCGCGCGGCGCACGACGTTGTCCAGCCGGCGCTCGAGCGCCTGAAGCAGGATCTCGCCGGTGTTGCCCGTCTGGCGCGTGCACTCGGCCAACACGCGGCGGAATTGCTTCTCGAGCACCGAGTAGTGGTAGCGCAGTTTCTGCTTTTCATTCAGGCGCACGCCGTAGTCGCGCAGGCGCCGCCCGCGGAAGCCGTGCTGGCCCGGCGGATTCAACTGCCGCTTGGACGTGTGCTTGGGGATGTCCGCGATGGGCACGCCCACCTTGCGGGACAGTTTGACCTTCGGGCCGATGTAACGAGCCATAGACGCCAATCCTCAAAAGACCTGTTCGGAGTGAGAACCTTCGGCCGCGGACCCACCCGCTCAGGCTGCCGACCGGTTCAGGATCGAACTGAATCAAAGGACGTTCAGGGCGAAACGTCAAGTTGGCCCGGTGCTCGGCTTCACCGGACCTGTCAGCGCCTGACGCCGCCCGTTGGTGGTCCCGGCCCCACTGTGGCGCCCGCGGATCGCGATCTCCAGCAGCGTCACATCCGCCGGATTCACGCCCGCCAGCCGCCCGGCCTGTCCGAGCGTGGCCGGCTTGAACCGGCTCAGCACGTCGATGGCCTCGTTTCCAAGGCCGGGAACCCGGGCATACTCGAACATCGCCGGAATCGACCGCTGATCCATCTCTGCCAGGCGTCTGATTTCGGCGTGCTGCTTCTCCACGTAACCCTCGTACTGAATGTCGCTGATCACGACGTCGATCAGCCGACGCTCAAGATCGCGCGGCAGATGGTCCGCCACCGACTCCTCGGCCAACGAGCGACTTCGGAGGTGCTGGTGCAGGCTCCGGCCATCCACGCGGACTTCGTGCATGAGCGCGCCGATGCGCCCGAGTTGCGCCGCCCGACTCTGATGCAGTTCCCAGCGGCGCTCGCAGATGAGCCCCCACTCCCGCGCCATGGGCGTGAGGCGGTCGGGCGCGGTGTCGCCGCGCAGAATCAGTCTGAACTCCGCCCGGCTCGTGAACATGCGATACGGCTCGCGCGGCGTCTTGGTGACCAGGTCATCCATCATCACGCCGATGTACGAGCGGTCGCGCCCAAAGCGGATCGGCTCCTGCCGCCGCGCGTAGCGCACGGCGTTGAGGCCCGCGACCACGCCCTGCCCCGCCGCCTCTTCGTAGCCGCTCGTGCCGTTGATCTGGCCCGCCAGAAACAGGCCCTCGATGCGCTTGGTCATGCAGGTGGCGTCGATCTGGTGCGGCCAGACCATGTCGTATTCGACCGCATAGCCGTACTTGAGAATCGTCGCTCGCTCGCAACCGGGCATGAGCGGAACGATGGCGTCCTGCACGTCGCGCGGCAGCGAGGTCGAAATGCCGTTGCAGTAGATCTCGTTGGTGTTGAGCGACTCGGGCTCGAGGAAGACGTGGTGCGAGGCGCGGTCGGCAAAGCGCACGACCTTGTCCTCGATGCTCGGGCAGTAGCGCGGGCCGCATTCGGCTTCGATCTGACCGCTGTACATCGGCGCGCGGTGGATGTTGGCGCGGATGAGATCGTGGATCGCGGCGTTGGTGCTCGTGGTATGGCAGCAGACCTGCCGCAGAACAGGAAACCTCTCGCCGGGCATGGAGTGAGGCGTCATCTCGCTGAAGGGGCGGATCTGCTCGTCGCCCGGTTGCGGCTCCAGGCCGGTGAAGTCGATCGACTCGGCGGCGAGGCGAGGCGGCGTGCCGGTCTTGAGCCGGCCGAGTTCGAAGCCCAGTTGGCGCAGCGCGAAGCTGATTCCCACGGCCGAGCCTTCGCCGACGCGGCCGCCTTCGGCCTTCTGCTCGCCGGTGTGCATGAGGCTGCGCATGAACGTGCCGGTGGTGAGCACGACGGCGCCGGCCGCGAGCCGCGCTCCGTTGACAACCGCCCCACAGCAGCAGCCGCGCTCGATAAGGAGTTCATCGACGGTGCCCGCGATCACGGCGATGCCGCGTGAGGCGAGCAGCCGCTGCACCTCGGCGGCGTAGGCGTACTTGTCCGCCTGGGCGCGAGGCGCCTGGACGGCGGCGCCCTTGGAGGTGTTGAGAGTGCGAAACTGGATGCCGGTGGCGTCAATGGCCCGGCCCATGAGTCCGCCGAGCGCATCGATCTCGCGGACGATCTGTCCCTTGGCGAGCCCGCCGATCGCCGGATTGCAACTCATGGCCCCCACGCGACTTGGGTCCATTGTCACCAGCGCGACATCCGCGCCCAGACCCGCCGCGGCCCATGCCGCCTCAGCCCCTGCGTGTCCGCCGCCGATGACGATGATGTCGAAACGTGGATCGACCAATGGAACTGCCCCGTCCGGCACGTCAGCCCCGCTCAAAGCGAGTTATCCACATTCTGTGGCCCGATTCGCGCCAATTTCTCAAAAATTCCCACCGGCTTATGGTAAACTATCCCCGCCCGAACGCAAGGGAGGTTGTCTCCGTCGCGTTGCGGCAAAGCCGATGCATGGTTATGCCCGAGTATCCGCTGAGGTTTTAAGTCGAACAGTTCTCGGGCAGGAATCAAGTATCGTGACGAACATCTACGTAGGCAACATCTCGTTTCAGACTTCGGACGCCGACCTCGAACAACTCTTCGCGGAGTTCGGGCAGGTGGATCGCGCCAATGTCGTCATGGATCGGCAGACCGGCCGCTCGCGCGGCTTCGGGTTTGTCGAGATGCCTAACGACGACGAGGCGCAGAAAGCCATCAGCGAACTCAACGGCAAGGAAATCGAGGGTCGAACGCTCACGGTCAACGTAGCCCGGCCGCGAGCCGAGCGGCCCATGGGCGGCGGCATGCGGCGCGGCGGTGGTGGTGGTGGCCGCTATTGAGGCGAGAGCCCGATGTGCGGGCTCAATTCGAGTGAGGACGTCAGCAGGCCCGGCGCAACCGTCGGGCCTGCGGACGTTTTCGAGTGCTGCGGCTAGCGGAGCGCGCCGCTGGCGGCGCCGATGTCCCGCCGCAGCTGCGCGCCCTCGAACGAAATGAGATCGCACGCCTGCAGCGCGCGTTCGCGCGCTTCGCTCAGCGTCGGCGCCAGGGCGGTCACGCCGAGCACGCGCCCGCCGGTCGTCACGACCTCGCCGTCGGCTTTTTTCGTGCCGGCGTGGAAGATCTGCACGTCTTCAATCCGAGAGGCCTCGTCAAGGCCGCTGATGGGCAGGCCCCTTTTGTACGGGCCCGGATAGCCCGGCGCCGCCATGACGACGATGCAACTGGCGCGATCGTCCCATGCGAGTTCGACTTCATCCAGCCGGCCCGCCGCCGTCGCCCAGAGCGCTGCGAGCACGTCGGACTGCAGGCGCGACATGAGCACCTGGCATTCGGGGTCGCCAAAGCGGCAGTTGAACTCAATGACCTTGGGCCCCGCGGCCGTCAGCATGAGCCCCGCGTAGAGCACGCCGCGATACTCGATCTCCTCGCGCACGAGCGCATCGACGGTGGGGACGAGGATCTCGTTTTCGATGCGACCAAGCATGTGATTGTCGAGCCAGGAGACGGGGCTGTAGGCCCCCATGCCGCCGGTGTTCGGACCGGCGTCGCCTTCGAGGAGGCGCTTGTGATCCTGGCACGGCTCGAGGACGTAGATGTTGCGGCCGTCGACGAGCGCGAAGATCGACACTTCCGGCCCGCTGAGGCGTTCCTCGATCACCACGGTTTCGCCGGCGCTCCCGAACACGCGCTGCTTCATGATCTGCGCCAGCGCTTCGATCGCCTCGTCGAGCGTGTCGGGCAGGATCACGCCCTTGCCCGCGGCCAGGCCTGAGGCCTTGATGACGGGCATCTCCTCGCGGCTTTGCACGTACTGCACGGCCTGTTCGTAGTTGGAAAAGATGCGGGCCTCGCCGGTGGGCACGGAGGAGGACCGCATGAGCTGCTTGGCCCACGCCTTGTTCGATTCGATCTGGGCCGCGGACTTGCTTACGCCGAACACGAGCCGGCTCTCGGTGGCCAGCGCGTCGGCGAGCCCCTCGGCCAGGGGCCCTTCCGGCCCGATGACGACGAGATCGATCTTGTTCTGGTTGCACCACTTGACCAGCCGCCAATGCTCGCGCGCTTCGGTCGGAGCCGTGCAGGGCTGGGCGAGCGCCGCAAGGCCCGGGTTCTCGTGGTGCGTCACGTAAAGGCTGGCCAGATGAGGCGACTGGGCGATGCGCCAAGCCAGCGCATGCTCGCGCCCGCCGCCGCCTACGAGCAGCACGTTGATCTTGTCTGGAATAGGCGGACCCTTGCGGCCGCGACGTGGCGTGGCAGACTGACTCATCGCGCGAGTGTACCGCGGCAATCGGGCCGGGCAACTCAGGGTTTGGCGCGCGGGGCCGACTTTGGCGCCGATTCGCCGCGCAATGCGGCCAACACCTGTGCGGCGTGCCCGTTGGTGCGCACCCGATCAAAGCGGTGTTCGACTTTCCCCGTCGGGCCGATCACGTACGTTGTGCGAACGATTCCCATGTAGGTGCGGCCGAACATCTGCTTGAGGGCCCACACGCCGTACTTGTCGCAGACTTTCGGCACGCCATCTTTGCCCGGCACGTCGGCGAGCAGTGTGAAGTTCAGGTCGTACTTGTCGGCGAAACGACAATGCGATTCGCTGTTGTCGGGCGAGATTCCGAGCACGACAGCGCCAGCCTTTTGGAATTCTCCCGCCGCATCTCGAAACTCCTTGGCCTCGATCGTGCAGCCCTCGGTGTCGTCCTCCGGATAGAAGTAGAGCACGACGCACTGGCCCCGGTACCCGGAGAGCCGGTGGTTCTCGCCATTCTGGTCAGGCAACTGGAACGCAGGCGCGCGCTGACCGGGTTCAACCAATGATCCACTCATGGGTCGATGCTCCTCCTGAAATATGATTGGAGCATCGCCCTCCCAAGACAGATGGGAGATTCACTCGATTCTCACGACGTTGCTCGTGCCACAGGTTGCGATATCGAGAAGCTGGAGATAGCCGCCGCAGGGGCCGGGGCCGGTGGTTGAGTTGACGGTGCGCGAGCCGCTCTGCCCGGCGCTGCCTTGATACGCGATCTGGATCTGGTTGCTGCCCAGGCCCGTTTGAGTTCCGGCGCAGGGGTTGCCGCTGGGGATGCGGAATGAGCCGGTGTTGATGGCGTAGAGCAGGACGATCGTCCCGCCGCCCGTCGCGCCGGACCATGAGACCTGGATGGGGCCGCCGGATGGGCAGGTGGCGGCGACCGAGAGTTGCAGCCCGGAGGAGACGCGGATCTTTACCAGAAACGCATCGTTCGGATCGCGTCCTCCGTGATGGTTGTTGACGCGGTGTTCAAAGTCCGTTGAGGCTGTCTGGCCAGATATCACTACAGTTCCAGCATTATCAACCGCGATTCCCAAGCCGGAATCGATGTTGTTGCCTCCAACGTACCTCATCCACGCGATCGCCCCCGAAGTTGGAACTTGGGCCAGAAACGCATCTGGTCCGATGTGGGGCTCGTTAACTCTGCCTTCAAAATCTTCCGAGTAGGTCTGGCCGGTTACGTATGCGTTTCCATCCTCGTCAACAGTGACGGCTCGGCCATCCTCACCGTTGGAGCCTCCCAAATACGTCATCCACTGAACCAGCCCCGTCGGAGTTACCTTGACCAGAAACGCGTTGTATTGGATCCCGCGAAGCGAGTTGTTTCGACCCTCAAAATCAGCCGAATACGTGGTTCCTGTCAAGAACGCATTCCCAGCATCGTCTGTGTCGATCGCATAGGCGAGGTCATCGGCCGTACCTCCAACGTATGTCATCCACTGCAGTGCACCCGATGTGGTTAGTTTTGCGACGTACGCATCGTAGTACCATGGACCATGATGTGCGTTGATTCGCCCCTCAAAATCGAGGGACACCGTGATGCCCGTAATGATCGCATGCCCCAAACCGTCGATGGATACCCCAAATCCCAGCTCGCCGCCGCTACCGCCAAGATAGGTCATCCACTGCACTACGCCGTCACTACGCACGCTCGCGGCGAAGGAATCCGCAACTCCTCCGTGATGTTCATTGTTCCGATGTTCAAAATCGTTCGCGCCGGCTTCACCCGATACCACCGAGTTACCTGTTGCATCTACGGCGATGCCAAAACCTAGGTCGTGCCCAGTACTGCCGAGATAGGTCATCCAATCCAGATCTCCCGATGAGGCGACCTTAGCGATGAATGCATCACCGCCGAAAGGATCTCCTCCATGAAACTCGTTGGTTCGCCCAGCGAAATCAACTGACTCTGTGCCGCCTGCGACGTACGCATTGCCAGCACTGTCCAGCGCCACCCCGAAGGAGGCATCACTCATGCTGCCACCGAGATATGTCATCCATTCAAGCGTTCCCGTTGAGTTTACTTTTGCCACAAACGCGTCGTACGGTCCGAACGGACCGCCATGGTGGGAGTTGTTTCGTCCTTCAAAGTCGACAGACAGCGTAGCACCACTTACCAGTATGTTCCCGCCACGGTCGATAGCAACGCCGGGCCCATCATCAACGTCGCTTCCACCGAGATACAGAGCCCACTGCACATCAGGATCAATGACGAGTTCCCGGACGGCATCGACCGGACAATCGAGCGCGATGCGGTAAGTATGGTCATCACAGAGTTCGAACCGCGCGGAAATGTCAGTACGACGTGTGCCGCTCGCCTGCCACACCACCGGTGCGCCGTCGGCGAGCGTGCCGAATGAGGTGTTGATCTGGAGATTGCCGGCCTCGTCGATGCACAGGGAATCAACGCCGTCGTAGGCGATGCGGATCTGCGCGTATTCGGCGCCGGGCGCGACGTGGAACTCGTACTTGAGCACGCCGTCGTCATTGCCCATCACGTGCAGATCAATGCCGTCGTAGAGATTCGCGTAGACGACTTCGCCAAAGGAGGGCACATCGCTGGCCGTGCTTCGCCCCTCGCCGCCGACGAAGTAGTTGAACTTCGCCGTTTGCGGGTTGCTGCCTTCGGGCAGCACGTCGTTGCTGCCGGGGAAGGTGATGGTGAGTGTGAGGTGGTTGAAGTCGGCGGATTCCCGCAGCGAGCCCGAAGCGTCAGCGAGGAATGCTTCGTGCGAAGCGCCTCCAACACCTCCTCGCTCACGCTTCGGGCTCGCTTTGGTCGTTTCGTTTGATTCGTTCGATTCGCGCGTCATGTGCATCGTCAGCGCCGACTCGCGGAAGGCGACGTCAAGGCCGCGCGAGCGCAGGCCGTAGTGGACGTCGCGATCGGACCACTGTCCCTGGTTGGGCACGAAGTAGACGCCGCGCAGGCCGAGTTTGAGCATTTCAGTGGCGGCGGGGTCGGAGCCTTCCGGGCCAGCAAGGGCCGACGCCGCCAAAGGAGTCGCACACATGATCGACAGCGTTGAAACACACGCCCACGATAGTCTGACTGCCATCTGTTCTTTCCTTCACTCGGCTCGATGCCGAACTGCCTCTTCTCCGCGTTGTGGCGGAGGCGAGAGTTATTCCACCAGCGCCACGTTGCTCGTGCTGCAGGTCGGCACGTCGAGGAGTTGGAGGTAGCCGCCGCAGGCGCCGGGGCCGGTGGTTGAGTTGACGGTGCGCGAGCCGCTGGGGCCGGCGCTGCCTTGATAGGCGATCTGGATCTGGTTGCTGCCCAGGCCCGTTTGAGTTCCGGCGCAGGGGTTGCCGCTGGGGATGCGGAATGAGCCGGTGTTGCGGGCGTAGAGCAGGACGATCGTGCCGCCGCGCGTCGCGCCGGACCAGGAGACCTGGATGGGGCCGCCGGATGGGCAGGTCGCGTTGACTACCAGTTGCGGGCCATCGGCGAGGCGGAGTTTGACGGCGAAGGCGTCAATGCCGCCGTGGTGTGCGTTGCCGCGACCCTCGAAGTCGGGCGAAGCGGAGTACCCGGAGATATATGCCCTGTTCCCTTCGGCTGCTGCGACACCGAAACCAATATCTTCAGCGATTCCGCCGAGATAGGACATCGACTGCAACGAGCCCGATGGACTCATCTTCCCGACGAACGCATCGTTCCCGCCGTGATTCCAGTTGCGTCGACCCTCAAAGTCGGTCGAGTCGGTTAGTCCGGTTACGAGACAATCCCCCGTGGCGTCGACGGCGATGCCTAGCCCCTCATCGTCGCGAGCACCTCCGAGGAATGTGGCCCACGCGACGGAGCCCGCGGGATTCACGCTCGCGACAAAACAGTCCAGCCATCCATGGCTCTCATTGGTTCGCCTTGCAAAGTCGGTCGAGCTGGTTGACCCGACGACAAGCACGTTGCCGGCCCTGTCGATAGCGATGCCCTGGCTGTAGTCGATGCCAGTTCCGCCGATGTAGGTCATCCACTGTACGATACCCGAGGAACTCACCTTTGCCGCAAAGGCGTCTTGCGGACCATTCGTGGAGTTGTTTCGACCCTCGAAGTTGGTCGAATCAGTTGCTCCGCTGACGAAGGCGTTGCCGGCGGTGTCTACGGCAATCCCGGCGCCGTATTCCTTCATGTCCCCGCCGAGGTAGGTGGCCCAGACAAGTGCTCCTGAATCGCCCACTCTGACGACCAGCGCTTCTTCGCTTTCGCCGTGATTCGCGTTATTGCGCCCTTCAACATCGGTGGAGTTCGTTTCGCCAGTTACGAACGCATGGCCAGCGCCGTCGACAGCAATGCTCTGACCCATGTCGCCTTGCGTGCCCCCGAAGTAAGTCATCCACTGGAGCAAGCCGGTGGCGCTCACTTTTAGGACAAACCCGTCGCCCTCCAGTCCGCCGGGACCGCCTCCGTGGTACGCGTTGTTGCGACCCTCAAAGTTAGACGAGGCGGTTGCCCCGGCCACGAGAAGATTGCCTGCGCCGTCAACGGCAACGTCAAAGGCCAGATCTTCGTCGCTGCCTCCGAGGTAGGTCATCCACCGCAGTGCGCCGGCCGGGCTGAGCCTCGCGAGGAAGGCGTCGCCGAATCCTCCGCCTCCATGATTGGAGTTGTTACGCCCTGAGAAGTCGGTCGAAGTAGTCGCCCCCGAAATGAGGACATCGCCCGAAGCATCGATCGCCACGCCAGTGCCAAAGTCGTCACCGCTTCCACCGAGGTAGTACATCCACTCCACATCCGGATCGATGATGAGTTCGCGAGTCGGATCGACGGGGCCATCGAGGGCGATGCGGTAGGTGTGAGCACCGCAGAGTTCAAAGCGGGCGGGGATGGTTTGGTCAGACGAGCCGCGCGTGTGAGCGAGCGGCGCATCGCGCTCGACGGCGAATACCGCTTCCTCACGGGCGCGGTTCATTGAGGCATGGGCGCGGCTCGTTGAATCCTCCTGCCACACCACCGGCGCACCGTCGGCGAGCGTGCCGAACGATGTGTTGATTTGAAGATTGCCGGCGTCATCGATGCACAGCGACTCAATGCCGTCGTAGGCGATGCGGATCTGCGCGTAGTCCGCGCCGGGCGCGACGTGGAACTCGTACTTGAGCACGCCGTCGTCGTTGCCGCACACGAGCAGGTCGATGCCGTCGTACAAGTCTTCGTAGATCACCGCGCCGAATGAAGGCACATTGCTCGCCGTCTCGCGCCCCTCGCCGCCGACGAAGTAGTTGAACTTCGCCGTTTGCGGCTGAGCGCCGATGGGCAGCACGGCGTTGCTGCCCGGGAAGGCGACGGTGAGGGTGAGGTGTTCGAGGTCAGCGGATTCGCCTGACGAGCCGCGCGTGTCAGCAAGCGGCGTCTCGCGTCGCGCGTCCAACACCACTCCCTCACGGTCGGGGCTCGGTTCCGCCGTCTCCCGCGTCATGTGCATCGTCAGCATCGACTCGCGGAAGGCGACGTCAAGGCCGCGCGAGCGCAGGCCGTAGTAGACATCTGCATCGGACCACTGACCCTGGTTGGGGACGAAGTAGACGCCGCGCAGGCCGAGGTTGAGCATCTCGGTTGCGGCGGGATCGCTCTCAACTGGGCCGGCGGTGGCGAGCGGCACGAAGAGGGCGCAGCACAAGAGCACCACACCCATCGCCGACGACGTGGTGAAACGACGCATCACGGACCTCCTCCTGCTCGAATACGCCGGCGGCAAGGGTGATGTGGCAGTGCCGGCGTCGAGAGTGGAGCAAATTATCCTCTATCCCGGCCCGCAGGTGCAAACAAAACCTGGCCGGAGAGATGAAAAACGACGATTTTCTTGCTGCGGCCGGAGGCGAAGGCCTCTGGCTGGTGCGCCGACATCGGAATGAAGACGCCGCAGGGCCGAAGTAAGCCGCGGGATCTCAGCGGGGTGGGCTGGAGAGTGCGTCCACCGGCTTGCCCACGATGAAGAACTCGTGGACACCCGAGCCGCGCAGGCGGTTGACCAGTTCGATGAACACCGGCAGGCGGTCGGCGCGGCCTTGCATGTCAGCCGCGAGGTAGACGCGGGCGTCGGGCTTGGCCGCAAGCGCCTCCTGCAGCACGCCGATGACGGCGTCAAGATCGGTCGGCCGGGCATCGACAAAAAGTGAGCCATCGGCGTCGAGCGTAATGGAGATCGCATCCACGTTGCTTGCAGGTCGTCCCTGGCTCAATTCAGGAAGCTGCACCGGCAACACCTCGGCGCGGATCAGCAGCACCATCGCGTAGATGAAAAAAGCCAGCAACAGGAAGATCACGTCCAGCAACGGCATGATTTCGAGGCGAGGCTCGAGCGAGGTGTCGCGGGCGATGCGCACGGCCATGGAGAGGCATTGTAGGAGCCGGCGCCGGGGGCCGGTCAGGGAATGGGCTATGGTTGGCCATGCAGTTTCAGACGGATTTCACCAACGCCGCGGCGGTGATCCAATTGCTCGGGCAGGCCGCCCGAACGCTTCGCGAATCGCCCTTGCGGCGCGGCTCGACCGTCCATCTGCCCCGCCGAGGCAGGCTCGTCGCCACCGGCGATCTGCATGACAACCCCTACCACCTCGAGAGCATTCTTGCGCTGGCGCGGCTCGATGCGTCGATCGACCATCACGTCACGCTGCACGAACTGATCCACGGCGAGAACCTCATCAACGGCATGGACTTCAGCCATCGCATGCTTCTTCGCGCGGCCGAACTCGTCGTGCGCTATCCGCTGCAGGTGCACCCCTTGCTGGCCAACCACGAGATGTCGCAAATGACCGGCCGCGGCGTGAGCAAAGGTGCGGGCGACTCGGTCATCCTCTTCAACGATGCGATCGAGTTCACCTTCGGCGATGACGCGGCCGCTGTCATTGACGCCATCAACGGCTTTCTGCGTGCCTGGCCGCTGGCGCTGCGGACCGACTCGGGCATCCTCTGCTCGCACAGCCTGCCGGCCGAGCACGTCATGAAGACGTTTGATCCCGGCGTGCTCGATCGGGAACTCGAAGCCGCCGACTTCGAGCCGCGAACAGGTTCGGCATACCTCCTGGTGTGGGGTCGCCGGCACAGTTCAGAGCTCTTGGACCGACTCGCCGAGCTTCTCGGCGTGAGCGCCTTCTGCATCGGCCACGAGCACGCCGAAAGCGGATCGCAGCCGCTCGACCATCGCGGCATCATTCTCAACAGCGACCACGAACGGGCGGCGGTGCTGGTCATCGACCTCGCGGCCGACCCGCAGCCGGATGAGTGGGTCTGGGCGGTCCTGCCGCTGGCTTCCCTGGAGCCCCCGCCTCTGTGAAGATCCGGGATTGTGGCCGCTTGGGCGATTTCGGGATGAAATCGGACCCCGAGGTGGTTCTGATGATCAGCCGTCTTTTTCGTGCGAAAGGGACGGGCTTTGTGTGTTGGGGGCCACGGCTGGCGCCGCCGATCGCGCCTGAGCGATGCAGCGGTGCCGCAATCCAGGACGACTTGATCGAGGAGGTTTGCCATGTTGCATCGAGGTACTTGCGTTTTCGCGTTGGCTCTGGCTGCCCTGGCGCCGACGGGCGCCCTGCCGATCGCCTCGGCTCTGGCGCAGAATGATGTCGTCGCCGCGGCGCCCGTGCGCTACGACGGGCACAAGGTCGTTCGGGCAAACATCCGCAACCTGCGCGACCTGCGCATCATGGAGACGCTCAGTCCCGACTGCTGGACGCACGGCAGCGGCGTTGGCCCGGTCGATTACCGCATCCCGCCCGAATCGCTCGCCGGACTGGACGCGTCGGGAGTGCCCTATGACGTCATGATCGAAGACGTTCAGGCGCTCATCGACGCCGAGCGCCAGGGCGGCCACGGCGACGGCTGGTTTGACGACTATCACAACCTCGCGGAGATCGAAGCCTTCATGCAGTCGCTCGCCGACGCGCACCCGGACGTCGCCGAGACGTTCGTCGTCGGCAACTCGCTCGAAGGCCGGCCGATCCGCGGCATCCGCATCCACAATCCCAACGGCGGCGCCGGCAACCCGGACGTGCTTTACCACGGCGCCATTCACGCCCGAGAGTGGATCACGACCATGGCGTGCGCCTACATCATGGACACGCTGCTGGCCGGCTACGGCTCGGATCCGGACCTCACGGCCCTGGTGGACAAAGTGAACTTTCACATCATCCCCGTGATGAACGTGGACGGCTACTCGTACACCTGGACCAACGACCGCATGTGGCGCAAGAATCGGCGCAACAATGGCGGCGGCGAGTTCGGCGTCGATCTCAACCGTAACTACAGCGTCGGCTGGGGCGGCGAAGGTTCGAGCGGCCGCACGGGCAGCGAAACCTACCGCGGCACAGCTCCGTTCTCTGAACCCGAGTCGCAGGTCGTGCGCGACTATCAGCTCGCGCTGCCCAACTTCCAGGGCTTCATCGACATCCACTCGTACGGGCAGCTCATCCTGCAGCCCTACGGCTACACGTCCCAGTTGCCGCCCGATCACAACACGTTCCAGACGATCGGCGCCAACATGGAAACGGTGATGGAGTCGCTCTACGGAAAGAGTTGGACGCACGGCCCGACGTATACGACCATCTACCCGGCGTCTGGCGTCACGCTCGACTGGGCTTACGCTGAAGCGGGCGCCTGGGGATTGAGCTTCGAATTGCGCGACACCGGCCAGTATGGATTCCTGCTGCCCGCCAGCCAGATCATCCCATCTTCGCAGGAGTGCTTCGAAGGCGCGATGGTGCTGGCACGATTCCTCACGATGCAATTGAACGTGGGTACCCTCACCGCCGGGCAGAATGGGCAATTCGACATCTCCGGCGGCACGCCCAACACCATGACGTATCTCGCCTACAGCATCCAGGGACTCGGAAGCACCTACGTGGCGCCGCTCAACGTCACCCTCGATCTGCGCAGCCCCGTTCAAGCGGGCCCCGGCCGCCTGACCGACGGCAGCGGGCGAGTTTCGTGGTCCCTGCCGATTCCCCAAGGCACGTCCGGAAGGCAGGTCTGGTTCCAGGGGGCGCAGGTGGGCCGGACGACCAACGTCGTCGAGAAGACTGTTAACTGAACCTTCGACTTCGATATCAGGCGACCTCCGCACGGCCCGGATCTGTTCCGGGCCGTGTGCTTTGGGTCTGCACGGCGCCCTGCAGATCGGGGCCGCGTTCCCGATTATGGGATGATTCCCGGCGGGGAGGCGGTTGTAGAATGGGCGGGTGCTCGCTGAGCACTGCAATGGCGGACCGCGCAGAGCTGGAGCCTGGCTCCACCCGCGGCGGCTCGTGGGCTTGTCATTCCTCGGGAGGAGTAGAAATGTACTATCGATCTATCACCACCATCGCTCTGGCCGGCTCGCTCGTCGCGGGCGGCCTCGCCACAACCAGCGCCCAGGCGCAGGTCGATCAGGCGGTGCCGGGCGTGGTCCGCTATGACGGCCATAAGGTCGTGCGCGCCACCATTCGCAGTTCGCGTGACCTGCTCACCATGGAAGCCCTGAGCCCCGACTGCTGGACGCACGGCAGCGGCCTCGGCAAAGTGGACTACCGCATTCCGCCCGACGTGATGGCGGCGCTGGATGCGTCGGGCGTCGAGTACGAAGTCATGATCGAGGATGTGCAGGTGCTCATCGACGCCGAAAGCAATGGCAACGGCGCGGACGGCTGGTACGGCGCGTACCACCCGCTGGCCGAGATCGAAGCCCACATGCAGTTGCTGGCGGACACTTATCCGGCGCTGGCGCAGACGATTGTGGTGGGCAACTCGCTTGAAGGCCGGCCCATCCGCGGCATCCGCATTGTGGGCGCCGGCGGGCCGGCCGGCAAGCCGGACGTCGTCTATGCAGGCGGCATCCACGCGCGCGAGTGGATCACCACCATGGCCATGCCGTTTCTGGCCGAGACGCTGCTCACCTCCTACGGCAGCGATCCCGAGCTGACCAGCCTCGTGGACCGGATCAACTTCTACGTCATCCCCGTGCAGAACGTCGATGGCTTTGCGTACACGCAGACCGACCGCATGTGGCGCAAGAACCGGCGCAACAACGGCAACGGCACCTTCGGCGTCGATCTGAACCGCAACTGGGCCACCGGCTGGGGCGGCGAGGGTTCGAGCAACAACACCGGCAGCGAAACCTATCGCGGCACAGCGCCGTTCTCCGAACCCGAGTCGCAGGTCATGCGCGATTTCCTGCTGGGCCTGCCGAACTTCAGCGGGTGGATGGACATTCACAGCTACGGCCAGCTCATCCTCCAGCCCTACGGCTACACGATCAATCTCCCGCCGGACCATGCCACCTTTCAAGAGATTGGCGCTGACATGGAAGCGGCGATGGAGAGCCCCTACGGGACAAATTACACGCACGGGCCCACCTATACCACGATCTACCCGGCATCAGGTATCACGCAGGACTGGTGCTACGTCGAAGGCGGCGCCTGGGCGCTGGGTTACGAACTGCGCGACACCGGGCAGTTCGGCTTCATTCTCCCGCCGGAACAGATCGTGCCGGCCGCGGAAGAGTGCTTCGCCGGCTGCATGGAACTGGCCAAGTTCCTCACGACGCGGCTGCGCTTCTCGTTCCCCAACGGAGTGCCCGCCTTCGTCGATCCGAACACTGCGGTTTCCATGCAGGTCCAGATCAGCGGCGCCAACGGCGGACAGTACCAGACCGGCTCGGGCAAACTCTGGTCGCGCGTCGGCGCGAGCGGGCCGTACACCGAGTCCGCGCTGAGCCCGCTCGGCGGCGAACTGTTCGAAGCAACGCTGCCGGCGGCCGATTGCGGCGAGGTCGTGCAGTTCTACTTCGAAGCCGCCTCGGTCGATGGCTACGCCCACTACTCACCCGCCGATGCGCCCGTCGAGTTCTATGAGGCGGAAGCGGCGTTCGTTGACATCTTCTTCGCCGACGACTTCGAGACCAACCAGGGCTGGACGGTCGTGAATCAGAGCCTCACCGATGGCGCCTGGGAGCGCGGCGTCCCGGCCGGCGGCGGCCAGCGCGAAGACCCGGCCACCGACTACGACCACTCCGGACAGTGCTACCTCACCGCCAACCGCAGCGGCAACTCCGACGTGGACGGCGGGCCGACGACGCTCACTTCACCCACCTTCGACCTGAGCAGCGGTGACGCCAGCGTCTCCTACGCCCGGTGGTTCCGCAGCGTCAACGGCGTAGGCGATCAATTCACCGTCGAGATCTCCAACGACAACGGAACGAACTGGACCATCGTCGATCAGGTCGGCAATCAGGCCGCCGCGTGGCAGGTGCACGAGTTCCGCGTGAGTGAGTTCGTCGCCCCGACCGCGACGATGAAACTGCGCTTCATCGCCGTTGACAACCCCAACGACTCGGTCGTCGAAGCAGGCCTCGACGCCGTGGTCGTGGCCCGCATCGGCTGCGACGAAGGCATGCAGCTGGCCGTCGGCCCGCTCGTGGCCGGGCAGAGCGGCAGTTTTGACGTGACGGGCGCGAACCCGAACGAGATGACGTATCTCGCCTACAGCCTCCGCGGCCTGGGGAGCACCTATGTGGCGCAACTCAACGTGACGCTGGGCCTGCGCAACCCGGTGCAGGCGGGCAGCGCCAAGCGCGCGGATGGCAACGGCGAGGTCACTTGGAACCTGCCGATCCCGGGCAATTCGTCGGGCCGGACGGTCTGGTTCCAGGCGGCGCAATTCGAGAATACGAGCAACGTCGTTGAGACGACGATCAACTGAACCAAGGCCATTCACGTCTTTCGGCCCGGGGCATCGCGCTCCGGGCCGATTTGCTTTTGGCAGGCAGGGCGCATCAGACGCTGACGACCCACACCGCCGTGGCCTTGCACGCGTGGACCAACCGCTCTCCGGTTGACTTGATCAGCGCTTCGTGCAGGGCGCCGTGCCTGGTGCGGCCGACGACGACGACGTCGGCGCTGCTCTGTTTGGCCTGGTAGGTGATGATCTCGGCGATCGCGGCGCGCGTGAAGCCGCCTTCAACGACAAGCACCTCAAGCCGGTCAGCCGGCCAGTTGCCCGGCACGATTTCGTCGAAGAGTCGCTGCACGCGCTGGCGCGCCGCCTCTTTCTGCGAGGCGATCTGCTCGGCGGTTTCGGTGGCCAGAGCCGGCGGAAGGCCAGCGCCGTCCCAGATCATCGAGGGATCCACAAACTCGATGCTCGGCGGAATCGCCTGCACGAGCACGTGCAGCAATGTCAGTTGCGGCTTATTCGCGCCCGGAAACACCGCAGCCACGTGCGCCATGGCCGCGCGGGCCGAATCCGAATCGTCAACTCCAACGAGAATGCGAAGTGAAGCAGAGTCGGCCATGCGATGCTCCTGACGGGATGTCAATTCTCTGCGCGCTGTGCGCGAGCGGCCAGAGGTGGCTACGAACGATCTGCATGTGCCCGCAGAATGGGCGGCAGCGCGACCGCCCGGCCGCTTCGATCCAGACACGCCAGCGTCGTCGCCGCAACCGCCAGCCGCTCGTGATCGCGCCAAAGCGTGTATTCGTGCTTGATTTTGACATGACTCGCTTCGGTGAGCGTCGTCTCGAGGCGGAGCAGATCGTCGTAGAGAGCCGGCTTGCGGTATTTCACGTTCAGTTCCACCACCGCGAGGCTGACACCCTCCTGCTCGAGACTTGCATACGAGACGCCGTCAGCGCGGAGCAGCTCCGTGCGGCCCATCTCGAACCACACGGCGTACGCCGAATGGTGGGCCACGTTCATCGGATCGCACTCGCAGTAGCGAACGCGGATCGTGATCTCGTGTGTGCGCATATTCAGTCGATCGCGTGCCGCAGGGCGAGCAGGGCGTAAGAGGTGGCGAGAACGGGATCACCCTCCATCCAGCGCTCGGCCTCATTGACGAAGCTGCCGTCGGGCCGCTGGAGGGAGGCGAGTTTGTCGATCAGATCGTTGGCCCAGTCGCGCGGTTCGCCCGGCGTGCCGTCCGGCTTGAGCGGCGTGATGGTCGTGCTGCCCCAGGCGTCGAGTGAGCGGCTCATCGTGACCAGGTAGTAGTAGTATCCCTGCATCCCCATGCCGGGGTTCTCATCCAGCGTGTAGTGCTGCTTGAGCCATTCGAACGCGGTGACCACGCGCGGATCATCGTGGTCCAGGTTGGCGTAGAGGTAACTCTTGAAACCCGAATACGTCATCGAGCCATAGCAGCGCAGCCGCGACACCTGCGTGCCATCGTCCATCGTCTCTTCGATCATCCCGGCCTTCGACTCACCGGCGCCGACGGATTGATTGTTCGGGCTGGTTGAATAGATGAAGCCGCCCTGCGTCGAGCCGTCGGCGTATGGCATGTCGTTGAGTTCATCGGACATCTGCGTGCGCTGGAGGAAGACCACGGCGCGCTGGAAGGCCGGGTCGTTGCAATCGAGGCCGCTGTCATGCAGGCCCTGGAGCATGGTGGCGAGGTTCGAATTATCCGGCCGGCTGTCGGTGGTGTAGCCCGCGCCGCCGTAGTACGGATGAGACGGATCGATCGCGTTGCCATCCGGCCCGGTCTGGCCGTCGCACTGGATGGAGCGGACGAAGTCCTGCGCCGGCTTGATCGCAGCCGCCGCGTCGGGCCGGCCGACCTGGGCCAGCGCGCTCAGCGCCAGTGAAGTGTTGTAGTTGCTGAGTATGCGGTCATAGATCCCGCCGTCTTCCTGCCTGAAGGACAGGATGTAATCGAGGCCGCGCCTGACGCCCGGATCGCTCTCGTCGATGTCCGGCTCCATGAGCATGCCGGTGAGCACCAGCGCGCTGATGCCCGGCAGGTGCGGCTTGCCCTCCTCGGGCAGGGCCCAGCCGCCGGTGGCCTCATCCTGCTGCGTGCGCAAGTAGGCAATCGAGCGCTCGATGAGTTGGCGGGCGATTTTGTAGTGCGCTTCGTCGATTCCATTGCGGCGCTCGATGCCAGATTCGTGCGCAGACGAGCGGAATCCGGCCGTGCACAGCAAGGTCGCGGCAAGGGCAGCAACCATGAGCAGGCGAAGTCGATTCATGTGCGTCTCCTTGTGGATGATACCGGCCATCGGCAGGCGCACGCGTCAGGATTCGGGCCGATTCTGCCGGCGCACCTGGCGCTGCAGTTCGTCCAGGCGCCGCATCTCTTCTTCCAGACGCTCGCGACGGCGGGCGATGTCCGCTTCCGCCGGAGAATCGTACCGTTCCCGCTTCACGGCGAGCGGATCGGGAAACGCATCGGAAGGCACGGTCGGCGCCGCGGCGCTCAGGGGCGGATGGGCGAGCACCTGGCCGGCGGCCATCCACGTCAGCGCGGTGCACAGCAGCATGACCAGCGCCAGAACGGCCGCCGCCACGACCGGCCACTGACTGCCGCTCGACGCGCCGGCGCCCAGGTAGACCACCAGACCGTAGAGCACGGCCATGATCGCCGACGTCGCTGCAGCGCCGATGGCCGGCGCGCGGCCGCGATCCGACTGCTGACCGAGCCCGAACGCCACCAGCGCCAGCGAGCCGAGGACGTTGGTGAGCAGCAGGAGCACGGCGGGCTTGTTTCCCCCCGCCGCCTGGCTCGTGTCGAGGGCGCCGCTGTGAAGAAGATTGCCTTCCCAGAACGCGATGCCGCAGCACGCGCAGGTGGAGAGCCCCAGCAGCGTCGCGCCTACACCCTGCATGACAAACCCGACGCCGCGCGCGAACGTGCGCTGCGATGCCGTGGGATCGGTGGGGCGATCATCCTCGACATCGGGCTGTGCGGTGTCGCCGCCGCTCATCTCGTCTCGCCTTGCAGGGCGGGCCAGAGCCAGCGCGCGATGAACAGGTGCATCGAAGCCATGGTGCCAAAGAGCAGCACGCCCATGGTCATCGACATCGGGCTGCCGGCGCTGATGGCGGCGATGATCGCCAGCAGCGCCAGCAGGATGAAGACCAGCGCCTGCGCCACAGCCGCCGCCAGCGCCAACCACGCCATCGCCCGCACATTCAGGCGCACGGGCACGGCCGTGAGAACATAAACCGCGCCGCCGATGGCGACGGCGACGAGCCAGGCGCTTCGGTCGCTCCACGCGGCCGTCATTTCCATGGGCAGCACGGTCAGCCCCAGCGGCAGCAGTTGAGCCAGGCCGATGGCGACCATCACGGCCGAGGCGCGCTGCCGCGCATGTGCGGCCGAGATCGGCGCCTCAACGGGTTGCGAGGGCGTTGACGATTGCGATTCATCCATCCGCCCGATCATAGCGGTTTGGATTCAGCGCCGGCCGGGCGGCCGCCGAGCGCCGAGCCATAGGCGAGCGTGAGCAATACGTTGAATGCGAATGCGGCCTCGATTCGCCCGGCGAGTTGCGCCGCGGGAAGCACCGCCGGCGCCAGGGCCAGAAAAGCGCACATCAATGCCGCGGGCATCAGCGCGCCGAAGGGATGCACGAGCCGGTTGCATGAGAGCAGGCCGATCATCGCCGGCATAGCCAGCAACGTCGCCATTCCGCCGGCGAAGTCAAAGCACGCCAGCGACAGGCCGGCAATCAGCATCGCGCCCAGCAGCCAGCGAGCCGGCGGCAGGAGATGCGACTGCCCCTGCAGCCGCTCCGCCCGGCGCCAGATGATCAGCCGCTGAAGCGTCGCGGCGATGATGAAGTAAGAGGTGATGTGCAACGTGTTCTCGCGCGCCAGAGCCACCATCACCAGCCCGTAAAGCAGCGACACAGCAAGGCCCGCGAGCGTGAACAGATCCGGCGTCATCCGCCGCGCAAAGAGCGCCAGCAGCCCCTGCCAGATGATCGGCCAACACGCCGCAACGAGCGACCAGATGACCAGCGTCGCCTCGATCATGCCGGGAATGAGCCGGCCGCCCTGGGCCAGCACCGGCGTGAGATAGTGCAGCGCCAGCGCCGGCAGCAGGAATACCACTCCCGTAGCCCAACGGCTCGTCCACTCGTAGGCGAGGCGCTGGCGCAGTTGCCCGGCCGTCACGCTCGGCACGAACGAACTGCTCGTACGGTCGCGCGGCTCAAAGCCCATGCGGCGCGCCACGTCGGCCACGCGATCACTGAGCGCTTCATCAACGGGCTGCTCGCTCTCGATCTCGAGCCACATGCCCGCGGGATCGGCGCGCGCGACGACGCCCAGCGCTTCATGAAGCGCGCGCGTCAGGTCGCGGGCGATGATCGGATCGCCCATCCCGTCGAGCATAAACGTAAAGCGGTGTGTCAGGGCGGCCGGCATGATTCTCGAAGCGCTCTCCTGCGCAGAGCCTTCGTTTCACGGCTCGTCGTTGCGGCTGGACGGCGCGGCTAGACGGCGCGGCGGGTGCCGTCGAACGGCGCCTGCTCGATCTCATCGGGCTCATCGTCTTCGTATTCGAAATCCTCTTCGTCCTCGCCGCCTTCCTCGTCCTCATCTTCGTATTCATCGACCGCTTCGGCGTCATCCACCTCGCCGCCCTCGTCACCGTCCTGTTCATCACCCGAGAACAGCGTGCCGTCAGCCTCGCCTTCCTCCATCATGCGGCGCATCTGCTCCCACTCCTCGGGCGAGACGATCACCTCGCGCGCCACCGAGCCCTTGTGCTCGCCGATGATCCCGGCCAGGCCCATCTGGTCGATGAGCCTGCTGGCGCGGGTGTAGCCGATGGCCAGGCGGCGCTGAAGCAGCGAGACCGACCCGCGGCCGGATTCGACGATGATCTCCACCGCCTTGATGAAGAGCGGATCGCGCTCGGCCGCAGTGAGGCCCGCGTCGGCTTCGCCCTCGGCGCTGGGCGAGCGGAGGACCATGAGTTGCCGCTCGAAACTCGGCGCCGCCACTTCCTTGAGAAACCGCGTCACCTTGCGGATTTCCAGATCATCCACCAGCGTGCCCTGTGCGCGGGTGATCTCGCTCGTGCGCGGGCCGAGGAACATCATGTCGCCCTGGCCCAGCAGCAGTTCGGCTCCCTTCTGATCGAGCACGATGCGGCTGTCCATTCCCGAGGCCACCTTGAACGACACGCGACAGGGCATGTTGCTCTTGATCAGGCCCGTCACGACGTTCGCCTGCGGGCGCTGGGTGGCGAGGATCAGGTGAATGCCCACGGCGCGCGCCTTCTGCGCGATGCGCACGATGAGCGTCTCGACCTCCTTGTGCGTCATGATGAGATCGGCCAGTTCATCGATAACGAAGACGATGTACGGGATTTTCTTCGGGATCGTCGCCGCTTCCTGCTCCGTCATCGGCCCGAGGCGCTCTTCGATTTCTTCCCAGCTGAGCGTGTTGTAGTTGGCGATGTCGCGCACGCCGACTTCGGAGAGCAGTTCGTAGCGCTCTTCCATCTTCGTCACGGCCCATTCGAGGATCGCCGCCGCCTTGCCCATCTCGGTCACCACCGGGCACATGAGGTGCGGGATCTCCTTGAACTGGTTCATCTCGACCATCTTCGGATCGACGAGAATCAGCTTGAGTTCATCCGGCCGCCTCGTGTACAGAAACGACATGATGATCGTGTTGATGCACACGCTCTTGCCCGAGCCCGTCGTGCCGGCCACGAGCATGTGCGGCATGGCCGAGAGATCGGCGATCAGCGGCGTGCCCGAGGCGTCCTTGCCCAGGAACATCGGCAGGCGCATCTTCGCTGCATCCGACGTGGCCGTCATCAGCTCTTTGATGCGCACCTTTTCCTTGTTCAGATTCGGTACCTCGATTCCGATCGTCGATTTGCCGGCCATATTGGCGACGATGCGGATGTTCTGGGCCCGCAGCGAGCGCGCGATATCCGACGCGATCGAATTGATCGACGACACCTTCGTGCCCGGCGTGAGCTGCACTTCGTAGAGCGTGATGACCGGGCCGGAGTCGATGCCCACGACTTCACCCTCGATGCCGTAGACCTGCAACGTATGCTCGAGCACTTCCGCCTGCTCGCGAACAAACTGCTCCATCTTCTCGGTAAAGGTTTCTTCGGGTTCGATGAGCAGATCGAGCGAGGGGAACTGGTAGCCGCTGTAGTCATCGCTGCGAGGCAGGTCGGCCTTCTCGCTGCCCTTGGCCTTGGGGCGCGACGAGATGTTGACGGGAAGCTTGCGGATCTTCTCGCGCAGAGCCTCCATGTTGATTTCGGTCGAGCGCACGGTCGTGGCGGCTTCGGCGGCCGCGTCAGCGTTGCGACTGGCCTCCTCCATGGCAAACGACTCGGTGCCGGCAAAGCCGCCGGCGTCGGGGCTGATTGATGGCGGCACCGGCGCCTTGCCGCGTCGGCCGACCGGCGCCGGTACCTCGGCTTCCGGCTCTTCCTGCTCGACTTCAGCCTGCGAGCGCGATGTCAGGGCGGCGGCGGTCGATGCGGCCAGCGTCGTCGCGGCGCCGACGGCCCTGCCGACTGGCACCTTCTTCATCAAACCGGCGCCGCGCAGCGCGAGCACCGGCAGGGCGAGCACGAGGCGCTCGGCGGCGATGATCGAACCCACGAGCAGCAGCAGAATCAGGATGATCGCCGTACCCGGCCCGTTGAACCGCGGCACGAGAAAATCGACGCCGCGAATCGCCAGCAGCCCGCCGGCCCCTTCCGGGAACGGCCCCGTTGTGCGGAACCACAGCGCCTGCAATCCCGACACGGCGAGCACGACCATCGCAACGCCCAGGAGGCGCACGGCCGGGTGGCCGACGCGCGTGCCCCACGCCGTCAGGCCAAGGTACGCCAGCAGCAGCGCCAGACCAGCCCACAGGCCGTGTCCGAGCACTTGATAGGACCAGTAGGCGACGAACGCGCCGATCTGACCGCACCAGTTCGCGGGCGGATCGTTGTGAACCGAGACAGCGTGGCTCGGCCAGTCGGCGGCGTCGAAACTCACCAGCGAGGCGCCGACGAAAGCGACGAGAGCCGCCAGCGCCATCCAGCCGATGCCGCGCCAGACGTGCGACATGGCAGTCGGCCCCGGGCTGGAGGACTTCTTCGCGTCACTCGATTTCTTGTTTGCTCGTGCCATGCGTCGGATCGCACCCTCATGGCCGCGGCGCGGCGGCCGATCGTCAGACCCCACGGCTTGCCCCCTCCGGGCCGGCGCGCACTGGTCCGCCCAATGATATCGAACGGCCGCCCCAGCCAGCGTGAAGAAAGCCGTCCACTGTTCGTCTGCTGTTCGGGGCGCACGCGCGGCCACGGTCCAACCTGCTCTGATTGGTGGAACATCCCACTGCCGTGCGCGGTTTTTCTCACATGCGATTTCGGCTCCACAAGTCCGCCTTGTCAGTCAATCAACGCGCCAGCGGTGCCCTGGCCTTCACACTCATCGAACTGCTCGTCGTCATTTCCATCATCGCCCTGCTCATTGCGCTACTGCTGCCGGCGCTCTCCCGGGCCCGCTCGGCGGCGCGGCAGGCGGGCTGCCTGAGCAACCTCGGCCAGATCATGACCGCTACGGCCATGTATCTCGACGAGCACGACGACGTCATGCCCATCCTCGTGCCGCGCGGCCACGCGCTGCTCGACAACTACAGCCACGGCGGCCGCTACACCACACGCAGCGAGAGCGCCTGGAGCCACCTCTACTACCCCTATGAGCGGCCGCTCAACCGCTACGTGCACCCCGACCGGCCGCGAGGCGACGCAGGCATCGCGCGCCAGGAATTCCTCGACCCCGCCCGATTCAACTTCCCGATCTTCCAGTGTCCGGATGATCTCGGCTACAACTACACGCAAGCCTACCTCGAGCCCGAACCGACTTCTGGAACCAGCGCCTATCACCTCGTCGGCACGTCCTATGCCTTCAACGGCACGTGGTATCCCTTCCACGCGTTCTTCTACAACGACGTGGCGGATTCGATGACCTGGCCCGACGGCGTGCGCGCCTTCAGCAGAGTCCGGCTGCAGATTGCTTCGCAGTTCGTGTCCTACGTCGATGAGCCGGGCAATTTCCACGCCGTGTTCCGCAAGCAGCCCAGCACGACGCACCACGGCACGAGCAGCGCCTACTCGATGTCCTTCCTCGATGGCCACGCCGGCGTCATCGACTACGACGGCGACCCGTTCAACCCGATGCGCTACCTGCTCTTCCCCGAGCAGCAGAAGGACAACGACAACTGAAGAAGTTCCGGCTCGCTGGCGTCTGCGATTCCGTCACCGCCCCGTTGAGCCGAATCCGCCTTGGCCGCGCCGCGTTTCGTCGAGCGCCTGCACTTCGACCACGCGCGCGTGCGCAACTGGCGCGATGACCATCTGCGCGATGCGCATGTGCGGCTCGATGGTGAACGGCTCGCGGCCGAGGTTGATCAGCGGCACGCAGACCTCGCCTCGATAGTCGGCGTCGATCGTGCCCGGTGCATTGGGCATCGAGATGCCGTGCTTGCTCGCCAGGCCCGAGCGCGGCCGCACCTGCGCCTCGTAGCCGACTGGCACCGCCATCCGGAAACCGCAGGGAATGAGCCTGATGTCGCCCGGCTCAAGCACAAGCGGCGAATCAAGCGCAGCGTGCAGATCGAGGCCCGCGGCGTGCTCGGTCTGGTATCGCGGCAGAGGGACATCGGCGTTGATGCGTTCGAGGCGCAGTTCGACAGTCATGGCTGCATCGTATCCGGTCGCGCCGGTGCAGGGCTGATATCGTTGTGCATGCCGCAGGTATTTGCCGTTCAGTTCGACATCGTCTGGGAAGACAAGGCCGCCAACCACGCGATCGTCGAGCGGATGATCGAGCAGGCCGCTGTGCCGCGCGGGTCGCTCATTGTGCTGCCCGAGATGTTTGACGTCGGCTTCAGCCTGAACACGAAGGTGACGGCCGAGCAGGTGACCGGCGGAGCGAGCGAGAAGTGGTGCGCCGCCGCCGCGAAAAAGTGGGGCGCGTTCGTGCAGGGCGCATCGGTGCAGCGGCCGGACCCTCGCGGCAAGGCGACCAACGACGCCGTGGTCTTCAATCCCGATGGCGAACTCGTCTGCCGCTACTCCAAAATCTTCCCGTTCAGCGGCGGGCGCGAGCCTGAGGAGTTTCGCGGCGGCGGCGAGATCGTCACCTTCGACTGGCACGGCATCAAGGTTTGCCCGCTGATCTGCTACGACCTGCGCTTTCCGGAAATCTGGCGCCTCGCGGCAATCGAGCGAGCAGCCGAGATGTTCACCATCGGCGCTTCCTGGCCCTCGCCGCGCCAGCACCACTGGCTCACGCTGCTCAGCGCCCGCGCCATCGAAAACCAGGCGTATGTCGTCGGGCTGAACCGCTGCGGCAAGGACCCGTATCTTCCCTACGCCGGCGGCTCGCGCATCATCGACCCCAAGGGTGAAGTGATGGCACAGGCGGGCGATGGGCCGATGGTCATCTCCGCCGAGATCGACCACACCGCCGTGCAGAGTTGGCGGGCGAGTTTCAAGGCTCTGGCGGATGTGCGCCGCGAGTTTCTCGGGCGGTGTTGAGGCGGGTTGCCGAATCGATGGCGCTGCGTCAACCACGAAGGCACGAAGCGGGCACGAAGTCAAGACAGTGAATGAGCTCCAGTTCTGATCAGCGGCGCTTTTTTGTTCGCTTGCCCTTCTTCTTCTGGATCGGCTTTTTCGGCGCGGGCTTGCTTCTTCCGGGAGGTTTCGCCTTTCCGTTTTCCCTTCGTGGCTTCTTTGTGTCCTGCTGCCCTTTCTGGTTCCTGTTGGACTCACGACTCTTCGCAGGCGCTGCGGCCTTGGCGACGATGCGCAGGTCCATCCGCCGGGCGGGCGGATCGACGAGCATGATGCGCACCTGCAGCCGGTCGCCGATCTGGATCGTCGCGCCGCTCTCACTCGTGAGCGCGCCGGTCTGCTGGTTGATGCGCCAGCGGCCCTGCCGGTCGCCGCGGCTGCGCTTGCCGCCCGAATTGGTCGTCTCGAAAGCCTCGGGGTCGCGGATGTTCACAAAACCTTCGACGAGGCACTGGTCGAGTTGTACGAAGACCGCCGACTCGGACACGCCCACCACCACACCGTCCATCACGTCGCCCTGGTGGCGCTCGGCGATGAACTGGAGCACGAGGAAGTTGCGCAGGCTGCGCTCGGCCATCTCGGCGTTGCGTTCGGCCTCGTTGCAGCGCGTGCCTATCTCGATGAGCCTTGCCTCGTCGGGGCAACGCTTGTCCTTGCGCAGGGTGTTGCCGATGCGGCGATATCCCTTGCCGCGCGGCCGCTCGCTCCCGTTGCGCGTCTGCTCGAGATACGCCGCGAGTTGGCGATGAAGCACGAGGTCGGGATACCGGCGGATCGGGCTGGTGAAGTGGGCGTAGTGCGCGCTGGCCAGTGCGAAGTGGCCGATCATCGCCGGCGAATACTCCGCCTTGGTCAGACTCTTGAGGATCGCCAGGTGCACGGCCTGCTGGCGCGGCGTGCCGCGCGTGGCTTCGAGCACGTGCTGCAGTTCGAATCGCGTCGGGCTCTTGGGCAGGTTCAGCCCCGCCACCCGAAAGTACTGCCGCAATTCACCGAGATCAAACGTGGATGGATCCGGGTGCGTGCGCCGGAGGATCGGCACGTTCAGCCGGTCGAAGAGCCGCGCGAGCGCTTCGTTCGCCTCGACCATGAACATTTCGATCAGGCCGTGCGTTGACGCGTCATCTTCCGGCTCGGCTCCGATGACGTGCCCCTGGTCGTCGAAGATGAGTTCGACCTCGGGCAGGGTGAGAACGATCATGCCGTCTCTCGTCCGGCGGCGGCGAAGCACCTTGGCCAATTCATCCATGAGTTTGAGCGTCGGCAGCAGCGCCTCGGGATAGTCCGTCTCGCTCATCGAGTGCTTGCGCGCTTCCTGGGCGTTGCCGAGGATGAGATGCTCGGCCTCGAGATAGGTCAGCCGCTTGCTCGAGCGAATCACGGACTTGCAGTAGCGCTCGTCGCGCACCTGCCCCTTGCCGTCGTAGCGGATGAAGACGGACTTGGTGAGCCGATCGACGCCTTCCTGCAGCGAACACACGCCGTTGCTGAGCACTTCGGGCAGCATCGGGATCACGTGGCGCGGCAGGTAGACGCTGTTGGCCCGCTGCCGCGCTTCGAGATCGAGCGGCGAGTCGAGCGTGACAAATGTCGAAGCGTCGGCGATGTGCACGCCCAGCTCCCACCCGCCGTCGTCGAGGCGCTGAATCGAAATCGCATCGTCAAAATCGCGCGCATCGGGCGGGTCGATGGTGATGATGAACTGCTCGCGCAGGTCCTCGCGGCCCTCGATGAACTGCTCGGTGTCGGCAAACTCGCGAGCCATCTCCGCGGCCTGGTCGAGCGCCGCTTCCGGGAACGCACCCGGCAGGCTGTAGGTGTGGATGACCGCCTGCGTCTCGACGTCGGGCAGGCCCGCTTCGCCGAGGCGCTTGATGATCACCCCTTCGCCCCACTCGCCGGCGTTGGGATAGCGGATCATCTCGACGACCACCTTGTCGCCTTCGCGGGCGTTCTTGGCGCCGACATCGCGCACGCGGACCATGTCGTGCAGTTGGCGGTCGTCGGGCTCGACCAGCCAGTGCTGCTGGAATCGGCGCAGCGTGCCCACGTAGGACGACTTGGCGCGCTGGAGGATCTCGACGACTTCGCCGGTGTACGGCGATGCGCCGGGGGGCGCGCCGCCGCGGCCCCGGCTCCGCACGACTCGCGCGCGGACGCGATCGCCGCTCACCGCCGTGCCGGTGGCGCCCGGGGGCACGAAGAGATCGCCCTCGCGATTGGGCGCATCGGGGATGATGAAGCCGAAGCCCTTGGGGTTGACGCGGATCTTGCCGATGAGTTCGCGGCCGATGGGCGGCAGCATGAACTCGCCGGCGGGGGCCGAAGTGATCTGCCCCGCCGCCATCAGTTCATCCAGCGCCTGTTCAAACTCGGGCAGATCCGCCTGCTCGACGCCGACCTGCTCGGCGAGCAGATCAAAGCCGACCGGCTCGTAGCGGTGATCCCGCAGGTGAGCGAGGACGCGACTCTTGAAGCGAAGGGGCATTGCCATCCATCCACGGAGGGAGAAAGCAGATGATAGCAAACCCGCGTAAGGACACGGAGGCGACGATTGCCGGGCCGGCTGGCGCTGCCGCCCAACCTATCATCACTCCTATGGCTGACACCCCGCAGATCATCGAGGCCGCCACCCGGCTCGGCCGACTGCTCGCCGAGCACCCCGCCGTCGCCCGGTATCGCGAACTGCTCAAGGCGGTTCGCAAAGATACCGACGCGCAGCGGCTGCTGGCGGACTACTCCCGGCACATGGATGCGATCTCCGAAAAGGAGCAAGCCGGCCAACCCATTGAAGTGCAGGACAAGCACAAGTTGGCTGACCTGCAGAGTCGCGTGGCCATGCACCCGCAGTTGCGCGAAATGCAGATGGCGCAGATGGATTACGTCGATCTCATGCGCAAAGTCGATGAGGCGATGGCGTCGGCCGGCGAGGTGGGCGAGACGCCGGCCGGCGAGGTGGGCGAGACGCCGGCCGCGGGCTGACGAGCGAACGGGTTCATTTCCCCGTTGGCGGCTCTGGCCGTTCTCCCGAAACATCTGGCATGACGGGCGCTGCGACCGCGCGGCTTGGCGCCGCGCTGCGGCGCTGGTCGAATCGTCCGCTTCTGACCCGCATCGATCGGGAACTGGAGGATCTCATGCCGCGCCTTAAAGTGATCGACCCCGCCACCGCATCCGGCAAGGCCCGCGAACTCTTCGAGGGACCACTGTCCAACAAGAAGCTCAACATCTACCGGGGCATCGCCAACAACCCCGGCGTGCTCGAGGCCTTCCTGAAGTTCTCCAGCGGCGTGCGGGCCGGCAGCCTGACGCCCGCCGAGCATGAACTGATCGCGCTGACCTGCGCCCAGGGCACGGGCTGCGCCTATTGCCTCGCGGCGCACACCAAACTCGCGGCCAAGGTGGGCATCGACGCAGCCGCCGCGGTTGATGCGCGCAAAGGCCGCGCCGCCGTCCCGCGCCACCAGGCCCTGCTGCGCTTTACCAACGCGCTCCTGGAGAAGCGAGGCTCGGTGAGCGATGCGGACCTGAACTCCTTCCGCCAGGCGGGCTTTGACGATGCAGCCGTGGTCGAGGCCATCGCCGCCGTCGCCGTGAACCTCTTCACGAACTACTTTAACGATGTGAATCACACGGAGATCGACACGATGTTCGACCCGGCGCCGCCGATCTGAGCGGCTGCCGCCACCGCCGCGCCGTGCGCGCTACGCCCCGAGCAGTTCGGCCTGGGGCGCTTCTCGCCGCGGATCGGTGCGCGCGATGATGTCCGACACGCCCTGCTGGTTGAAGCCCTTGTAGCCGTCGTTGCGCTCGAGGTTCTCGAGGTGGGATCCGATCGCGCCGGTCATGCGGAACTGGTTCGCCTGCGTCGGCGTGATCTGGCCTGCCTGGAGCAGGCGGTTGATGCGCGCGTCGGAAACTTTCCACCGCTCGCCCTCTGAGAAGGCCTGGCGCAGGTAGGGCAGATCGGTAAAGGGCGACATGGTGTTCACCCCCGCCGCCTGCAACTGGTCGCACAGCGCCTCGTGATCGAACTGGCATTCGAGGTGGTGCATGCCGGCCTGCAGGATCGACTCGCCGTGCAGGCCGCACCAGAGGCCGACGGTTCCGAGTTCGTGGCGCTCGGGCAGCGGTTCGTGCGCGAAGTCGCCGGCGACCTCTTCGGGCGAGAGATCGACGTCGGCGAAGACGACGATGCCGCACGCGGGCTGCTCAAGCACCTGCGCTCCCCACCCGGCTTCGGCGCCAGCGTAGAAGCGCTCGCGGGGCTTCATGCCCAGCCGCTCGAAGAGCGCGACGAGTTTGCGAAAGTGCTGGCGGGACGAGCGGAACGTGTGATGATCGTGGTTTGCCCAGCCCAGGCCCAGGGCATCCTGCCTTCCCTTTTGGATCCGCGCGGCGCGATTGCGGCGAGCCCAGTATTCTCGTTCTGCGGCGAAGAAGATGTCACAGGCCATGTCGGCGCCAAGATCGGCAATCGCCGCATCGACGAGCAGGCGGACGCGCGCGAAACCCTGGTCGTCATTCGGCCACTCGCGCTCGCGCCGGCGGAGCGACTCGTAGTGCCGGACCATCTGCAGGCTGCGCTGGGGCTGCGGCGGGGGCACGACGATGCTGCGCGAGCCGTGCCGCTCGATCGCCCAGAGGTCGGCCCCGTCGCCGTGGAAGACCGGCGCGCGGCGCACCGCCGCAAACGGCTCGCCTTCGATGACGTGGTCGTTGCTGATCATCCACGCGGCCATGAAGTCGGCCACCGACTCGACCTTGATGAACACGCGGTGGACTGTAGTGTCAGACACGGCGAACGTCGGAAACACGCCGCCTTCATGAGTAAGCACGCGCGTCGAACCCACGAGTTCGCGGCAGGCGAAGCCCACTTTGCCAAGCCGGTACTCCCAGTCATCGCTCGCGGGCACCTCGATCGAATCGATCCAGTCGATAAAGCGCGTCGCGGTTTCCTGGCGCATGCGCCGGGCCAATTCAGCAGCCCGCGGGCAGTGGGAGAGGAGGTGATCGACGACTTCGCGCACGAGTGCCTGCGCTTCGGGTTGAGGCTGCCAATGGAACTGCGCTTCTGCCATGGTGCTGATTGCTCGCTGCTGGTTGTTCCTGCGGGCTTTTACGATCCCGCCGCGACGGGCGAGGGCAAATCCTTGTAGCGCCGTATGGATTCTTCAATCTCCGCGTGGGCCGCGGCGGCGTCGTGCCAGCCGAGCGTCTTCACGTCGCCGGAGTCTTCCAGTTGCTTGTAGGTGGCGAAGAAGTGCTCTACCTCGCGCAGGAAGTGCGAGGGCACGCGCCACAGATCGCGGAATTCGGCGAACGTCGGATCGGTCGCGGGGACCGCGAGCACCTTGAAGTCGTTGTCGCCACGATCGGTCATGCGAAACAGCCCCAGCGGCCGGGCCTCGATGAGGCAGCCCGAAAACGTCGGCTCGTTGACCATGACGAGAATGTCAAGCGGGTCGTGGTCTTCGGCCAGCGTCTGCGGAATGAAGCCGTAGTCGCCGGGATAGTGCGCGGAGGAATAAAGGTAGCGGTCGAGTTTGAGAAGACCGGTGGTCTTGTCGAGTTCAAACTTGCTCCGCCGGCCCTTCGGGATTTCGACGATGACGTTGACGGTGTTCGGCACGTCGGGGCCGGGCGGCACGAGCATGAACGGGTTGATCGACGCGTGCTGCGGCGACATGGCGGACCTCGATCCAAGGTTCGTTCGGGAAGAGCAGATGATATGAGCCGGCAGACAGGCAGTGCACCTGGCGAACCGGACGCAGGTTTCCACCTTAGAATCTGCCGTGCCGATCGGGCGACTCATTCATTGGATCACGGGTTTTCGCCGCCGGCGCCGCCGCAAATTGCGCGCCCGGCCGTTCCCGCCGCCATGGCGCGGCATCCTGGAGCGGCGCAGCGGGTCGTGGCGGCGCCTGGGCCCGGCGGACCGGGCCGAACTGCTCGGCCACATTCAGGTCTTCCTCGCCGAGAAGAATTTCGAGGGCTGCGGCGGACTGGCGATCACCGACGAAATCCGCGTGACCATCGCCGCGGAAGCCTGCGTGCTGCTGCTCCACCGCGAAGATGAGTACTTCCCGCTGCTGCGTTCGGTGCTGGTGTATCCGACCGAATACGTCGCGCCCACCCTGGAGCACCTTGACGACGGCACGGTCGCGGAGGATCATCAGCCGCGACTGGGCGAGTCATGGGACCAGGGCTCGCTCGTGCTGTCGTGGGCTGATGTGCTCAGCGGCGCGGAGAACGCTCGCGACGGGCACAACGTCGTGCTGCACGAGTTCGCGCATCAGATCGACGAGCAATACGGCCTGTCGGAGGCCGATCCGCGCACCGCGCCCAACGACGCCGCCCGGCAGTGGGCGGAGGTCTTCGGCCGCGCGTTCGACCGGTTCGTCGGCGAGGTCCATCGTGGCCGCGCCGGGCCGATCGACCCTTACGGCGCGACGAATGAAGCCGAGTTCTTCGCGGTCGTCACCGAGACGTTCTTTGAGCGGCCGGCTGATCTGCGCCGGTACGACACCGATCTGTACGACCAGTGGTCGCGCTTCTACCGGCAGGATCCGATCTCCTGGCGCTCCTGATCGCGTCAGCGGATGTAAGTGGCGAGCGTGCGCTCGAGGATCGCCGGCAGGCTGAATCTTTCGCGGATCACTTCGCGCCCGGCCCGGCCCAACTGATCGCGCAACTCCGGCGCGTTGAGCAGACGACTGACGGCGGCGGAGAGTGCGCCGACGTCGCCGCGATCGGCCAGCAGCCCCGTCCGCTCATGCTCGATGATTTCCGCCGTGCCGCCTGCGTCGGTGGCGACGACGCCCTTGGCCAGGGCAAGCGCTTCGAGCAGGCAGTTGGGCGTGCCTTCATGATCAGAAGTCAGCAGCACGACATCCGCGGCAGCAAGCAGCGTGCGCACATCGCGCCGCTGACCCAGCAGATGAACAGCGCTCTCCAGGTGCAGCGACTCGATTCGACGCTGAATTGAGGCGGCGAGCGGGCCGACGCCGACGAGCGCCGCCGTGCAGTCGGCGTGCACGAGTCGCAGCCGGCGGATGACTTCGACGAACACATCCGGCCGCTTCTCCTGCGATAGGCGCATCACGGCGACCACGAGCGGCTGATGGGGCGCGACGCCGAGTCGCTCGCGAGCGGCGATGACATCATCGGCCGCCGGCGCGTCGAATGCCTCGGGCGGGACGGCGTTGCGCAGAAGCACGAACCGGTGCGGCTCGATGCCGATCCACCGCGCGTAGTCTTCGATTCCCGCTTTCGAATTGCCGACCAGCGTGATGCGCGACTCACCCGCGAGCAGGAGATAGCACGGCTGCATCCACGGCTTGTGGAGGTGGGGAAAGTGAGCCGGGTTGACGTTGCGCGTGGAGAGAATGATGCGCGGCACACCGGCGATCAACCCCGCGATGCCTCCCAGCACGTTGGGCTCATCCAGCCAGCAGTGCAGCACGTCGGGCGGGTGCGCGAGCAGTTCGGCGAGCACGTCGAGCACTCCGTCGCGAATGCAGGTCGGCGTGGCGCGGATGAGTTTCCGCAGCCGCTCGTCGGCGCGGAGGTACTCAGTCAGCGCGTCAACAGCCGCAATGTCCATCGCGCCGGCCTGGCGCGCTTCGACGCCCGCCTCGGCCAGCAGCGGCGCGTAGTGCGCGTGCTGGCCGGACAGCGGCGTCTGCGTTCGCACGGTTGCGTCGAGACCGGCGTGCCGCTGCGCGATGGCGAGACTGACGACCTGGCGCTCGGCCCCGCCCGAGTCGAGGCTGCTGACAAAGTGCATGATCCGCCGCACCTGCTTGCCGCTCGGCGCCGCAGCGGCCGGCCGCTGCGAGCGGCGCCACACTGCGGCGAACTGCCGGACCGCATCACGCTCGGCCTGCGCTCGCTCGCTGACCGCCCCGTGCATCGCCACGGCTCGCACGACGCGCAGCACCGAGCGGTCAATCGTCCAAGCGAGGCGTTGCAGGCCCGGCCGGCCGTCAGCGCCCGGCATGGCGCCGTTGAGGCGGACTTTGCCGATCAGCGCCTGCGCAATCGACACGCGCAGCCAGCGGCCGTGCTCGTCGAAGATGGCCCAGCGCACACCCGCGCGGCGCAGGTCGCGCAGCATGCGGCCGCTCGCTTCGCCATGCGGCTTGAGAAACACGGCGGTCGAGCCGGCGCTTCTCAACAGACCCGCGGCGTCGCGATCGAATCCGCCGGGCAACCGCGGGTTCCAGCGGACGTGCTGGAGTTGCGGCGTTGAGGCGCCGGCAACTTCGGGGAGCAGTTCTGCCGTGGCGTCGTCCTGGATGATCACGCATCGCTGCAACCGCGGGAAGAGCAGCCGCAGTTCGGTCTGGTCGAGCCGGCCCTGCGCGACGAGGATGAGCGAGGTGCGCTCCAGCGCCGCAGGCGTGCGGCGGTCGCCGGAGAGGACATGCGCGAGCAGTCGTGCCGCCGTCGCCATGGCTTCAGCGGCTCACCGGCTGGGCGAGGGTAACAGTCTGCACGCTCGGCGGCGCCGGCTGATCGTCGAGCCGACGGAGCCACAGTTCGAGCACGAGCATGGTCCAGACCTGGTAGACGCTGAAGGACTCGGGGCGGCGCTGCGCATTGACCCACCCGGACAGCGCTTTGCAGTCGAGCAGACCGCGACAGCGCCCATCGCCGGCGAGCAGCAATTCGTCGCAAAGATCGATCATGCTCGACCGACTCCACGAGGCGGAGGGCAGGCCGAATCCTTTCTTGGGCCGCTGCGCCCACTCGGCGGGCAGCCGCCGCGCCAGCAGGTCGCGCAGCATTGGCTTGAGCCGCTGGGCCGTGCCGGCCAGGCGCGAGGGCAGGCGGGCGGCGAAGGCTGCGACGTCCGGATCGAGAAACGGGCTGCGCGCTTCGAGCCCGTGCGCCATGGTCATGCGATCCACTTTGGCGAGCACCGCGCCGGGCAGATAGGTGTGCACATCCAGACGCCGCATGCGATGGACGAGCGGCGCGGCGCCTGACATGTCTTCGCGCATCGCGTTGGCGACGTCGAGTGCCGTGAGCGGCATCACGCCCATCCACGCGCCGATCTGCTCGGGCATGAACATCCAGAAGCGCGGCGAGCAGTAGGCATCCGCCGGGTTCCACCGCTGTCGGCGGCTGGCGACGTAGCGAAGGCGATGAGCGAGATTGGCCTGCTCGCGCAACGTCTCGGCGTAGCGCTGGTAGCCGCCGAAGAGTTCATCGCCGCCGTCGCCGCTGAGCACGACCTTGACATCGCGCCTGGCCAGGCGCGCCAGAAGCCAGGTCGGCAGGCAACTGCTGTCGCCCAGCGGCTCGTCGAGGCGTTCGACCACGGTCGGCAGCAGATCGAGCACATCGGGTTTGAGCACGTCGTCGGTGTGGATCGTGCCGAGCTGCGCGGCGGCGTGGCGCGCTTCTTCATGCTCGCTCTCGGCGCTTTCGTCGAAGCCGATGCTGAACGATCGCACCGGTCCATCGATGCAGCGGCGCATGGCCGAGGCGATCAGGGCCGAATCCACGCCTCCGCTGAGCAGCACGCCCAGGGGCACATCGCTCACCAGCCGGCGGCGCACGGCACGGGTGAGCAGCGCATCGAGTTCATCGAGCAGACTGGCCACATCGCGCACGCCGTCGAGCCGCTCGGCGCCGTCGTCGGGTGACCAGTCGAAGTAGCGCTGCGGCTGGCCGGCGCGGGGTTGCAATCCGAGTTGCACACGCATCCAGCAGCCGGGCGGGAGTTTCAGCGTGCCGGGGTGGATTGACATCGGCTGGTGCACGTACTGGAGCAGCAGGTACGTGGCCAGCGCCGCGGAATCGATCGAGGCGTCAAACCAGGGAATCGCTCGCAGCGCCGAGAGTTCTGATGCGCAGGCAAACCAGTGGTCGCCGCAGGTGTAGTACAGCGGCTTCTGGCCGAAGCGATCGCGCGCGAGGATGAGTTCATCGCGCTGGCGATCGAGCAAGGCGAAGGCGAACATGCCGTTGAGGTCGGCGACACCCTCGGGGCCGCGGCGGGCCAGGTGTTCAAGGAGCGCTTCGGTGTCGCTGTGGCCGCGCCAGCGGACGTGCGGCAGGCCGGCCCGGAGTTCATCGGTGTTGTAGATTTCGCCGTTGTACACGATGGTGTAGCGCCCGCAGGCGCTGGTCATCGGCTGGGCGCCCGCGTCGGTGAGATCGACGATGCTCAGCCGGCGATGACCCAGCGCGAGGCGCAGCCGCGGCTCGAGCAACAACCCGGCATCATCCGGCCCGCGATGGGTCAGACGATCGCGCATGCGCACGACCAGCGCGCCCAGAGCGCGATCGTCAAACTGGTGGCCGTGATCAATCAGGCCGACGATGCCGCACATCGGCCCTCCCCTTCAACGCTCGGCGCTGCAGATTCAGTGCCATGTGATTCCAGCGGTGCATACCGCGGCTCGACGTACTGCAGGTGATCGCTGAACAAGCCGTCGAACTCGAGCCCGCACTGCGGCGCGACGCCGCTCATCCCCGGCCGGGCGCGGCGCACCTGCACCTCGCCGACGATCTGCGCCAGCCGCCCCTGCCGCCGCATGGCCAGCGCGAGGTTGATGAACCATGGTTGAGGCGAGTCGGGCGCACCGAGGATGCGCTGCACCTGCGATCGCTCCACCAGCAGGCACTGCGGGCCGACGAACGAGACGTTGCGCGGCAGCCGCAGCGCCCAGCCGGCGCCGGGATCGGCCGCGCGAACGCCTCGATAGCGAGCTCTGGCGCGCCCGCAATCGTCAACGAGCCACCCGGCGTCGTCGATGCGATCATCCCGCGTGAGCACGACGCCGCCCACGGCTCCAGCGCGGGGCAGTTTCGCGGCCTCGACCAGCGCGCGCACCTGCCCGGCGCTGATGCCGCCAATGTCTTCAGAGAGGAACAGAACCCAGCGCAAGCCACGGCTCGACTGCGGATCGCTCCAATCGTGCTCGACTACGCCGCCGTCGGATCGGGTGCGCACGACCTGCACCTGATCATCTACGCTGACGCCCGGCCGCGCGCGGTACGAGAGCAGAAAGGGGCTGTGCTCGACTCTCGCAGCAACACCGCTTCGCTCCATGAACGCGGCCAGGGCGCGCCGCCCCGCTTCGGCCGCATATGGCTTGGCGCTTCCCGCGCCCGAAGTCGAATCACGGTGCGTGCGCCAGTGATAGAGCACCAGCGGCACGTGTGCGAACATCGCATCGCGTTCGAGGCAGCGCAAAACGAGGTCGTAATCCTGCGCGCCGTTGAATTCAGCGCGCAGACCGCCGATTTGGCGCATGAGATCGGCACGGACCACCAGCAGGTGGCAGCAGTAGTTGCTCGTAAAGAGGTAATGCGGACTCAGCGCCGGCTTGAACACCGGCGTGTGCCGCCTGCCGCGCTCGTCGATCTTGTCTTCATCGCTGTAGAGAACGTCCACTGCGGGCTGGGCGGCAAGCCGCGCCGCGATCGCCGCGAGGGCGTGCACGCTGAGTGTGTCATCATGATCGAGCAGGGCGATGAACTCCCCGGTCGCCGCGTCCAGTCCGGAGTTGGTCGCCTGGGATATGCCCCCCTGCTGCGCCCGGCGGATCAGCGCCACGCGATCATCGCGCTCGCCCAGTTCGCGCAGCGTCTCGATCGTCGCAGCGCGCTCGGATGCATCATCGACGAGCACGAGCGACCACTTCGGATACGTCTGGCCGAGGACCGATTCGACGCAGGCGCGCAGCATCGCGGGATCGGTGTTGTACACGGGAACGATGATCGTGAAAGACGGTCCGCGACGGATCAGCTCGTCATCGAGCCGCACTGTCGCCAGCAGGCCGGGCTCCATCTCGGCCATCCACCGCTGGTAGCGCGTGTCGCGCCTGGCCGCCGCCTGCTCGGCGAGAAAATGGTCGCGCAGGCGCGATCGCCCGCCCTGGCGCCAGATTTCCAGCACGCGGCGGGTGACGTGCCCGCGGCCGCTGCCGCCAAAGCGCCTGCCGAGCCAGTGGAGCGTGTCGCCGGTGTGGCGGAGCGTGGTTGCGACGAGGCCGCCATCTATCCTGGGTTCGATTCGCGTCACGGGGACCTCGGCATGGTGCTGCACGTCGGTCGAGGCGGGAGGTCGTCTGGGGACCACCCCATTGTAGAATCCCGCCGATGCCGATTCAGGTCGCCCACGTTGTTCCGATGGCCACCCGGATCGGCGGCTACGAGCGCCAGGCGCTGCTGCTGGCCACGCATCAGGCGCGAGCCGGGGCTGGCGTCTCAATCATCACCCATTCCGATCACGCGCTGCAACTCAAGGGCCGCACCGGAGATGCTGCGCTGCGCGCCGTGCCGTGGCGTCTCGGCCGGGCGTCGCTGCGGGCGATCGACCGAGCCCTCAGCGGCGTGCGCCTCCTTCACGTGCACGCGATCGATCCGTTCTCGGCGGCCGTGGTGGAGCGGGCCCGGTCTCGCGGGATCGCCGCGCTGGTGAAGGTCGCCACGCAGGGCGATGCGCTGCACTTTGCCGACCCACAGGCGAATCCGCCGGAAGTTGCAGCCCGCCGCGCGTTTGAGCCGTGGCGACTGCGTCGCCAACAGAGGATGATGAAGTCGGCCTGGTCGATCATCCGCGCCGCTGAGATGTTCATCGCACTCAGCGCCGCGATCGAGGATGAACTGCGGTCAGTCGGCATCGAGCCGCAGCGCATCATGCGGCTGCCCAATGCCGTGCGCGTGCCCGAGGCGCCTGCGGCGATTCGGCCGGCTGCGGTCCGCGCGATCTACATCGGTCGGCTCGAAGAGCGCAAGCGCATCGGCGACCTGCTTGCCGCGCTGGAGATCGTGCGGGCGGCGCATGGCGAGGCTGAATTGCACATCGTCGGCGACGGATCGATGCGCGCCGCTCTCGAAGCCGCCGGCTCAAGCGCGGTGTTTCATGGTCCCGTCGGCGATGGGGCTTGCCTGCTGCACTCGTCGGACCTGTTTCTCTTCCCGTCGGAGCGCGAAGGGTGCCCCAACGCGCTGCTCGAGGCGGCCGCGGCCGGTGCGCCGTGCATCGCCACGCGAATCCCCGGCGTCATCGACTGGTTCGATGATTCCATGATGGCGCTGGTGCCGCCTGGCCAGCCCGATGAGATCGCCCGCGCCTGGCTCGGCCTGTGGAGCAATCGCGCCAGGCGCGCGACGATGGCTGACGCAGCGCGAGAGCACGTTCGCGCGGTTGCGTCGGTGGATGTTCTTGGAGAGACTTACGCGCGACTCTATGAAACCGTCGCCGCCGGGTGACGATCAGAACGCGGTGCTTGCAAATGCAGCGAAGATGATCGCGACGAAGAACACCACCAGCACGGAACCGAGCGTTCCCATCACGATTCCCGCCATCGCCATGCCTGCGGAACCGACGATGGCTCCGGAGCGGATGTCGCGCAGCGCCTTCCAGCCCAGGGCCAGAGCGAACGGCCCGCAGATGACCAGCGGCATGCACACAAACAAGGAGACGATGCTCACGATTCCGAGCACCAGGGCCGTCACGGGCAGCGAAGAGTTCGGCGTGGCAACCGGCAGCCCGCGCAGCGAGTCCACGGTCGCCCGGCCACACTCCGGGCACTGGCCGCCGATGGCGGTGCCGGACAGGTCATAGCCGCACTCGATGCAGGCGTAGCCGGAAGGCTGGATGATCGGCGGCGGTTCGACCACGTCGATAGTGTACCGGGACCAGAACCCGGCCGCCTCTCGTTGCCCCGCGGCTACCAGATGTTTTGGATCAGCCCGACGACCATGATTGCCGCCCAACCGAGCAGGAGCACTGTCTGAATCACACCAAACACAAGGCCAAGCGCCGCGCTGACGCGGCTGGCGTTATCATAACCGCCCGCGCGCATTTCATGTCGAGCCTTGACCGCAAGGCGCCACGCCATGATTCCGCAGAGCGGAATGAACGCACCGACTAAGGCGAGAATCAGGCTGTTCGTCGCGGCGACGGAGCGCTTGCAACCCGCCTCCTCCGATCGCAGTGATTCGACCACAGAAGTCTTGCACGCCGGACAGACGCCTCCGACGGCGACACCGACCAGTGCGCCTTGACAGCGCTTGCAGACGAATGTCGCATTGGCGCGGTCTGTCGCCATGCCCGTCAAAACGGTTGGCTCATGCTGATCACTAAGAACAGGAGCGAAACACCTATCAGCGCTGTGCCGATCATCCCGAGAATCCAACCGGCTGTGGCCATCCCCTGGCCGGCTGCGCTGACAGCGCCCTCGCGAATGTCGCGACGCGCTTTTGCGCCCAGGTACCACGCAGCCGGGGCGCACAAGGAACACGCGACGACGCCGAGGATGCCCAGAATCAGCGAAGTGACGGGCATCGACGAGGCAGGCATCTCGCTCTGGCGCGCTCGCAGCGAGTCCACAATCGCCCGGCCACACTCCGGGCACTGGCCGCCGATGGCGGTGCCGGACAGGTCATAGCCGCATTCGATGCAGGCGTAGCCGGAAGGCTGAATGATCGGCGGCGGTTCGACCACGCTCATAGTGTACCAAGTCTGTTGCCCAAAGATGCGCCAGCACCGTCATGCCTGCGCAGGCAGGCATCCACGAACGTGCAAGCGGATGCACTCCGGGTTGGATTGCGAGTGGTGCATCGTGGATTCCGCCCGCGCGGGAATGACTGGTTTGATCAACAGACCTCTACCAGAACCGGCGATCGCCCGCGACCGGCGGCGCGGCGAGAAACGAACGAAGCGCTCCGGAAGGTGAGGAGCGCTTCGCCTGTGATCGGGGTTGTTGCGGGCGATCGTGTCGCTTACCAGTCGATGGGATCCGTCGGACCCGCCGGAGGGGACTGGGGCTTCTCGCCTGGCCCGCCACCGCCACCCATGAGCGGTTGCATGTGTCCCGGCGAAGACTGGGGTTTCTCACTGGACCCGCCGCCGCCACCCGTCGGCGACTGCATCGCTCGGGGCTTGCCTCCGGGAGGTCCGCCGCCGCCGGGCTTCTTGCTCGGAGGGCCGCCGCCATCTCGCATGTTCGGCTGCACCGGGCCGGGCTTTTGCCCGGGTCCGCCGCCGCCCATGAACGGCTGACCATCGCCGGGCTTCTTGTCGGGAGGACCGCCGCCGTGCATTCTCGGCTGCATCGGGCCGGGCCGCATCATGCCATGCGGCCCGCCGGGGGGCGGACCGAAGCCTTGGCGCATGCCTCCCTGCGGGCCGGCCGTTCCCGGCGGCATCGGGCCGCGCGGGTCCCACTGGCCCATCGGGCGTCCCGGCATACCCGGCCCGGCGCCGGGGCCGCGACCGAATCCCTGTCCGTCAAAGCGCTGGTGACCCATCGGACGCGGCGGCGGGCCTTGCGGCGGCCCCCAGCCCTGCTGACCCTGCATCGCCATGCCGCGCTCATTCAGCCGGCGCAGGCGCCGCTGCTGAATTCGCTCATGACGCATCTGACGCCGCAACTGCCGCGCCTCGGGTCCGCGCGGCCGGCCGCCCGGCGCCAGAGCGCGGCCTTGGCCGCGCGGGCCTGCGGCGTCGAAGCGCTGTCCCCTTCCGCGCTGCATCGGCGGCGCACCGAACTGCGGCTGATCCATCGACGAGGGCGGCGGCGGCATCTCCTCGGGAAAGGCGGGCTCGCCTTGCATTTCACCCTGACCTGGCGCGCCTGGAGGCGGCGCCTGCTGGTCGCGCTGCAGCAAGCGCTGCCGGCGCATCTGCCGCTGCGGCCGCGCCTCGGGCTGCGCCGGCTGATCGGTCGGCGGCGGCAGGTCGGTGGGCTGCTGCGCCGACGCGGCCACGGGCAGGCTCAGCACCACCGAGCCAAAGATCGCCGCGAACATGTTGCGTCTGGAATTGAGTTTCATGATGATCTCCACAGGTTTGAGGCCGAACTGCAGCGCTCACTCTGCGCTGTGCTGAGTTCACAAGTCACAATGCGTCCGGCAGATCAACGTACGGAGGGGGGCCCTATTGCGGCACCATTCACGCCACCCTTGGAGGATAGGACGGTTCTATCGCCCCCCACCACAGTCTCGGGTATCACCGTCCTCACCTTCCAACCACGGCGTGGTCGCGGCGACGACTCGCAGCGCCTGGCCGATTTCGTTCATCAGATGCAGCGCCTCGCGCCGAGTCTTCAGGTCATCGGTGATTCGAAAGTGGCCCAGTTCGGCGCTGTACGCCACGACCCAGTACCGCCGATAGCGGATCGAGTTGTAACGCCGATCCCACGACCCATGCCGTTTCCAGAGACGCTTGGTCACTGTCCTGCTGCGGCAATCCAGAGAATGGACCAGCCTGCGCTCGATGGCGACCTGGTGCAACTTCGACAGCGGCCAGGTGGCGGCGCGGGCGATGTGTGTTGCATTCACGATGATGGTCGATCGCCGAGCGAGCGTCACGATCACGCCGACGACGCCGACGGTCGCGACGATCACGCACAGCGCCGCATCGAAGCCGCTCAATGACCAATGCGACAGCGCCCAGATGCCGGCAGCCGCCAGGGCAGCGCCTGCCGATGCATGCAGCACGAGTCGCGCCGTGGTGTCGCGATAACAGATATTCACCAGCGCCTCCTGCTCATGCACCTTCAGCCACGACGGCCGCGGGCCGAGCGATTTCTGCCAGTCGGCGAAAACCTCCGAGCGCTCATCGTCGTCGATCTGCCCGTACTCGTCGCGCCGATCGAGGATCCGTTCGACCAGGCGCTCGACGCGCTGTGCGTCCTCGGCCGTCCAGCAGCCGGACACCAGCGTGATCCATCGCCCGTCGCTCAGTCTCGCCTTGACGTCGTACGGCCCGCCGAGACTCAGCCAGAAGGGCTTGCCCAGCGGCGCCTGCTGCACGTACAACTGCTCGATGCTCGCCGCAGCAATGACGCGCGACGCATTCCACGGCACCGGACCCGATTCGATCACTACATCACCAGCCACCACGCGAATGCGGATCGTGTTCAGCAGGCTCGCTGCGGCAATGGTCATCGCCAGCACAGTCAGGCTCAGCAGAATCAGCGAGAAGACAACCGACAACGTCGTCGGGCCCATTGACCAGAAGCCGGGCACGAGCAAAGCCGTGACGAGCGTCATCAGGCCCGCGGCCGCGACGAGCCCCCAGCGCCCGGAGCGCGAATAGCAGCGGACCACGACCACGTCTGCTTGGAGAGCCGGATCTGGCATGTGCTGATTATTGCGGCGCACCGCGACACGATTTCGTCGCGGTCATCTATGTCCAAGATCGCGCGCTGGGCATCGAGAACCTGAACGCATCATTGGTTCGGTGGCGGACAGTGAGCGACGCTGCACCTTCGGCGACCGCGAGCGGCAACGGGAGGCCCACCATCGCTAGCATTTCCGCGGCCTTTCGAGGCACGTTGCCCGCGAGGACGATTGAGTGGAGAGCGATCATGGCTGGTCTGACCATTGAGACCATCGATCACCGGTCACCCGACATTGCCCGATCCATCCACGCGGTGTGGATGGCGGCATACGCGCTCGAGGCGAGGCGGATCGGAGTGAGACGATTCGAGCCGCTCGAGCGCACCGCAGAATCTATCCGGACATCGCCAGAGCAGTTCCTCGCCGCGTTCATCGACGGCACGATCATCGGGGTCATCGGCGTCGAGCGCGAGTCAGTCGCGCCGCGCGACACGCTACATATCGGCTCGCTCGTGGTGATGCCGACGCATCTGCGGCGTGGAGTGGGTCGCCGCCTCCTGCAGGCGCTCATCGACACTTATCCAGCGCACGACCTCACGGTCTCGACCGCGCTGCGCAATACGGCAGCCCTGGCGCTTTACTCCCGGTTCGGGTTCATTCAGGGCGCTCGTCAGATCGTCGGCACCGAGCAGATCGAGATCGTGTCGTTGTGTCGGTCTGCCGGCGGCCGCTGCTTTCGAGACAACCCCAATAACGCACATTGAACTCATCTTGCCGGCGATTCCGCCTTCTCGGGGCCCGGCGCCGCAACCACCTGGCGTACTTCGGAGCCGATCGGACCATTCCGCGTGAAGAACCGGATGGAATACTCCCCCGGCGCGAGCAACAACGCTGGCGTCGGATCATCGGGCCAGAGAATGGCCTGGTCGGCTGCAACGGCATCGGGAGGCGCTCCCACGCGGTCGGCGCGGACAAAGAGCGGCTCACTCGACTCGGGTGCAAGCGGCTCCAGATCGACGACCGCGCGCCGGCCGCCGAGATCAAGCCAGTCGGGGCGGCCATGGATAAAAGATGTGCGGGGGAAGAAGACCTGCACATCAATCTGACCGGGCATACTCGTGTAGAACTCGCCTTCACCGTTCGCCAGGACAACTGGCTCATTTCCGAGCAACTGCAGACGTTCGGCCGCGCGATACGCCGAGTGTTCATCGGCGCGGCGCTGGCACTCGCGCATGAGGCTCAGGTCGACCGTGAGCGGATCAATCCCGGTCCGCTCGCGGAGGATGGCGGCCATCGGCTTCCACTGCGCGTCACCAGTCTCTGCGATGTGGTACCGACCCGCATAGACGAGAACTCTCGCTTCGGGATCGTCATGCAGCAACTTGGCCAGACTCTCTCCCGAACGGCGATCTCGATCTCCGGGCTCAGGTCCTATCGTCGCGGAGTCAGGCTCGTAGCTGACAACCTCCATTCCAGCCGCCAGTGCCCGTCGAACGGCTTCGGCCAGCACGGGGTCCTTGGTGTAAAACCCCGTGCTGGTAAGCGCGCACCCTTGGGCTTTGATGATCGCCGGATCCTTGCTTGTCAGGGTCTCCATCGCGAGGTGGGTAAACCCGAGGCGGTGGAAGTCCTCGATCGTCTCGGCGAGGAAGGCCCGTTGAAGCGAGACGCGATGCTCTTCATTGAGCATCACGACACGGCGTTGCCTGCTCATCTCGAGCACGGTGCTGATGGCCGGTACCGCGTGGTAGGCGCTCAGGTCCACTTCTCCGCCGGTGTGCGGTGGTTGGTGCTCGTAGAAACGTGCTTCCGCTTCCAGCGCCTTCGTATAATCGCCCGCAAGGGTCGCCGCCGTCGCTTCGAGATCAAAGAGCAACGACGCCCACTTGCCTTCATCAATCGCCCGCTGCTCGCCTTGGCGCAGGTCAAGCAGCGCGATCAACGGTGCCTGGGGTTTGGCCTCCCGCAACGTCTGGTTCATCGAGATGAACGGCCAGGGTGCTTCAGACGACTGCGCCTGGACGGCGGAAATCGCAAGCAGCTGTGCAACGATGCCGATGAAGCACGCGAGTTGGCGCCGGCGCATGGACTGTCTCCCAATGACAATGGAGCCTGATGGCTTACGGTGATGCTTGCAAGAGCCCAGTCCGTCGCAGAAACGACCTCCCGGCATTCATCTCAATTATCTGCCGCACTCCGAATCAGCCCATGTGCTTGATGATCGCGTCGCCGAATTCGCTGCACTTGAGCTTGGTCGCGCCCTCCATCATGCGGTGGAAGTCGTAGGTGACCGTCTTGGCGCTGATGGCGCCGTCGATGCCCTTGATGATGAGATCGGCCGCCTCGGTCCAGCCCAGGTAGCGCAGCATCATCTCGCCTGAGAGGATCACCGAGCCGGGATTGACCTGGTCCTTGTTGGCGTACTTGGGCGCCGTCCCGTGCGTCGCTTCGAAGATCGCGTGGCCGGTGATGTAGTTGATGTTCGCGCCGGGCGCGATGCCGATGCCGCCGACCTGGGCCGCTAGCGCGTCGCTGATGTAATCGCCGTTGAGGTTCATCGTGGCAAGGACATCGAACTCTTTGGCGCGCGTGAGCACCTGCTGAAGGGTGATGTCGGCGATGGTGTCCTTGATGAGCAGCATGTTCTTCCACTTGCCGTCGCCGTGCGTGGGCCAGAGTTTGAGAGCCGTCTCGACTTCGCCGACCACTTTGCGCTGCTGATCGGGCGTCATCATCTCGTAGCCGGGCTCGATCATCTTCGCGTTGGCTTCGTTGGAAAGATTCGGATCGCTCTCCTTGTTGTCGAGGATCCAGGTTTCGCGCTCGGTCACTGTCTGGCCGCGATAGAACGTGGTGGCCACTTTGTAGCCCCACTCGCGGAACGCCCCTTCAGTGAACTTCATGATGTTGCCCTTGTGCACCAGCGTGACGCTCTTGCGCTTGTTCTTGAGCGCGTAGCCGATGGCGCTGTGCACGAGGCGCTCGGTGCCGAGGTAGGACACGGGCTTGAAGCCGATGCCGACTTCGACCTTGACGTCGCGATGAGGAGCCCCGATGCCTTCGAGCACCTTCTGCCATGCGTCGGCTTTCTCCTGGCTGCCGAAGCGGATCTTGTTGAACTCCTTGGGGAAGTGCTCGGCCATGAAGTTGAGAATCTTCTGGCACTCGGCCGTGCCGCCCGCGTACTCGATGCCGGCGTAGATGTCTTCGGTGTTCTCGCGGAAGATCACCATGTCCACGTCCTGCGGCTTCTTCACCGGCGAAGGCACACCCGTGAACCACCGCACCGGCCGCAGACAGACGTAAAGATCGAGCATCTGCCGCAGCGCCACGTTGAGCGAGCGGATGCCGCCGCCGACGGGCGTCGTGAGCGGGCCTTTGATGCCCACGAGGTACTGCTTGAACGCGGCGAGCGTCTCGTCGGGCAGCCAGTTGCCGGTCTTGTTGAACGCCTTCTCGCCGGCGAGGACTTCCTGCCACTGGATTTTCCGCTTGCCGCCGTAGGCCTTCTGCACCGCGGCATCAAAGACGCGGACGCTGGCGCGCCAGATATCCGGCCCGGTGCCGTCGCCTTCGATGAAGGGCAGGATGGGCTGGTCGGGGACGTTGAGACCCTTGGGGGTCATGGTGATGGCAGACGGCATGGTTTTCTCCGCATTCGGCTGGTGAATCTCGATCCAACGCACTCCGGTGCCGGGCAGTATATGGGCCGGCGACCGGCGAGCCGAGACGGGAACTTTTCCTGAAAATGCGCCGAGCCGGCGTCAGTCCATCAGCCACGTCCCGACGCCCAGCGGGTCGATGCGAATGACCGCCAGTTGGGTCAACCAGAAGGCGACGAAAGCGATGTGCAGCAGGATCTGCCGCCCCACAGACAGGCGCAGAGCGCGTCCGAGCCACAGGTTGGCCGCGATGGCGCACATCAGCGCCACGGGCACGAATCCGATCGCCAGCACCGAGATAAAGACCAGCACATCGACGAGAGACGAGATCGAATTCGGATCGTCGATCCAGGCCTGCGGCGCGTGTCCCAGGTGCATCCAGGCGACGAACCAGGTGAACAGGCACAGCAGATTCCAGAGCAGCGGATAGCACCAGACAAAGCCCGTCGCGATGAGCCAGCCGCGCGACGGCCGGCGCTCCACCGTGAAGGTGGCTGCATCCGTCGGGTCGAAGGTCCGGCCGCACTCCGGACAGCGATTCTCGACCAGTCCCTCAAGGCGGTAGTCGCAATCGATGCAGCGCGGGATGGGCGGACGACTGGGCATGATCGCCGACCGTCAGTGTATCACCATGGAATCGACCACCGCGCCATCGACGAAATCGACGATGTAGCCGGTGTACACGTCGCTGGAGTGTTCAAGTGTTGCGGTGAAGCGGCCGTGCTCTTTGAGTTGAAGCGAAGCAAGCGTCACGTCAAGTTCTTGCACGCCGGGACCGAGGCAGGAGTCGAGTGTTCCGTCAGCCTTGAGATAATCGAAAGCGAGACTGCGGATGCGCTGCAGGTCTGCACAGAGCAGCCGGCAGGCCTGCAGTTGCGAAGGCGATGGCGGCCCGCCGTGCGTGTCAACAATCAGCGTGAGTTCCCCAATCTCTGCGGTCCACGCTTTGCCATCGAGAGAGCTGAGATCTCCCAACCCCGGCGCATGCCAGGTGATGCGGCGGCGTTCATCGCGCCATCGCTGCCAGATGCTCATCGGCAGGCTCACGAGCGCGAGAGCCGAAATGGCCAGAGCAACGATCGCTCCGGCGGCAAAGAGCAGGGCCAGCAGCCCACCGACCACAATCCCAAGCCACCACCACCAGCTCACGGCGGCTGGCCCCCGTGTTCAGTTCCGGGCGAAACTGCCAACTCGAACCGTATCCGCTTGTGCGTCTCAGTGATCTGGCTCGCGGCCGCGATCCAGGCGATGATGATGATGACCAGGCCGATGCCGACGAGCCGCCCGAGCATCATCGAACCCAGCACACTGAACACCAGCATCGAAATCGTCACGCCGAGTACGTTTCGTCGGTACTTTCGAAGCAGCCTGTCGCGATCTTCATCGAAGCCAATGCAGCGCTGCTCGAGCGCTCGCAGGTGTGCAAGGAGCAGCCATGCCTGAAGCCCGATGATGGTGGGCATGGCCGCCTGCACCGGCAGCGTCACCCACGCCGGCACTCCCATCGTCAGGTTGCCGAACCGCGTCGCGTTGGCAAGAACAAAAAGCGTCGCGGGCACCAACGCAACCGTCAGCGAGCGCAGCGCTATCGGGCGCACCGGCTTGGTGCTCCTGGCGCGCGGCTCGGGCTCGGTCAACCACCACAGCCCGACCGCGAACACGGCTCCGGAAACGACGATTGCAACCACACTGGCGATAAACAGCAGGCCCAAGACCACCAGCCAATTGGAAACGACGGCCGGCGTTGCCGACTGACCGCGGACGTTCATCACCATCGTGCCGGCGAAGACCAGTACTTCCACGGCGATGGCCGCAAGCAGAATCGTCAAGCCAGTCGATGTCCACCCGGCGCCGCGCGCCATCGACGAAACCCAACGCTGATCCGAATAGCGCAGCCAGAACCCATGCAGCGAGCGCTCGACGTCGGTGCCGCACTCGGGGCACTTGCCCTGCGGCGGCTGGGCCCGCAGGTCGTAGCCGCAGACGATGCACGTCGGGGCGGGAGGATCGGCTAAGACGTTCACCGTCTACAGGATATCCAAAGCAGTCAACCAGATCAGATGAGGGAAATGACCCTCATCCGAGCACTTCCGCGGCCTTTCGCGTTGACAGCCTGTCCCATAAGCGCACAATCAAGTGTTGGAACCGGTCCGCAGGTACCGGATACTCACGTGCGACGCAGTCGCAGATTGGAGAGAGAATCATGAAACAATTGCGCGCCAGCCTCGCGATCTTCGCCATCGCGGGCGGCATGACGTCCGCCGCCTGTGCGGACACCCTCATCGACGACTTTTCTTCAGTGGATGACCCGACGCCCTGGCCCGTCGTCATCACCACGATCGACTCGATCGACATCCACGAGCTCGGCCTGACCAACGTCATCGGCGGCTCGCGGCATTCGACCGTCCGCGCCACGTTCCTCGACACTCTCGGTCTCGACTTTGTTCAGGCCGCGATCGTGCCGAACTTCGGCATGATCCTCGACTACTCTTCGACCGCTGGCGCGCGCGGCGACTGGAATCTGCTCTACGACCAGGACGGCGCCGGACTGAACGCAGACTTCTCTGCCATCACCGACGTCATGATCGAGTTCGGCCGCTTCGACTTTGCCAACGGGCAGCCGCTGCCGGTTTCGGTGACACTCTTTGACGGCAACGAATCGGCGCTGCTCACAAGGTCGCTCGACAGCCCGGGGCCGCAGACGCTCGTGTTTGCCATGTCGGACTTCTCCGGCATCGGCCTGCTTGATCTCACCCATCTGCAGAGCATCAGCGTCTTTCTCGACCCGGGTGTGGCCGTCGACTTCCGGTTGACGCAGATCTACGGCGTGCCGGCGCCGGCGAGCCTGGCCCTGCTGGGCTTCGGCGCTGCGGCGATCGGCGGTCGGCGGTGCAGCCGCACTCGCCGGAACTGACGCTTCGCATTCGATCAGCCGCGCGCTATCTCGCGCCGCACCCTCGCCGGGGTGCGGCGCGGGTGTTTTTTTGTCTCCGCCCTGAGCATTTGCCTGAGCCTCCCTTGGGCCGGCGTCCGCTTTCTCAAACTGGCAGCAAATCGGAAAGAGGAGGCAGCCATGAAATTGACCGCACGATTAGGTAAATACTCAGTTTGACTCGTTGCCGGGGACGCATAATCCAACGATCCACGTTCAGAATGTCTATGCGTGGCGGGAGAGAGAGAACATTTCAAGAAGAAGGGAGAGAAGCAACGTGAACATACTACAACGAGCTGTTGCAGTTTCAGCGCTGGGCGCCATGTTCGCCAGCACTGCTTCAGCGCAATTCCTCATCGACGACTTTTCCGATGTGGACGACCCCACTCCGTGGCCGGTCACGGTCGATGAAATTTCGACGGTGGAGATCCACGAGACCGGGTTGAACAACGTCCTCGGAGGATCGAGGCATTCCACGATTCGTGCGACGTTCCTCGCGCAGCACGGTCTGGACTACATCACAGCGGCGATCGTGCCGAACTTCGGCATGGTCATGGACTACTCGTCGTCTTCGGGCGCCGAGGGCGACTGGAACCTGCTCTATGACGGGGATGGAGCCGGCCTGAACGCCGACTTCAGCAACATGAGCGAAATCGCAGTGGCGTTCGACCTGTTCGACTACGCCAACAACCAGGCCATGCCGGTGACCGTTTCCATCTCGGACGGCAACAGCCTCGCGAGCCTGTCGCTCTCGATGGATCATCCCGGGCCGCAGATCCTGCACTTCGCGTTTGAAGACTTTGCCGGGATCGGTCAGTTGGATATGTCCTCGATCCAGGGCGTCGCCGTCTTCCTCGAACCGGTACTGGCGACCGACTTCCGCATCGCCAGCATCGGGGTCATCCCCACGCCCGGCAGCATGGCGCTGCTGGCTATGGGCTCGTTTGCCCTTGCGGGAGGCCGTCGTCGGCGCCAGAACGCCTGACGCCTGCCCATCGCATCGCCCACCAATCGCTACGCAGCACTTCTCTCACTCAGGTGCTGCGTAGTTCTTTTTCTATGATGGACATGCAGTCGAACGCGCCGGGGCGGCGCGGATGGCGTCAGCCTTCGATCTCGCCGGGCGTGGGCGGTCGCAGCAGCACGATCGCGCCGGGTTCAAGGCCGGACTTGATCTCGATCATCGTTTCGCTGTTGCGGCCGGTTGTGACTGGCTGCTTCTTCCACCTGGACGATCCAGCCGGCACCCACGCATATGCCTTGCCGCGCTCGATGTAGACCGCCTGAATCGGCACGGCGAGGACGTTCTCAACCCGGCCCAGCAGAATCTCCGCCTTGCAGCGCATCGACGGCTTGAGGTCCCATTGATTCTCGCCCTCGATGAGCAGGCGGATCGTGTACTCGCGGACCTGGCTGCCAAAGCCCGCCTGCTCGGCCATGACGCCGACGTTGCGCACCTTCGCGGCGAGCAGCAGCTTGGAATTGGCGTCGATTCGCACCGTCGCCGGCATCCCCACCTGCACGCGGTTGGACTGCGTTTCGTGCACGCGCACCGATGCGACGAGCTGGTTCGTGTCGGGCAGGATGATGAGCAGCTGGTTGTTGTAGACCTCCTGGCCGATCTGGAGCGGCTCATCACGCCGCCACGGGTTGCGCCCCACGCTCGAGCCGTAGACCACCAGCCCGTCGCCGGGCGCGGTCATCGAGCAGGCGGCCAGCTGCTCCTGGAGTTTGGCCAGGCGCGATTCGCGGATCGTCAGTTGCCGCTCCTTGTTGATCAGGTCGGCCTTCTTCTGCTCAAGCGTGCGTGAATTGGCGGAGACGACGCGATCGAGTTCCGCCATCGCTTCGTCGAGGTCGCTCTTCTTGACCTTGTAGTCCTTCGGGTACTCGTACTCCTCGTAGATCTGCTTGGCGAGCTGGGCCTTTTCGAGTTCGGCCTTGGCCTCGTCGAGCCGGTTCTGGTCGGTGACGTACTCGCTCTCGCTGATGAAGCCTTCGCGAAAGAGCATCTCCGAGTTCTCGAAGTCCTTCTTGCGCTGGTCGGCGTTGCGGATGGCCAGCTGCAGGCGCACTTCGATATCCTTGCGGCGGGTGGCGACCTCACCCTGCTGCCAGCGATCAAGTTCGAGTTGGGCCAGTTCCACGGCCAGGCGGGACTTGCTCTCCGTGGAGCGGTTCTGGCTCTCCTGAAGCGCGACGGACTCCTGCGCCGAGACCAATTCGCTCTTGGCCGACTCGACGCGCAGGGTCTCCTCTTCGATGCGGTTGACGATCTCGTCGCTGGTGAGTTCCACGAGCAGATCGCCCTTGGCCACGCGCTTGCCTTCGTCGATGATCCACTTGATGACGGTACGGCCCTCGACGAGGTTGCGGATCTCAACCGAATTGAGGGCCTCGAGTTCCCCGGTCGCGGGGATCGTCATCTCGAAACTCATCTCGGCGACGCGATAGCGGTCATCGACCGCCACGTCGTCGCCGGGGGCTCCCCGGTTCAGGGAATAGACGATGGCGGTGCCGCCGAGGCCGCCGATCACCCCGAGCACGAGCAGGACCTTGAGCAGCAGGGCGTGCCGGGCGGGCGGTTTTCGGTGGATATCAGGTGCAGTTCTGGTCATCAGTCAATCTTACCGATGAAACGCTGCTCGGATTGCGATTGTTGGAGTGAAATCAAGGCTGGCCAGGGTCCAGAGGGGCTGTTTCGGGTTCATCTCCCGGCTGCTCGCCTTCCGGCGCCTGCAGCCCCCCGAAGACCGCCTCGCCGGAGGTACCCATCTGGTACAGCTCCTCGGCTTCCTCTGGTGTCAGCTGCTCCATGCCCGGCGGCGCGATGAACTGGCCGTCGGCGTCCACGCGGAACTGCCCCGTTTCCAGCAGGTAACGCATGATCGCCACGCGCAGGTTGCGGATCGCCGCATCACGGGCGTCCAGAGCCGCCGAGAGTTCATCCTGCGCGTCGATGCGCGTGCGCGCCGTGACATCCGCCCGGCGGAGTTCGAGGCCCTCGATGCGCCGGCGGATGATCCGGATGCTCTCGTTCTGAATCTGCAGACTGAACAGGGCGAGTTGGATGTCGCGCATCGCTGAGCGGATGCTCAACTCGATATTGTCCTCCGTCTCGCGCACGTCCCGGCGGGCCCGCTCGAGGTCGATCGTCGCCTGGCGCAGACCGATGCGCTCGATCTCGCGGTCGATGGGCAGGCCGAAGGTGATCGAGGCGGAGTAGCCGATCTCATCGTCATCGAGTTGGAGGCCGGCGCGCGTAAGCGAAGGATCGGTGGGAATGGTCATCGACGCACTCAGATCGAGATCCGGCAGCAGGTCGTTGCGCGCGTTGGCCACGCCGCGCCGAGAGTCGTCGAGCTGGTCCCGCGTCGTCTGGAGATCGAGGCGGTAGAGCAGGCCGCGACGGACGCTTTCGACGACGTCCAGTTCGGGCACCGGCAGGTCGAACGACGACATGGTGTCGATCAGGTATGGATTGTCCGGCGGCAGGCCGAGGCGGATGCGAAACCGCTCGAGTTGCACGATGTAGCGGTCGCGCTGGTCGGCGAGGCTGTTTTCGCTCGACAGCACGCGCGCCTGCGTCTCGCTCAATTCGAACTGGGCTCGCCGGCCGCGCTGGTAGAGCGCTTCGGTCTCTCTGTACAGGGCCTGGCGGCTGGCGAGGACGCGCCGGGCGTTCTCGATCTGCGCCTGGGCGCGGAGCAGGTCGAAGTAGTCGGTGGCGATGTTGAAGAGGAACTGCTGGCGGAAGCGCTCGAAAGTGCGCGTGGAGTAGACCATCTGCCGCTCAGCGCTGATGAGCGACTCCTGCGCCACATCGCCGGCGCCGCGCAGCAGCGGGATGTTCGCCGAGAGGATGATGCTGGCCGACTGGGACTCGCTCTCAGGATCGCCGACGCGGCGGCGCAGCTGCTCGGTGGCGTTGACCAGCGCCCGGGCCGACAGTTCGCCGCCGGACTGCAGCCGCTGCGTCACGCGGAACTCGTTGACGAGACGCGCGGCGATTTCGTAATCGCCATCCTCCGGATCGCCGTCGAACGACGCCGTCACCTCATCAAAGAACCGCGGCCCGAACAGGTGCCGCTGCGTGAGCAGCCGCAGCGCCGCCAGCAGCAGTTCTTCCTTGGCGGTCTTGTATTCGCGCGCGTTCTCCACGGCGTACTTGAGCGTCTGCTCGAGCGTGAAGCGCTGCATCGCGGGATCAGGGTCCTTGTAGCGATCAAGCAGAGCCTGCACGGTGCGGCGGGGGTCGGCCCGCTCGATGGTCAGTTCCGACGCAGCCGGATTGCGCGTCTCCGGAAACGACTCGGTGTTCTGCTCGGTGTGGCGAATCTGATCCGCCTCGGCCCGGACCGGGTCGAGGTGCTCGTAGGTGGGCACCACCGCGTTGCCGCCCAGCGCCTCGGTTCGCGCGGAAATGATCTTCGACGCCTGCCGATCGATCCCCGCCAAGCCCGGGCTGCAACCCGTGAGCAGCGGCGCCAGAAGCAGCGCCGGCGCGAGAATCGCCGCCGGCGCCATCACGGCGATCATGGGTCGGGCTGCGAACCGTGTGTGAATCCAGGGTGCCGTGGTCTGGAGGAAGGCTTTGCGCCCGGAAGGCCACGCGATAGCGCGCGCGATGAGCATCGTGATTCGTGAACCGGCGGCGCGCCCGCGTGGCCGGCGCTCCCAAAGCGTCGCTTCGACCACGGCGCCCCTGCAGCCTTCATGTGGGTTCTCAGCCATCGCAGCGTAGTGTACACGCCGGCAGGCGCCGCGTTGCGGATTCGCCTGACGCCGCCCTCAGGCGAGCGCCGACGCGGATGATCTCAGGTGCAGCCCCCAAGGCGCCTCAAGTCCGCTGTCCCGCCCCGGCCAGCGCTTCGCTGCAATCCGGGTCGTAGCCGGCGCTGCGCATAAGGTCGGCGATGCGGTCGCAGCACTCCTGCGCCAGTTCGAGCGGCAGGTGATTGCGCCAGTCGCCCGCCACGCCCTTGCGATAGAAGTTGCTCGCATCCTCCTGGCCGCGCTCGCGCCCGCCAGAGAGCCGCTTGAACGAACCCGCCTCGCGGCAGCGCGAGATGATGTCGCCCGTCGCATCGACTTCGAGAAAATCGAGGATTCGGCGCAGCCAGAGTTCTTCATCGCCCAGCAGGTCGCGGTAGCGCAGTTCGAAGTAGCGCCCGGCCCCCAGCGGCGGGCCATCGCGCCGCGCCGAGCCGACCTGCAGCGGCCAGACTTCGTTCATGTAGTGCCGGATGAACTGCTCAAACGTGCGGCCGGAGTCTTTGCCGTCATGGAACCAGCCGCTCACGGCGACATCGCGCGGATCGCGCATGATGTGCACGAACCGGCAGTTCGGATACAGCGCACTCAACGGCCCGATGGCGATGGTGTGCTGCGGCGTCTTGTCGCCGACGTAGCGCAGGGCCGACAGGTCCCGCCCCTCCTGCCGCGCGTGTTCGAGATAGCGGGCAAACTGCGTGTCGATGAGCAGTCGGGCCATGACGGCGCGATCGCCGGGGTCAAAGTGCGTGACCGGCGGCTGGCCCTGCTGCTGGTGGGCGTTGAACGCATCGATGGCCTGGAAGAAGTGCGGCAGCAGGCGCCAGGCAAACGAGCCCTCGCCCTGCACCACGATCTGCGGATGCCCGTTGAGCATGTGGCGCAGCCAGGTCGTGCCCGACTTGCCGCAACCGATGATGAAGAGTTTGTCGAGTTGATCGACGCGTGCGGTGCGCTGCCGCCAGGCGGCGAGCATGTCGTTGAGGTCGGCCATGTGCGTGCTCCTGTGCGTTCCTTCGGCCAAAGAGCCGCCGGCGCTGGAGCGGCAACTCAGCCGTCCATCATGTAGGTGTCCACGGTGTAGTTCGGCGCTTCACGCGTAATGGTGATGTCGTGCGGATGCGATTCGACGAGGCTGGCGCTGCTCACCTTGGTGAAACGGGCCTGCGTGCGGAGGTCTTCGATCGTCTGGCAGCCGCAGTAGCCCATCGCGGCGCGGACGCCGCCGACCATCTGGTAGGCGAAGTCGGCGAGTTTGCCGCGGAAGGGCACCAGGCCCTCGACGCCTTCGGGGACGAACTTGCTGCTGGGCGTGTCGCTCTTCTGGCCGTAGCGGTCGGCCGAGCCCTTGGCCATGGCCCCGGCCGATCCCATGCCCCGGTAGGACTTGTAGCGCCGGCCGCGGCGGATGACGATTTCGCCGGGCGACTCTTCGAGCCCGCCAAAGAGCGAGCCCATCATCACGCTCGACGCCCCCGCCGCGATCGCCTTGGCGATGTCGCCCGATGAGCGCACGCCGCCATCGGAGATGACGGGAATGCCCTCGCTGTCGGCGGCGCTGCAGGCGTTGAAGATGGCGCTGATCTGCGGCACGCCCACGCCGGTGACGACGCGCGTCGTGCAGATCGAACCCGGGCCGATGCCGACCTTCACCGCATCCACGCCGGCTTCGATGAGGTCGCGCGCCGCCTCGGCTGTGGCGATGTTGCCGGCGATGATCTCGATGTCGAACCGCTCGCGAATGGAGCGCACCGTGCTCAGCACGTTTTCGCTGTGGCCGTGCGCCGTATCGACGATGATCACATCGACCTCGGCCCCCACGAGCGCTTCGACCCGGTCGTACTGGTGCACGCCCACGGCGGCGCCGACGCGCAGCCGGCCCCGATCGTCGCGGCAGGCCAGCGGGTGCTGCTCGAGATTGTCGATGTCGCGCATCGTGATCATGCCCGTCAGGCAACCGGAGTCATCGACGAGGAGCAGCTTCTCGACCTTGCCTCGGCTCAGGATGTCCTTGGCCAGTTCGAGCGTCGTGTTGCTCGGCCCGGTGACCAGATGGTCGCTGGTCATGACCTCGCGCACGCGCTGGTCTCGCGATTCGAGGAACTTGATGTCACGCCGGGTGAGGATGCCCACGACCTTGCCATGCCCCGCGCCGTTCACGGTCACCGGGAAGCCCGACACGTGGAACTTCTCCATCAGATCAAGGGCGACGGAGACAGGCTGATCCGGGCTGAGCGTGACCGGGTCGGTGATGACGCCGTTTTCCGATCGCTTGACCTGCACGACCTCGCGCGCCTGGTCTTCGATGCTCAGGTTCTTGTGGATGATGCCGATGCCGCCTTCCTGGGCGAGGGCGATCGCCAGAGACGACTCCGTCACCGTGTCCATGGGCGCGCTGACGAGCGGAATGTTGATTCGGATGTTGCGGGTGAGCCGGGTGGAGGTGTCCACGCCCGAGGGCAGGACATCGGAACGGCGGGGAATGAGCAGGACGTCGTCGAAGGTGATGCCGTCGCTGATGATCTTCTGTTCCATGCTCAAAATACGCCGGAGCGGAATGCGAGTCAATCGCGCGCCGCGACCCCGCCGGAGCGAATCGGGCAAAACGCTGCCATTTCAACGTCAGCGACGGCACGCATCGAACAGAACCCGCCCGGATTCGCGTACCATTCATTTGACGATGCCCCCGCCCGAATCCCGCATTCCCGATCTGCTGCGCAAGGCCCGTGGCCTGCCGGCCGCGCCCGGCGTCTACCTCATGAAAGACGACAAGGGCCGGGTTCTGTACGTCGGCAAGGCGAGCCGGCTGTGCGATCGCGTCAGCTCCTACTTCATTCCCTCGACAGACCTTGGCCCGCGCAAGCAGCCGATGCTCGACGTCGTGCACGACTTCGACACCATCGACTGCGAAACGGAGTGGGAAGCGCTGCTCGCCGAGAACCGGCTCATCAAGGATCTGCACCCGCGCTTCAACGCATTTCTGACCGATGACAAGACCTTTCCGTACCTTGCCGTCACCGTGCGCGATGACTTCCCCGGCGTATTCATCACGCGCAACCCGTCGGATCCGAAACTCAAGGGCGCCAAGTTCTACGGGCCGTTCACGACCGGCTACGCGCTGCAGGACGCGGTCAAGATGCTCCAGGGCGTGTTCAAGTACCGCACGTGCAGTCTCGACATTCTCGCCGATGATCCGAAGAACAGCACGTTCCGCCCCTGCCTGCTCTACACGATCGGCCAGTGCACGGCGCCGTGCGCCAACAAGATCGACAAGGAAACATACCGCGAAGACATCCGCCGCTTCATGCGCTTTCTCGAATCGAAGCGCTCGGCGATGCTTCGCGAACTGCGCGACGAGATGGAGCAGGCCAGCGCCAATCTGGAGTTCGAGCGCGCGGCCATTCTGCGCGATCAGGTTCGAGCGATCGAGAAGCTCGATGATCGCGGCCGCATCACCGACGGATGGCAGCCCGAAGCCGAACTCATGGTCGGCATCGACCCCAAGCGCAGCCTCCGCAGCCTCAAGCGCACGCTCAAACTCGAACAGGACATCCGCTGCGTCGAAGGCATCGACATCGCACACCTGCAGGGAGGCGAGACGGTCGGCTCGAAAGTTTGCTTCGTGGATGGGCGGCCGTTCAAGGACGAGTACCGCCGCTACAAGATCCGTAGCGTGGACAACGACGACTACATGGCCATCCGCGAAGTCGTTTCACGCCGCTATCGCGAAGCCGGCCAGGGGCATGAACTGTACCCCGACGTCATTCTCATCGACGGCGGCCTCGGCCAGTTACACGCGGCGCTCGAAGCATTCGAGACGCTGGACGTCAAGCCGCCGATGGTCATCTCGCTGGCCAAGAAGGAAGAGTTGATCTACATCCAGCGCCAGAGCGAGCCGATCAGGCTCGGCCGCGACAACCTTGGCCTGCGCCTGTGCCAGGCGATCCGCGACGAGGCGCACCGGTTCGCGCAGCACTACCACCACGTGCTGCGGCGCAAGAAGACGCTCGGCGAGAAGTAGTTCAGCCGCGCGCCGCTCACTTCTTTGCCTGCGAGATGGCGACATACACGAGCACGATTTCGCACATCATGGCGATGTAGAAGGGCGTGTCGCTGGCGAGCAGGTACGACAACTCCATCAGCACGAAGATGAGCACGGCGTTGCCGGCGTGCACGGCGATCAGCGTTCGCTGCGACGCAGCCCCGCTCCAGCGGGCAATGACGCCCGCGGCCACGCCCGGCCAGCAGGCGACGCACCAGAGAAACCACGCGATGGGCCAGTCGGTAAAGCCGCTCATCCCGAGCAATCGCTCGTTGATCAGCAGGACCAGGCCGACGGCCGCGGCGTAAGCAAACAGCGTCAGAACGACAAAGCCCAGCACGAGGCATTGTTGGCGCGATTCTCCGTTCGCGTGCCTACGCTCACCTTCACCGCCCCGCCTCGGCGGGAGATGCACAGACTTCAAGGGGACGATTCCATGCCTGAATACCCGCAGGTCGAACTGGACACCGAATTCGGCACGATCACCGTCGAACTCTGGAATGACGTCGCGCCCAACCACGCCGCGAACTTCCTGAAACTCGTCGAGCAGGGCTTCTACGACGGGCTGACGTTCCATCGCATCATTCCGCAGTTCGTCATCCAGGGCGGCTGCCCGCGCGGCGACGGCACCGGCGGTCCGGGCTGGACCGTCAAGGCCGAGTTCAACGACCGCAAGCACGAAAAGGGCGTGCTCTCGATGGCGCGGAGCAGCGACCCGGACTCGGCGGGCAGCCAATTCTTTATCTGCCTCGGCCGCGAGCACTGCAGGCATCTCGACCGGCAGTACACCGCCTTCGGGGCCGTGATCGACGGCATCGAGGTGGTCGATCAGATCGCCGCGACGCGCTCGGCCGGCCAGGAGGAAGGCCGCTCGGGCAACGCGCCGAAGATCAATTCCGCCAAAGTGATCAGCCGGTAATCGAGCAGCTCGCTGCATCCGCGTCAGAACCGGCTCGGCAGAATGATCGTGCTGCCGGCGCGCGGCTCGGCCCAGCGCCGCCATTGCGTGTGATACGTCTCGTCGTTGTCGGCGATCTCGATGTTGAAGGGCACTTCCTGCCCCGGCTCGCCGACCAGTTCGAGCGGCGCCTGAATGACCACGCCGTAGCCGCTTTCCGTTTGAATCGTCTCCCACATGATGCGCGGCTCGGGCTCAAGCGTGTAGGTGAATTCACGGTCTTCGCCGGGCACGGGATGCGCCGTCGCGCGCCACGCGGGCTTTTGCGCATCGCTGGTCATTGGCTCGATCAGATACAGCCGCTGCGATTCACCCGCGCCGATGCGCACGAGCACTGCATCCGATGGCGGGTTGGTCACGCGGACCGTGGGGTCCGGCTCCGCCAGCCAGCAGGGCACGCCATCGCGCGCTGCGATGGCGATGTTCAGATTCCCCTCGTGCACGGAAAGCCCGATCTCCGGATTCGGCTCGGGCAGGTCGTAGACATCATAGTTCCACGCGCAGGCCATCATGTCCACGGCGCCGTACGGGCCTAAGACGTAGCGCATCTTCAGCGGCGCGCGGCTGCGCAACTCGACCGGGACAGTTCGGCCTTGAGAATCTTCAAACGTCGCAGTAAAGCGGAACTCGGGCGGCATGATCATGCGAGGCTGCGCTTCGCAACGCACTTCGAGTTCGACCTCCGCCGACTTCCCCGGCTCGATCGTCACCGGCTCCATCTCCCCCACCTGGCGAAACGGCGTGGCGACGTCGCTCACGTATGGGTTGAGAATGTCGCCAGGCGTGCGGTCCACCAGCGTCCAGTCGCCGATGATCCGCGGCTCGGGCATCGCGTCGAGCAGACCGCCGGTGATTCGGATCGGCACGTCAACCGGGTTGGTGAAACGGAACCGCACCTCGCCGCTCACCGGGCCGCGCAGTGGCTGATCGAGCACGGTGATGCACTCGACCGTGCGATCGCCCTTGAGGCGAAACGCCCGCGTCTGATCTTCGGCGAGAAGAAAGTCATCGGGCAGGGTGGCGCCGACGCCCTGGAAGAAGAGATTCATCTCGCCGCCCTCGGTGATGCGCAGCAGCGCGAGGTGCTGCATCTGGCCGGCGAGCGGGCCCTGGTCGATCATTCCGCCGCAGGTGCCGACGATCTGGTACTGCACGCCGTCGCGATCGGCATCGCGCTGCAGGCTGTGGAAGTGGCCGGCGACGACGAGCACCGGCGCGCCGCCTCGCCTCACCTCGGCCAGCGCCTGGTGGATCCGTTCCCACTGGGCGTCGCGGTAGCGCCACAGCGGCTTGTGCATGAGGACGATGAGAGGCTTGGCTCGCTCGGCGGCCGCGCGGATCTGCGCCGTCGCCCACTCGATCTGCCCATCGCTCAGGCGCGGCGCCGACTGCAACTGCTCATCGCTGTAGAGCGCGATGACGCTGGCAAAGTCGAGGTACGCGGCGAAATAGAGCGGGCCGAAGCGCTGCTTGTAGCGCTCTTCGAACTGGCGATCGTCGGGCGAGCGGAAGCCGGAAATCACGTCGTGATTGCCGGCGATCGGATAGCACGGCGCGCGGAGTTGATCGATGAGCGCGAAATAGGCATCGACCTCGCCGTCGTAGCGGGCCATCGAGCGGGTGTAGCCCTGCACCATGTCGCCGATCGTGAACACCGCCTGCGGCTGAATGCGATTCAGATCCGCCACCGCTCGCGCGAGATACGGCATGCCCCAGTCGCGACCCGCGGTGCGATCGGGCAGGATGGCCAGCGTGTGAATGACGGGCTCGGCGGCGGCCGGCAGGGCGCGGCCGTCGGTGCCCGGCTCGATTCGCACCTGCGCCGATGCCGCAGGCGCAGCCAGCCCAACGAAAACGAGAATCGCGGCAAGTCGCTGTCGCATGCATGGCTCCGCTTCGACCAGTCCCACTCGCCAAACGGTAGCGTCTCTCATCCGCAGGTGCGAATGAGAGACGCGTCAGTATTCCGTCAGCGAGTTCGAACGGACGGCTGAGCGATCAGGTTTCCAGGAAACTGACGAACTTGCGGCTGCGCACCGGGTGCTGCAGCTTGCGGATGGCGCGGGCTTCGACCTGCCGCACGCGCTCGCGCGTGACCTTGAAGATGCGGCCGACCTCTTCGAGCGTGTAGGTGTACCCGTCCCCGATGCCGAAGCGAAGTTTGATGATCTCGCGCTCGCGGTAGGTGAGCGTCTTGAGCACGTTTTCGATGCGGGCTCGCAGTGCGTCGTGCGCAGCCGCCTCAACCGGGCTGGGTGTCCTCTCGTCGATGATGAATTCGCCGACGCTGGCCGACTCGTTCTCTCCCACGGGCCGATCGAGGCTGACGGGCGAACGACCGACGCGAATCACCTTGCGCACGTCCGCGGGCGACATCCCGGTGCGCTCGGCGAGTTCTTCCACGGTGGGCTCGCGGCCGTCGGCCTGAACCATGTCGCGGGCGGCCGACCGCATCTTCGCCACGAGTTCGAGCATGTGCAGCGGCACGCGCACCGTTCGCGCGTTTTCCGAGATCGACCGCGTGATGGCCTGGCGGATCCACCACGTGGCATACGTCGAGAACTTGTAGCCTCGCTTGTATTCGTACTTGTCCACGGCGCGCATCAGCCCCGTGTTGCCTTCCTGGATGAGATCGAGGAACGGCAGGCCGCGGTTGCGATACCGCTTGGCGATCGAGATCACCAGGCGCAGGTTCGCGCACGAGAGGTCGCGCTTGGCCTGTTCGTACTCGAACGCGACGCGGTCAATCTGGCGCAGCCGGGCGGCCAGTTCGTCGGGCTCTTCCTGCACGAGTTCGCACAGGCCTTCAAGTTCATCGCGGATGACCAGAGCGTCTTCCGGCTGATAGCGGTCGGGGAACTTTTCGATGCGGAGAATTTCCGACTGGAGTTCCTGCATCTTCGTGCAGATGCTCCGCATCTTTTTGAGCATCGGCTGGATGCGGCTGGTGCGCAGCTGGCACTCTTCGAGCAGCGTCGCAATCCGCCGCCGCCGCAGACGCATCGCGTCGCGCACGGCCCGCTCCTGGGTCCGGGTGAACTTGCCGTCCCGCAGCGCCTCGAAGTCGGCGGCGTTCAACTCCATGAGTTTGCGGATCGTCGCCAGGTTTCCCGGGATGCAGCGGCAGAGGTTCTCTTTCTGGTGTTCCTCGACCGAGGAAATCCGCAACGTTCGATCGACCGGCAACTCGCCGCGATGCACGCGCTCGAGCAGTTCCGCCGACTGGGTCGCGGCGTAATCGCACTCGAGTACGCGGCGGCGGAAGATCATGCGCGTCGTCTCGATCTTCTTGGCCAGGCGCACTTCCTGCTCGCGCGTGAGCAGTTCGATCGAGCCCATCTGCGAAAAGTACATCCGCACCGGATCGTCGATCGAGCGGCTGTCGCCCACCAGATTGGCGGCCAGCGCCGCCAGTTCGGCCGGGTCGTCGAATTCACTCGCTTCGAGGTCGTGGCAGCTCGGCTCGCCATTGGCGTTGAGCAGCGGCCACTCGTCGGCGCGCGGCCGGTCGCGGCGCGCCGCGTGCCCGGCGGCGGCGGACTTCGACGGCGACGCGGCATGCGCGGCGCCGTTCGACGGCTTCACGGGCGACAAGTCAGGAGCCTGACGCGCCGGCCGTCGGCCGCCGCGCGCGCGCGCCTCGGGCTCGTCGATCAGTTCGATCGACAGGCGGTCGAAATGGCCGAGCAACTCGGCCACGCGGTCCTGATCGACGAATTCGTCGGGAAGTTCGTCGTTGATCTCCTCGAAACTGACCCAACCGCGCCGGCGGCCGGCGTCGATCAGTTTGGTCACGGCAGGATGCATTCGGTCAACCACGGCCACTCTCTCCTTCCGACCTGTCCCCCCGACGCTTCAACCCCCCGCGACGCCGGCTCGCTCGGCGCTTTCCGACGGCAGACTCGAGCGACGCGCCACGCGGACGCCATGCCCGCCTAAGGCTCGCAACTGCTTGAGCCGCGACTCCACGTGATCCAGATCGGCGCTCGGCGCGCCCAGAGGCGCCGCCTGCGCGTGATATGCATCAACCTGCCGCAGACGCTGCAGAGCGCGAACGTATTCGGTGAAGTGCTCGGCGATGGCCTGCGGCCCCTCGCCGACCTCACGCTGCAGGCGCATCATCCACGACGTCGCCTCGTTGGCCAGCGCGGCATCCAGCCCGGCCGGAACCGCCGAGCCGCGCCGCCCGCCGTCTGCCTCCAGGGCCCTCATTGCGACGAGCAGGCTGCGAGCCGGCGGCCAGGCGAACATTTCGGCGCTGAGCGCCTCATCCGAGCCTTTCATGCCGCCCATCAGCGACGGGGCGTGCAGCAGGCAGGCGATGATTCGCATCTCCGCCTCGATCCGCCGCGGCTCCACGGCTGGAAGCGATGCGCCAGCCTCACTCTGGGCCGGCTCGCGCGTCTCCACCTTCGGCCTCGGCCGGGGAATAGAGCGCAGCAGTGTTTCGGCGGGCAACTGCACGATCTCGCTGAGCCGCGCGAGCATCAGATCGCGGCGCAGCGGCGTCATGCGGTGGAATCCGAGCGATCCAAGGCGCTCCAGGAACGACTCGATGAGTCTCTGCCGGCCCGAAAGTCCGGCATCTCCGCCGGCCAGTTGGCTGCGCAGCGAGGCGAAGAGGAACTCGAGCGCATCGACTGCTTCACCGATGACGCGATGCCACGTCTGGGTGCCCTCCGCCTGCCCGAAGAGTTCAGCCGGATCGACGCCGCCGGGCAATACCGCGATGCGCACGTCAATGGGCGACTCGAAGAAGACCTCGACCGCGCGGTCGGCCGCCTTCTGTCCCGCCACGTCGCCGTCGAACACGAGCACCACGCGCTCGCACAGGCGCGAGAGCACGCGGGCGTGGTCGTCGGTGAGCGCCGTGCCGAGTGTGGCGACGACGTTCTCCACGCCGTTCTGATGGCAGGCGATGACGTCGGTGTAGCCCTCGACGATGACGGCGGTCCTGCTCTTCTGGATCGCGGGCCTGGCCAGGTGGAGTGCATAGAGCGTGCGCGACTTCTTGAAGCGCGGATGCTCGGGGCTGTTGAGGTACTTGGGCTGATCTTCGGGATCGATCTTGCGCGCGCCAAACGCGATGGGCCGGCCGTGCTCATCGTGGATGGGGAAGATGAGCCGATTGCGGAAGCGATCGATGAATCCTCCGCCGTCGCGCCTGCTGAGCAGCAGCCCGATGGCTTCGAAGACGGCGGGATGAACATCCTTGGCGAACAGGGTGCGGGCCAGGCCGTCGCGCACCTCCGGATCCGTTGGCGCGGTGCCGAGTTCAAATCGATCGATCATCGCATCGCTGATGCCGCGCTGGGCGAAGAGCGCGCGCGCCACCGACCCGTGGCGCTCGTGGCGCAGCAGGGTTCGGTAGAAGGACAGCGCCTGGCGATGGGCTTCGACGATCTGCGTGGTCGAGAACCCCTCGGCTGCATCGTCGGCGCCGGCGTTTTCGCCGGCGGCGGCCGCTCGGCGCGGCTTGAGTTCGATGCCGGCGCGGTCTGCGAGGTAGCGCAGCGCCTCGCCGAACTCGACATGCTGATGGAGTTGTACGAAGCGCAGGGCGTCGCCGCCCGTGCCGCACGCGAAGCAGTGGAAGATGCCCTTGTGAGGCACGACGAACATCGAGGGGTTCGAATCATCGTGGAAGGGGCACAGGCCCTTGTACTCACGGCCGGAGGGCTTGAGCGTGACGTGCTCGCCGATGAGCCGGACGAGGTCCGTGGCGTCGAGCACGTTCTGCACATCGTTGTTGCGATAGGTTTGCGTCACACTCTTCCAGCCGCCGGGCGCCCCTCTTCATGGAACCGATGATCGATCCGGCACGAATCTGTTGTCCGCTCGGGACCGGAAAAGGTGCGCTCGCACTTCGCCCGAAGGCGCATTCGGCAGAGCTAGCGTGGCACGAGACGCTCGCAACCGCTGCGCATCGCTTTGAGGCGGCGCGCATTTCTGCGTTCGCGCGTGTCAGATGTGACTGCCGATAACCACTTCCTCAGGTCCGGACCCGAAAACGGTCCACCATCACGATTCAGCAAGTGAAATCTACACCAAACCGCGATCGGGTCAACCAAAACGAGTGATTTGTCGCGACAACCGGAAGATTCGTCGAAGATCGCCCATTTTGCCACGACTCCCGCGCTTCGCCGGCGTTGGCCGGATCGGGTGGCTTCACGACTCCCCCCGGCCCAAAAACGCATACGCCCCGACCAGCCGGTCAGGGCGCGTGTGAGCGATTGCTGCCGCCGCGGCTCAACCTTGCTTCTTCTTCTGCTGCGCGGTGTAGGTGTGCTTGCGCTTGGGGGCTTTGACGACGAGGCCGGACTTGATCGCCCGGGCGCTGACGCGCAGCTTGGTCGGCACGCCGTCGACCAGGGAGGTGACATCCTGGAGATTGGGCTTGAACGTGCGGCGAGAGATGGAGGTGACCTTCTTGCCGATCCCGCCGAGGTACTTGGCCTTACCGCGGTAACGGACCCGGTTGCCGCGGGTGGTTCCGACTCCAGTGATATCGCAAACGCGGGGCATGAGAGCACTCCTGTCCGGTGGCGCGGCGGTGGCCGCGCCCTGTATTGGCCTTGGCTTTCGAGACTGCAATCATAGAGCCGACGCGCCGGACGGTCAAAGTGTCAAACCGGTCTGGTCCCGGGGGTGCGAACGAACCCTCAGCGAGGTCGCCTGGTGCAGGAGCATGGGCAGGCTCGCCGATCATCACCGCCTGCGGGCAATCTATAATGCTCCCGCTCTCCAGTGGTAGGCACCGTGGCAGGCTTGCACCCAATGGCCGAGACAACCCCGGAATCTCCGCCTCAGGCCGCGGACACACGGCACGGTCCGCTGCTTGTCATTGCCGGCATGTCGCGCGGCGGAACGACATGGACGGGCAAGTGCCTCAACGAGCACTCGCAGGCCGCGGTGTTTGGCGAGTCGCTGTTCTGGGGACGCCGCTACCTGCCGCCCAAATCCGACGGCCGCTACAGCCGGGAAGAGACCGCCATGGTCCTCGAGTCGCTGCGAAACGGCTTCAAGCACTTCGTCGGCGACGGACCGGGTCACCTCAAGAAGGTGACCTCTCAGCATGGCGGCGAGATCATCGAGGCGGTCGCCCGGCAGTTGCCGCCGCGCCCGACCCCGTACGAGGTCTTCGCGACCTACGGCCGCGAGATCGCGCGTCGCGAAGGCAAGGCGACCTTCGTCGAGAAGACTCCGCACAGCGTCCTCTGGATCGACCGCATCATCGCGCAAGCCCCGGATCTGCGCATGCTCGTGCTCGTGCGCAATCCGTACGACTTCATGCTGTCCTACAAGCATCAGGGAGATCGCAAGCCCGCCGAGGTGCGGCAGGCCTTCCAGGAGGTCTACCACCCGTTTGGCTGCGCGATGGTCTGGCGGGGGTACGCGCGCGCGGCACTCAAGGCTCGCGATGTTTATCCGCGTCAGACGCTGCTCATCTCCTTCGAGGAGCTCACGGCTCCGGAGTCGGGGGCTATCCAGTGCCTGCAGGAGTTTTTCGGCCTGCCCATCGAGCCGATCGAGCGACTGGTCCCGACGGACAACACGTCGTTTCCCGGCGGGGCCCGGCCGGAGTTGTCGGCCGTTGACCTGTTCTGGATGAACCTCATCGCGCGCAAGTGGATTCGCACCCTTGGATACGAGCGGCAGCGCACGCCCTTTGCGCCGCTTGGAGTGCTGTGGTCGCTGGTGACGCTCGTGCCCTGGGCGTGGCGCTCCTATCGCTACGTCGCTTCGACGCGACGCGACTCGACGCTCAAGTACCTCCTCAACTGGGTGCGCCCGCGCATCGGCCGAAATCACGGCTGATCCTGACGGATCGATCACTCGAACGGTTTACGACCGACCGCAATTCCGCCGCAGAACTCATGCACGGCGCCGCCGCATGATCTGCACCAGACGCTTGCGCTCGGTGGCGGTCAGCACGAACAGCCAGAAGAGCGGCAGGGCGATCACGGCCGCCAGTGCGAGCCCGAGCAGCACGAGCCAGATGTTCCAGTTCTCGATCCACCAGCGCCAGGCCGCCAGAAGTACGCCGATCACCGCCCCGATGAGCGCGCCGGGCATCAGGGCGCCGATGTACATGTCGCGCAGCCTCAGGTTGTAGAGCCTGCAGGCCAGCACCGGCACGTACAGGCCGTATACGAGCAGGTAGATGAGGCTCATGCTGGCGGCGACGGCGTACATCGCTGCGTTCTCGGCCAGGAGTTTCGCGTGCGCTGAGGCGACGAGCGGAGCCGGGCCCATCATCGCGCCCCACGGCTGGAGCGCCGCGGCCAACTCCTTTTTCCAGTAGTAGTGATGAACGATGTCGGGAACGAACCACAGGATGAGCGCGGCAACGCACGCCTGCAGAATCCCCGCCTGCAGCAGCCGGTTCGCGTAGGCCTTCACGTCACCGGCGCCGAGCATGATCCGCAGCGGTCCCTGCATGATGACAAAAAATGGACTGCCCACGAGCAGGATCATCAGCATCTGCGCGATGTCGCGATTGGCGGCGAAGCGCTGGATCGAGAACCGGTCACCCAGCCAGATGTTCACCAGGATCTGGCCCATCATGAAGAGCACGGCGATGATGGGGAAGATCACGCCCGACTGCACCCGCGCGATCGCCAGCACGAGGCTGCCCACAAGCTCCCTGGCGCCCTGCCCGCTGTGCGAAAACTTCGCGGCCATCGGCTCGATGCCGAACGAGATGCCCATGGCGATCTGCTTCGTGTAGCCGACCAGCAGCACCACCACGCCGAAGAGCCCGTTGAGCGTGGCCCCAAGGAAAATGTTGATGAGCAACTGATTCGTGCGGTCGTAGAGGTTCGTGGCGATCTCGCCCTTGCCCACGTGGGCGCCGAGAAAGAAGATATCCCGAACGCGATCAAAGCGCAGGGTCTTCAGCTCGACATTGACCTGCGGCGCGGTCACGTACGCCCAGGCGCCAAAGCCAAGCCGCACGAGCGCCGTGAACCCGCAGTTCGCCGCGACGTAGGAGATGAGCGGATAGTCGCGCCCCCACTGCTGCGAGAAGACAAACCCGGCGGCCACCAGCGAGGCGAATCGCTCCATCAGCGCTTCGAGGTTACGCTGCGGAATGCGGTGCGTGGCGTCGAGCAGCGTGATGAACGGCGAGGTCATCACCACCCAGGCGGTGTAGGCGCTGAGCGTCACCCACGACCACCACATCTGGCTGGCGAACGCGGGGCCGAACTGAAACACCCACAGCGCCAGCGGCGTGCACACCACCATCAGACCACCCAGGGCGATGCCGAGAATCACGCAACTGGCGAACGCGGCGGTGAAGGCCGAGCGGATCTCCTGCGCCTCGCCGCCGTGGAATGCACTGCTCAATTCGCGCACCAGCGCGGCGCGCACCGTGGACTGCAGGATGTTGATGATCCCCACACTCGACATGAGCAGCACGAACAGGCCGAAGCCGGCGGCGCCGAGGTGGTTCGCCTGGATGAGATACCGGGTGACGATCAGCCCGACCGTGAACGTGCCCAGCAGGCGCGCGTAGGAGGACAGGCTGTTCTTGATCAGTTGCCGCGACGTACCGCCCCCGGCGCTGCGCGAGCGCGGGTGAGGGGGCGGGGGAGGCGGTGCTTGGGCGATCGTCTGATCCGCTTGGGACATGACGGCCACGATCCTCTGCTCACTCGGTTCAGGCGACCTCGCCGCTTCCGGCGGCCGATTCGTCGAGACGATAACCCAGACGCGTCATCGTCGGTTCAAGTATCGGCGTGATAAGGGCCAACTGCTCAGGCGTGAGCCGCTGCCTCCAGGCCTGCACGGCGTCTTGCCTGATCGTCGTGGCCAGGTACTCCCGCACCTGATCGGTCGGCGCGAGGCCGACGTGCGCGCAGAACCGGCTAAACTGCCGCTGCGGGTCGGCAACGAAATCCTCATAGCGGCACTCGATCCAGCGGGTCCGGTCCACGTTGGCCAAGTCCTGCTGCGCAGTTTCGATGCACCGGACCCACTGAATGGCGATGACCTCCACGAGCTCGCGAGCCTTGAGGTCCTCATACATCCCGGGGTAGACCACGCCCCAGCTCTTCACGCGCCGCGTGCCGCGCAGCGGCCCGATCAACCGATCGTGCAGGAAGCGAGGCAGATAGGCGGGCCACTCCCACACCGGCGTTTCCTTTAATCTCCGCTTGAGCCGGTTCTGATTAATGGGCATGGACCATCGCTGGAGGCATGAACTGACGTTGTCGCGCCCGTCGCGAACAAGATGAATGAACTTTGCTTCAGGAAACACGCGCTGGACGAACGGCACGCGCAGGCAATTGCTCGGCGTCTTCTCCATTACGCGCCGGCCGTCGTTCTCTTCCTGATACTTGAGAAACGCATCGCGGATGCGCTCCACCACGGCCGGAGTAGCCTGCGCTTCGGTGAAGCGGTCATGCCCCATTTCGGCGTTGCCCATCGTCCAAACGGTGCGCGGCTCGCGCCAGATGACGATGTCCTTGAACTGGTCAAAGCAAAAAGCCGTCATCGACGTGCCGGATCGCACGTTGCCGATGAGAATGATCGGAGGCTTAAGTTCAGCCACGTTTCTTCGTCTCCTGCGCGCTCGCGGCGCGGTGTAGGACGCGCTCATGCGCGCGTCGCCGAAAAAGTTGCAGAATTAATCTCGCCTAATGAAAAAAACTTCACGCCTGACGCGTCAATAACGCATGTGCGAATCTTAATGCCGCGTCGCCTAGGGTGATCACGCTAGACAGACTTTGGCATGGTGGTATGCTAGACGTAGCCACTGGTCGAGGGTGCACCAGGTAACGGCTACTCACCAGAACCACCATCGAGGGAACCTTTCCGATGATGAAAGCAATTCACTGCGCTTGCGCAGTGGTGGTGATCGCTCTAGGCGTCGCCTCCTCGCAGCAGGCACTGGGACAGAATCGCGTCAACAAGAAGGACTTCAAACTCATTCTTCAAACCAGCGGTGAATGGAGCGGCAACTACACGGGCGATTCCATCGGGTTCACTGACCGCACGATTATTCTCTACCAGCATTTTGCAGGCGAGGTCAACCTTCAAGGTCCCGAGTTCATGGACATGGAGGCGCACCTGCGGAAACTGCGCTCGGCGATCCGGGAACACGTGCCCACCGGCTACCACGGTCTGGTCGTCATGGACTACGAGGCGTGGCCCCTTTCGCTCTACAACGTGAACTGGCCGCACATCCGTGACCCGCGGATCCAGCGCCAACTGGACTTGCACCCCGGCTGGACCTACGAGCAGGCCGAGCGGCAGGCCGCGGTGGAGTACCTCCCCTACGTCCAGGACTTCTTCCTGCGGTCGTATGAAACAGCCAAGGCCATGCGCCCGGAGGCGACGTGGGGCTTCTACAGCCTCGTCAACGCCGATCGTTGGGAGCCGGCCAACGGCTACCGGCGCTGGGTGAACAACCAGTCGAACTGGCTCTGGGACAAGGTCGATGCGATCTGCCCCTACGGCTACGTCGGGCTCTACCAGGTGGATTCCGGACACATCACGGTCGAGTCACTGATTGCCGACAAGTCTGCGGAGGCCGTGCGGCTGGCCAATGGCGTCAAGCAGCGAACGGGCTACCGGCCATATGTCTTCACCTACGTGAATCCGCGCGTGGTGCGGTGGGGCCTTTCCACCTACGAGGGCCTCTGGCTCGCTCAGCCGCAGATCGACCGTATCTTCGAGGCAGCCTGGGCCGGCGGCGCCGACGGTTTCATCCTGTGGCAGGCCGTCGGAGACGAACCAGGCCGCTACACCGAGTCCGAGTACATCCAGATTCTCGAGACGCGGGTGAAACAGGCCGTGGTCGAGATCGGCTTCCGGCAACTTCTTTGAAGTTGATCTGGCTTAATTGTCGCAAGCCATGAAAAGGCGGACAGTTTAGCGCATAAATTGCGCCAACGTCCTGAAAAACCGTTGCGATGGGGCCGCAAATCGAGTACAGTCACCGCTGCAATTGAGGCAGCGGAAGAGTTGAGTGAGACCGACTCCTTTTTACGAAGGCAAACGAGGGGGGGGCCCGTGCAGATTGGTGTGAGATTCGCGCTTTGCGCGACCGGCGTCGTTGCAGGCATGGTTTATCAGCCCGCTTTCGGGCAGAGCGAAGTCAGGCGCCAGAACTATGAGATGGTTCTGCAGGCGACCGGCGATTGGAGCGGCAACTACCAGCCCGAGGGAATCGGCTTCCACGACAACACGGTTGTGCTTTACGACTACGAAGCCAGTTGCATCAACGAACTGGGGCCGGAGTACGTGGACATGGAGTGCCATATCGATGCGCTGACCAGCGCCATTGAACGCAAGATTCCCGAGGGGTTCACGGGCATTGCCATTCTGGACTTCGAATCCTGGCCGCTGTCGCTCTACAACAAGAACTACGAAGAGTTCCGCGAGATCCGCATCCAGGCGCAACTCCAACTCCACCCGGAACTCACCTACAAGCAGGCCGAGGATCTCGCGGCGGAAATCTACCTGCCCTACGTTCAGGAGTTCTACCTCCGCTCGCTCGGGATTGCCCGCGCCATGCGTCCCGAGGCCTCCTGGGGCTACTACAGCAACATCTACGCAGACCGCTGGTCGCCGCAGAACGCGACCCGGCGCTGGGTGAATGACCAGTCGCTCTGGCTCTGGGACGAGGTGGATGTACTGTGCCCCTACGGGTATACAGGGGTTGACGAATCGGATCCGCGCCACGAGACGATTGAAGCCCTCGTGATCGATAAGACGCGCGAAGCCGTGCGCATCGCCGAACTGGTCAGGGACCGGACCGGTAAGCGGCCGCTGGTGCTCACGTACCTGAATCCTCGGATCGTCTACTGGGGCATCTCCGGTCACGAGGGCGACTGGCTCACGCCTGAGCAGATGCACAATCACATTCTCGGCGCGTGGGTTGGCGGCAGCGACGGCTTCGTCCTCTGGCAGTCTGTGGGGGACGATAAGTACCGCCGACCGGAACCGGAACTGATCGAATACCTCGACTCGGTTGTGCTCGACGCCGTCAAGACGCTTCGCCTCGGCCGGTGGGCGCTGGACTGAGTCTGCCACTCATGCCGTCTGTGGCGAAGGCGCCGCCTGTGCCACCCGTAGCGATGGCGAAGTGGGGGAAACTGCGCGACATTGGTTGAAATCTGAGCCCAGTATCGGATGCTCTATGCGAGAATCAATCGCAGGGGCGTCGATATCCGAGCGCCCGCTGTGGGAGGAGGATTTCAATGCGTACCGGCGGCTTTTCAAAGTGCGTTCCAGGCCTTGTTGCGGCTCTCCTGGCCGTTCCTGTCTCGCCCCACGCGCTCGGATGGAGCGGCAACTCGGACTTTCATCTCTACCTGCAGACGACCGGCGACTGGAGCGGCACCTTCACGGGCGCTGATCTCGGCCTCGACGCCAACACCCGGATTCTCTACGAGCACAACGCCGGCTGCCTGTCGGAGCAAGGTCCGGAGTACGTGGACATGGAGGCCCATCTCGCCGCCCTGCGGACCGGGATCGACCGCTACCTCCCGCCGGATTTCGACGGACTGGCGATTCTCGACTACGAGGGGTATCCGCTCTCGCTGTACAACAAGAACTACTCCGCCATTCGCGAGCCGCGCATCGAGGCCGTGCTGCGCCAGCAGCCTTCGCTCTCTCGCGAGCAAGCCCTTGCCGTGGCGGATGCGGCGTATCAGCCCGCGGTGCGGCGGTTCTTCCTCGAGTCGCTCGATCTCGCGAAGCAGATGCGGCCCAACGCCAAGTGGGGCTATTACAGCCTCGTGGCAGCCGACCGGAACGCACCGGCCACCGAAGAAACCCGGGCGCTCAACGATCGCTCGACCTGGCTGTGGGATCGCGTGGATGTCATCTGCCCGTACTCCTACACCGGATACTTTGAGTTGGACCCCGAGCACGAGCGGATCGAGACGCTGATGCGCGACAAGGCGCAGGAAGCCGTGCGTCTGAGCCGCGACGTCGAGAGCCGCACCGGTCGGCGGCCGCCCGTGTATCCGTACGTGAGCATCCGCACGGTGTACTGGGGCCTTTCGGAGTACGAAGGCAGCTGGGCCACGGCGCCTCAGGTGCGCAACTTCCTGACCGCAGCGCGCGACGGCGGCGCGGATGGCGTGGTGCTGTGGCAGAGCGTCAAGAACTCCGATCCCAAGCGGCGCACCGAGTCGGAGTACATCGACGCAATCAACACTACGCTCGCCGGCGTGCTCGAAGAGCTGGAAATGGGGTCGTTCGCCGGCACGAGCAACAACAATCGGCGCGAATCGCGAGCCTACCGCTTCATCATTCACTCCGGCCCGGCCCGCATCATCGATCGCGCAAAGGCCGAACTGTCGCCGGAGCAGCAGGCCAATCTGCCCGAACTGCGGAATGAAGCGGCACGCATCATCGCCCGTCGGACCGAGGACCGCAGCGAGCAGGTGCGCCAGCGGCTCATCACCGCAGCCAGGCAGGTCGAGCGCACCGTCCGCCGCGAGGGCGAAGGCGGAGAAGGCGGCTCGGGAGGCAACGGCGGCAACTGAAGCCGGTTTCCCGCCGCAGCCGCAGAATTCAGTCAATCCCATGCCCCTTCGCGCCGTCGAAGGGGCATACTTCTTTCTGAGATGCCCATACGATTGTGACGAAAACTGAGGGAGTCGCAGCGCCGCGCTGCAGCCCCGCGGTCGAGCCGCCGCACCCGTTCGCTCGAAAGTGTCGATATGCCGCAATTGTCCGTTCCACTGCTGCTGGGCGTGATCGTCGGAGGCACGATCGGACTCATCATTGCCCTGGCCGCGACCGGCCGGCCGGTGCGCGGCGTGTGGATCGTGGCGGGGATGGTGCTCGCCGCCGCACTGGGCATCCAGGTGAACTGGCTGGGCCGGCTCGTGGTGACGTTCTGGACGCCGATCCAATTGTACCGATCGCACCTGTTTCTCTCGGGCGGTGCACTGCTGTTCATCGTGGTCATCGGGCTCTTTGCGCATCGCGCGCTTCAGCGCCTCGCGGCGCCGACCGTCGTGCTGCTGGTTATCGCCGGACTCGCCGGGCTGCTGCGGCTCGTGCACGGCGACCCGAAAGACGGCGTGGCGACGCTGGGCTTTGCGGTCGCGACCCTCATGCCCCTGGGCTACTTCGGCACGTCGTTCGCCGGCGAGTGGACCGACTGGCACAAACTCTTCCGCGCGCTGACGGTGGCCAACGTCATCTGGATCCTCGGCGTGTTCGTGCAACTGGTCGTCAATCCCTCAGTGCTTACCGTGAGCAATTCCTCACGGTTTGTCGGCCTCACGGGCAATCCGCAGCACTGCGCCGTGTACCTGAGCATCATGTGCGTGCTGCTGCTCTGGCTGGCCATGAACGACCCGCAGCGGCGGTATCTGGGCTTCTGGATCGCCCTGCTGGGGATCGACGGCGTACTGCTGATGTGGACCGGCTCGCGCACCGGCCTGCTCATGGTGCTGACAGGCAGCACTCTCCTCCTCTGGCGTCGCATCGGGCAGGCCATTCTCCTGCTGCCCATCGCGGCGGCGGTCGCGTTTGCGGCGATCGAGTTCGTGCCAGGCCTGGACATCGGATCAGCGTCTTCCCGACTCACCTCCGTTGAGAACACGCGCGCCAGCGTCTGGCTTACGCTGCTCAAGGAGGGGATGGCGAATCCGATCATCGGCGCGGGCGTGCACGCGACCAAGTCGCAGGACGCCAGCGAGAACAGTTACCTGCTCGCGTGGGCGGCATACGGCTTCGGGATGGTCATCGTGCTCATCGGGCTGATGATCGTCTCCGCCGCGCAGGCCTTTCGCCTGCTCCGCGCCCGGTCCTGGCTGGGCGAGCACGCGCCGCTGGCCGATCTCGTCTGCGCGTATTACCCGATGTTTTTCCTCGGGGCTCTGTTCGAGGGCTACATCATGGCCCGGGTGAGCGTGACGCTGGTGTTCCTCGTGCTGTACAGTTCGCTGGGCGTGGCGCTGCTGCGAGCGCTGGCTGCGGAGCAGGAGTACGAGCCAGCGCCAAGCGCCCGGGGCGACTCGGTCGATCTGGATCCGGCCGCCGGGCTGGCGCCTGGCGGCTACGGGTGAGCCGGGCAGACCGTCAGAGGTCAGCAGCAGCATCTTGCTGCCGGTGGCCCTTGGAGCGTGTCCCTACACTGTGGGTCCGGCTCAAGCCGATACCTGAGCCGGGCAACGCCCCGGAAGCAGAGGAATTGAATCGACATGCCTCCCACCACCGCGCCAAACGCCCCGGCTCGTGAAACGGCTTACTCTGAGGCCCAGGCGGCCGCGTACGACGACAAACGATTCACCAGCCCGGCCGGGCGGCGCATCCACGCACTCGAGCGCGACATCCTGCTCGAAGCGCTCGGGCATGTGGACCGCGGGGCGCGGATTCTCGAAGTCGGCTGCGGGACAGGACGCCTTCTTCTGGAAGCCAGAAGCGCCGGCTACAACGTCGGCGGGCTGGATGCGTCGCCCCACATGCTCGAGAAGCTCAACGAGAAGATCGCCGGGCGAGGGGGAGAGTTTGAAATGGTCGTCGGCGAGGCCGCCCGAACCGGCCGGCCGGACCGCTCCTACGACTTTGTCTACGCCATCCGTTTGCTCAATCAGACCGAGTCGCCGGCTTACGCGCTCGACGTCGTGTCAGAGATGCTTCGCGTGACCCGGCCGGGGGGTTACGTGCTGGCCGAGTTTGTTAACGGCCGCCGGCCGCGCTGGGGAGACAACAAGCGATCGACGACGCGGTTGGCGCCTGAAGAAGTGATCGAGCGCGGCCGAGCGAGCGGAGGCGAGTACATCTACAGCCGCGGCGCATTTTTCCTGAGCATGCAGGCGTATAACGCCGTGCCCGGTTGGCTGGCGCCGGCCGTGGCCGCTTGCGATCGCCTGCTGTCGCGGCTCATGCCGCGCCTGTGCAGCCGGTGCTATGTCCTGTTCCGCCGGGCCGGCGAATGAGAATCGGCATCTACGCCTCCATGCTGGCCAGCGAGATCGGCCACGAGCACAACGTCTCGGGTCACATCCAGGTGCCGGCGCATTCGGCCCGCCTCCTGCACCAGGCCGGCCACGAAGTACACCTGATCACGAATGAGTTCGGGCCCCAGCACACGTTTCCCGCGATGATGCCGCGGGACCTGCACACGCACTTTGTGACCGATGCGCGCGTGCGGCCGGAGAAGATGCGCGGCGCCCGATCCACCGACGGCGTGCGGCCGGGCGCGCTGCTGCGACAGGTGGCGCAGATCCGGCGCATCGTGCGCCGGCAGCGGCTCGACGTGCTGCACCTCTTCGGCTTCATGCGCACGGCCCAACTCGGCGGCGCGCTCGCGGCCTCGGCGATGCGCACGCCCGTCGTCGCCACGGTGCTCAACGGCGAAGTCAGCAGGAGCGGCGGCCGGGCCGGACGCTGGCTCCTGCGCCGACTTGGCGCCGTTTGCTCCGCCACCGCGTACGTGGCCCGGCGGTACGAAAGCCTCGGGCTGGCGGTCACGCAGATTCGCCACGGCGTCATTCGCGACCTGCGGACCGAAGAGGGCTTCAGTGCGGCCGCACCTCGCAACCGCGTACTCTTCTGGCGCGACGCCAACGAGATGAACGGGGGCGATCTCAGCCTGGCTGCATTCGACGCGCTGGCGCCCAGGTTCCCTCAGTTCACGTTCACGATGGCGATTCGCCCGGCGTGGAACGAAGTGCCGGGTATTGACGAGCTGCCTCGCCGACATCCCAACGTGCACATCCACCGCTTCCCCTACGAGCCGGGCATGAGCCTGGCCCGACTCATGAGTGAGTCGCTGCTGGTGGTGCTGCCGTTTCGCAAGTTGTCGGTCGAGCCGCAGTTTGCCATCGCAGAGAGTCTGGCGTCAGGCGTGGCGGTCGTCGCATCGGACGTGCAGTCGAACCCCGAACTCATCGAGAGCGGCATCACCGGCGAGACGGCGCCCGCCGGCGACGCCGAGGCGCTGACCCGGGCGATCGAGCGTCTGCTCTCCCACCCCGAGCGGCTGGCGGCGATGGGTAAGGCCGCCGCCGAACGTTTTGCTCAGCAGTGGAACTGGTCCAACTACGTGAGTGAGCTCGAGGCCCTCTACGGGCGCATCATCCGGCATTGAGACGATCCGCTACGCGCGCACCACCTCGGCGTACATCGCGTCAATCTTCCCCGCGATCACATCCCAGCGGAACGTGCGCTCCACCCACGGCCGGGCCCGCGCGCCCATCTCCGCCAGAGCGCTTCGGTCGGCGAACATGGCTTCGAGCCTCGCGGCAAGCGGCTCGACGCGACAGGGCACAACTTCCCCCACCCCCGCCGCGGCCACCTCGTCGTGGATGTTGACCTGATCTGAGATGAGCACCGGCGTGCCGACGCCCAGCGCTTCGATGACCGACACGCCGAAGTTCTCCTGATAACTGGGCAGGCAGAAGAGGTCCGCATCGTGCAGCGCCTCGAGCCGGGCGCGCCCGCCGATCATTCCCGGGAAGAGTACGCGATCGGCCATACCCAGTTGCCGCGCCTGAGCCTGCAATTGCTCGACGTACTCCGGCTCGCCTGGCCCGATGATCGCGAGCATCGCCTGGCGATTCGCGAGCAGCGCAAAGGCCGGCAGCAACAGATCGAGGCCCTTCTTGTGATGCACGCGGCTGAGGAACATGACCAGCGGCCGATCGCCGATGCCGTGCGCTGCGCGAAACGCGCCGCGCGGCGGCAGCGTCTCGAACTCCGTCCAGTCGAGTCCGTTGGGAATGACATGCGCAGCCGGGGCGAGGCCGAGTGGCGCGACGAGGCGGCGCTCGGTTTCCGTGGTGAAGTGCAGCGCCGCGGCATGGTTCAGATGCCGGCGCGCGACGAGCGTCAGGAATAGTCTTTTTTTGATTCGCCCCTGATTGAGCGACCACGGATCAAGCATGCCGCAGGGCCGGAAGATGTAGGGCACGCCGGCCTTGCGCGCCTTGGCCGCCGCGGCGTGCGGGGCGTGCTGCCAGAGCCCGTGGATGTGCACGAGATCGACCCCGGCGGCGAGGCGCTCGTCGAGAAGCGCGGCCGTGCGCGGCCCCTTGGCGAGCGGGCCGCGCGCCGGGCCCCCCGCTGCGAGCCGAGCGCCGCCGAGGCCGGCCGACACATCTCGCACGCGCGCCGGGTCGTCGGCGGTGATGATGTGCACCTCATGGCCGCACTTCTCCGCCTGCACGCGCGCCAGCCGGGCCAGCACATTGGCCGGGCCGCCGGTTCGCGGGTCGATCGAAGTGCAGACGTGCAGAATCTTCATGACGATCTCGTTCTATCGACCATTCTCAACCTCATTGCGGACCGGCGGCGTGGGCAGCGAAAGCGTGACCAGGATCGGCCGATGGTCTGAGCCGATGTCATCGAGCACTTCGCGCGAAAGAAGCCGCACACCAGGCGACACCCACACGCGATCGAGCGTCAGCCGCGCCGGCCCGGGCCAGTCGCTGGGCCACGTGCCTTCGATTCCACCGAGCCTGTCGGAGGGAACGAGCCCGCTGCGGCTGAGCATGATGCGATGGCGGTAACCACCTGGCGTCGTGTTGTAATCGCCGCCGATGACCACGGGCACGCCGGTGGGCAGTATGTGCTCTTGGCAGACTTCGGCCAGCAACGAGGTCCACTCGTTGCCGCGCATCCACGACGCCGCTTCGCGCGGGCTGGGCGGGTGCATCGCCGTCAGGAGATAGCGCCCCTGCGGGTCTTCGATGAAGCACGAACGGCGGTAGGCGAAGAGGTGCTGGTAGCGCTGATCGTCGCCGTCGAAGTGCAGGCGGTGCATCGGATGGCGGCTGAGCATCATGTCGCGCCACAACATGCCGCGCTCAGGCCCGATCGCGAACGGGAGAATGGCTTTGACGGCTTCGTTGTCAGCCAGGTAGGCTTCGAGGCCCGGCTGCACTTCGATGGCGACGACGACGTCGGGCTGGACCTGCTCGATGAGGGTGATGAGCCCGTCGAGCGCCGCATGGCTGCCGTGCACATTCGCTTCGAGCACGCGAACCACGTGGCCGTCTGCCCCACTGCCGGGCGCCGCGGCCGCGTTCGGATTGATCAGCATCCAGCGCACGGGCCACGCGGCAATGAGCGCGAGCATGACCGCCGCCGCAGCCGCCAGCCAGCGCCGCCTGACCGCCGCCGCCAGAGCCGTGATCAGAGCGGGGATGAATGCGAAGTAACTCACGTTGGCCAGCAGATCGATCGGCCAGGCAAGCGCGGCAAAGAACCGGCTCAGCGCCGCCAGCGCCAGCACGGTGAGCCACAGCCACCACAGCGCGCTGCACACGCGGCTTCGGGCCGAGCGTCGCGGAGCCGCGCCGCGGTCTACTTTTTCTTCACGGTCAGCCACGCCAGATGATTGACCGGCCCATTGCCCTGGCCAATGTTGATGTTCTGGCGAATCGCTTCGCTGACGATATTCCGAGCCTGCTCGACGGCGTCGTTGAGCGGCTTGCCGAGGGTGAGGCCGCCGGCGATGGCCCCGGCGAAGGTGCAGCCGGCGCCGTGCGTGTTGCCGCCCTGCCGCTTTTCGGCCACCAGTTCGACCGTCTCTTCACCGGTCCAGAATGCATCGACCATTTCCGGCGGGCTGTCAGGCGTGGGGCCGGGCCGCTCGAATCCGGTCACGACCACGGCGTGGCAGCCGAATTTTTTGGCGATCTGTTTCGCGGCCGCCATGCCTTCGGCGATCGTGTTGCAGTTCTGCCCGCCCAGCAGCCGCGCCGCCTCGACGCGGTTGGGAGTGACGATTGCGGCGAATCGGAAGATCTTCTCCGCCACGGACCGGGCCACGGCGTCGTCAACCAGTTTCGCGCCCGACTTGCTGACCATGACCGGATCGGCCACGAGCGGCTGCAGCTGATGCCGCTTGATCGCCTTGGCGACGGCGTCGGCGATCGCGACGGTGCCGATCATGCCCGTGACGGTGGACTGACAGTCGATGTCGCCAACGACGGACTCGATCTGATCTTCGACGAGATCAGCGGCGACGTGTTCGACGCGCTGCACGCCGCGCGTGTTCTGAGCGGTGATGGCGGTGACCACCGAGCAGCCGAAGACGTTCATCGCGGCCCAGGTCTTGAGGTGCGCCTGCAGGCCGGCGCCGCCGCTGCTGTCACTTCCGGCGATGGACAGCGCCGCTTTCATTCCCGGGGTTGTGCGTTCTTCGGCCACTGCCTGTGGTCTCCTTGTTGAGTCGCCCGCTGCCCGGCTGTGCAGCGCAATGAGTCGGCAAGATAGGCGCGAGCCGCATCGTTGAAAAGCACGGCAAAGTCCGCAAAGCCGCCGCGGCTGCGTTCATCGGCGGTCCAGTGCGTCCCGGCGGCGCTGGACGTAGTCGAGCACGACGGGGATGAACTCATCATTGCGCAGCCCCGCCAGGCGTGCCTCCGCCTCGGCCCGCTCGGCGGTGTAGCCGTCCTCGAGCATGCGCCAGGCCATCCACACCGCACCGACGCGGTTCCCCGAGGCGCAGTGCACCAGCAGCGGCTTTTCGCTGGTCCGGATGATGCGCAGGGATTCGTCGAGCGCCTCGTCAGTGAGTTCCTCCGGCCCGCCCACCGGAACGTTTTCATACTCGATGCCGAAGCGGTTGAGCTCGGCCGCCTCGTCAAAGCCGCGGTTCTCTCCCTCGCGGCGCAGGTCGAGCACGGACTCGAGGCCCGGATAGTGCGCCGCGGCGGCCAGATCGGCGCGCGACGGCTGGCCGCCGAGATAGACCTGCCCGTCCGCCAGCGCCATGTCATGTGCCCCCAGGCTCGCCGACTGGACGCCGTGATTCGCGGCAGCCTCAGCGTCAGCCCTCTCCCCGCGTACGGTTGTTGTTTCGCATCCGACCAGAGACGCGGCTGCGACCGCAAGCAGGACGCATTCAACCAGAACGTGGCGCATTGTGTTGTTCCTCCCGGGGTGATGAGTTCAGCCTTTGGAGCACCTGCCGCGCCGTTTCGCGAACGACTTCGTGCTCAGCCGCGTCGGCGGCCAGTTGAGCGATTCTATTGAGCAGATCGGGATCGCGCTGCCGCGCGAGGTGGTTGCCCGCGGCGATGAGGGCATTGCGCTTCATCATCCACAACTTCGCCCGTTTCATGGCCGAGCGAGTGAAGGCGGCAAGGCGATCGTGCGGCGACCAGTTGAGAATCTCGAGCAGGTCGAAGCCGTTGCGCCTGGGGCGATAGGCCTCGTGAACCGGCGCCGCCTGCGTGCGCGGCGTGTCCCCGTTGTGGGGGCAGACTTCCTGGCACACGTCACAGCCGAAGATCCAGTCGCCGATCCCTTCATGCCACTGCTCGTCAATCAGGCCGCGCAACTCGATCGTGTGGTAACTGATGCAGGCCGTGGCGTCAAGCGACCACGGCGTCAGCGCGCCTGTCGGGCAGGCGTCGAGACAGCGCGTGCACGAGCCGCAATGGTCGTCATACCGCTGTGCATTCGTTTCGAGCGGCAGGGTGGTGATGACCTCGCCCAGCAGCAGGTAACTGCCCACGCCCGGCTCGATGAGCATGGTGTTCTTGCCGACGTAGCCCAGCCCCGCACGCCGCGCGTGCTCGCGCTCGAGCACCGGAGCCGTGTCAACGCAGGCGACGAACTGGTGTTCGTTGAATTCGGCCGCGAGTGCATCGCACAGCTCGTGCAGCCGTCGCTTCATCACGCGGTGGTAGTCGTCACCGCGCGCATAGCGCGCGATGCGGCCGGTTCGCCCGCAGGGCGGCTGCATCTCGGATTCTGACGCCGCGTAGCGATCGGCCACGCAGATAACCGACTGCGCGCCGACCAGTTTCTTGCGCGGATCGATGCGCTGGGCCAGATGCGCTTCGAGGTACTCCATCTGCCCGTGCCGGCCGGCTTCGAGCCAGGCGATCAATTCGCGGTGGTGCTCGATGGTCTCGGCGGGGGCCACGCCGCTGAGCGCAAAGCCGAGTTCCGCGCACCGATCGAGCACCCGCCTTGCAGCCACTCCGGCGGCGTGATCCTCCATCACGCCGCTCACCGCTCGTGAATCGTGGATTCAGCCGGCGGCGCATCGGGGTCCGCATCGAGGAGCGATGGATCCCGCGTCGTCTCCGGCCGCTCGTCCGGCGCGGCGTTTCGGATGCTGTCGATCACCGCCTGCATGAGCGTGTTGCGCTCCGGCACGAAGCGCACGTTCAGGCCGCGCTGCACTTCCGATTCGTACAGTACGCGCACGGTTTCGCCGTAAGTCAGCCCCAGCGATGGGTCAAGGCTGTATTGCGACGGCCGGGCGCCCAGGAACGTGATGAAGCCGATCAGATCCGATGGCGGTTCGTATTCCACCGCCTCCAGAGCGCCCTTGCTGCGGTAGCGCACGCGCAGCGGCTCATCGCTGCCGTAACGCACGATCTGCAGCCGGTCCGAGAGCGCCTGCACGAGCACTTCGTCCGCAAAGCCGTTGTCCGAGCCGAACACGACCAGCTGCGGCTTGTCCTGCAGCGTGGCGTAGACCATGCGCTTTTCGGAGGGCACCGCGTAGACCTCGAACTCCTGCTGCGGATCGAGCGTCATGCGCTTCACCAACGGGTCGCGCTGCTTGAGCAGGGCGTCGAACGTCGCCACGCGCACGTCAAACGACTCGTCGTTGAGCAATTCGCGCAGCGCCAGGCTGATGCGCGGCGAAGCAGGCATGTCGCCCAGCAGGTTGATCGCATCCACGCGAAGCGCGTTGTCGGGGTCCACGGCGACTTCGACGAGGTGCGGCACGACGCGCGGATCGCCCAGCCGGGCGCCGGCGTTGAGCGCCGCCAGGCGGGGAATCACGTCCGGGTAGGTGTAGAGGTGTGAAAAGCCGTTAATCGCCAGTTCGCCCAGCGCCACCCAGCACCAGGTCACGGGAACAGCGTCTATCGGATTCTCCGTGATCCACTGGGCGAGGAAGTTGGCACGCGATTCGATGCCGCCCTGGAAGATCTGAGTGTGCAGCATCGTCTCCACGAAGACCTCGGAGTCGGCATGCCGGCTGGGAGGAACGGTAATGAGAATCTGCTCGTCGGAGTGGCCGGCCACGGGGTCGGCCGTGGGCCGCGTCTGCGAAGGCTCCTGCGGGAAGCGCGAGTTGATCGCGTCGATAATCGCGCGGGCCCTCCCGAAGTTCGGCGTGCGCAGCTGGAGGATAAGTGGCATGTCGTCGGTCAATACGCCGCCGTTGAGGATGCGCGCCACGCGCCGATCGACGACCACGCCTGCGCTGCTGGACTGGCCCTCCGGCGCGGAAGGATCCGGCAGACCCCAGTCGACACCGCCGGCGAGCGAGTTGCGGTCGTCCGGGGCAAAGGGATTGATGAACAGATCGCCGTGCGCCTGCGCAACCGGCTTGACGCCCTGCACCGCGCCGGTGAATCCGCTGCTCAGATTGGTGGTCCAGAGGCGACCGCCCTCGAGGCTGGTGGTGCTCGAACCCGGCGCCACCGAGACCATGACGTCAAAGCGCGTGCCCTTGACCGCTCCGGCGGGGATCACCGCCTGCACGAGCACTGCCGCCGTGTTCTTGTCCTGAAGCAGTTTGGTCATGGTGATGCGCCGCTCGGTCTCGATCCGCGGATCGGGCAGCAGTTTGGCGCCCTCGCGTTCGAGGTACGCCCGAATAGGCAGCGGGGTGTCCGCCGAGCCGGTGCCGTCGAGACCGACGACGACGCCGTAGCCCTGCACGAGCGAACGGCCGTAGCCGCGCAACTCGGCCTCGTAGAGGACCGTGCCGCGCAGGTAGCGAGGCAGCGGATTGGGTGTCAGTTCCGGGGTGGTGAGCTTCGGCGGCGGCTTGTCGTCGGAACAGGCGGGCGTGACGAGTACCGCCGCAGCCATGCCAAGCGCGAGCGACAGAAAGCCGGTGAGAGAGCACTGATGAGCCATGGATCTTCCTCGCACAAGGCAAGTCGGAGCAACCGGTTGGCGGGCCGCCGCCCCCCGGCCGCACCCGCTTAAACCCAGCGTCAAGCGTATGGCCGTTTTCGCGGGGCGACCACAGCCGGGCAAAGGCAACCGTACCGCTGCGCGTGGTTTTGCAGCCGCGGCCGCCGGCAGTTCGATACGCTCCTGCGAGAGCGCGAGATGCACGATAGTTCCTGGACCGGCTCAATCCGCGACTTCCTGACCTTCATTCGCGTGGAATGTGGGTTGGCGGCCAATACGCTCAGCGCCTACTCAGCCGATCTGCGTGACCTTGAAGAGAACCTGATCGCCATGCAGCGCCCGGGCCCGGTGAGCGTGCAGCCCGAGGATCTGGCCGCCCACGTGCGCACGCTCAAGACCGATCGGGGGCTTTCGACTTCGAGCATCTGCCGCCACCTGGCCACGATTCGCATGTTCTTCCGGTTCCTGCACGCCAACGCACGCCTTGAGCGCAACCCGGCCGACCTGCTTGAAACGCCGACACGCTGGCAGCGGCTGCCCGGTTGCCTGTCGCCGATACAGATGAAGAAGCTCCTCGCGGCCCCGAACGAATCGCAGGGCCCGCTGTGGGTTCGCGATCGCGCGCTGCTTGAACTCCTGTACGCCGCCGGCCTGCGCGCCAGCGAGGTCGTGGGGGTGCGCGTGCGCGATGTGCATGCAGTGCTGGGCGTGGTGGATGTGATCGGGAAGGGCAACCGGCAGCGCCTCGTTCCACTGGGCAAGCCCGCGCTTGCAGCGATCGCGGACTATGTCAACGCGCTGCGCCCGGTGCTTGCCGAAAAGGCGATGGGCCGCGACGATGAACGACTTCTGCTCTCGCGCTCGGGCCGGCCACTCGAGCGCATCGCCATTTGGCAGATCGTCCGCCGCCAGGCTCTGGCCGCCGGCCTTCGTAACGTGCACCCGCACATGCTGCGGCACAGTTTCGCGACGCACCTCGTCTCGGGCGGAGCGAATCTGCGCGTCGTGCAGGAACTGCTCGGGCACGCGGACATCAAGACCACGCAAACCTACACGCACGTGGACGCCAGCCGCCTGCGCGAAGTGCACGCGAAGTTCCATCCGCGCTCGTAGCAGCGATCGAAGGCGGCGCGACGGCGGGCGAAAAAGACAGCACCTCGCGACAAGCGCGAGGTGCTGGGGATTTCGGTCCGAAATCGTCAGAGGCGGTGAGGCTCAGGCGCGGCGGCGACGGCCACCGATCGCGAGCGAGCCGAGGCCGAGCAGGGCGAGGCTGCCGGGCGCCGGGATTTCGTAGAGCAGGACGGAGCAGAGCCACTCGCCGCTGCCCTGGAAGTTGTTCACTTCGGTATCCTGGGCGTCGAAGCTGTCCCAGGTGGTGTTGTAGGGGCCGATGACGACGAGGTACTCACCAGCGAGCAGGTTGATCTCGTTGGTGATGTTGCCCTGCCGCGTCGTGCCGTTGAACGGATCGTTCGGCTGGGGTGCGTCGCCGGCAGCGATGTAGGCGTCGTAGATGTCGCCCTGATCGTAGTCGTCGTTGATGGCGAGGATCTGCAGCCCGTCGCCCGTGTAGAGGGCAAGTTCGGTGTCCGACCCGAGGTCGAACGAGCCGAAGCTATCGAGGATCAGGCCGTAGCCGCTGCCCTGCGTCACGTTGCGGTCGAGCGTGAAGCGAAGGCCGAAGAGGACATTGCCGTTGTTCTCGAAGAAGCCGGCGTCCTGAAGCGCCACTCCGACCTGCAGCACGCCGGCGTCCCGAATCGGGAAGTCGGCAAGGGCGGGAGTCGCAACGACGGCGGTCAACGCGGCGCCACACAAAAGGGTCTTGATCTGGTTCATTTCTCACACTCTCCTGTACTGTTTGAGCCCGGACCGTAGGCTGGACTTTGAACGATAAACACTATCGCGCGCTCGGGACCGGCTGTCGAGCCGATTCCGCACCAGTCGCCTGGCAAGACGGCCTTTCACCACCAACGGTGGACTGGAGGCTCTTCGCCCAGACACGCGACGCATGCTGATGGAGTTCGTTCTCCTCTCCTCAACATGACTCTACCAGTCTATCAGATTACTCGGTTTTTGCCCAGATGTCCAGTTCGAAGTGCAAATTCCTGTACCATTTTGCAAAATTGTCCTGCAACAACCGGTTTTCTGCGGCGGTACGCGTCCCTCGTCTGCTAGGTCCTATAACTAGTACCGCGCCACGCTTGGATCCACGCCGGTTGACCACGCATCAACCCCGCCCGCCAGCGACCACACATCCGAGAAACCCTGCCCGCGCAAAAAGGACGCGACTCGCAATGACCGCTGCCCCCGATGGCAGTGGACGACGATCCGCGACTCGCGATGCACCTCCAGCTCCTCAAGCCGGCCGGCAAGCTCCCCCATCGGAATGAGCACGGCGCCCTCGATTCGGGCCACGGCGTGCTCCTCGGGCGTGCGGCAGTCGATCAGCAGCGGCCTGCGATCGCCGGCCATCTCGGCGGCGAGTCGCCGGGGCGTCACTTCCCATTCCTCCCGGAGCCGATAGCCGGCCGGGAGGCCTGTTTCAGCTTCGGAGCCCTGGCTCATGGCTGCGGTGCAACCGGACTGATGTCGATCGGATCGGTCGCCGGTTGCAGTTCATAGGCGTCCTTTGGACCGTGAACGATCTCGCGCGGCCGCTGGATAAACGCCACTCTGAAGGGCGCCATGACGAGGTTGCCCAGCTGCACGATCGGATCGGTCACGATCTCCAGGTACTCAGCGCCCAGCGTGCGCGGATGATCAGCCAGATTCATCGCCGTTTCCGTGGTCGGATAATCGCCTGACTCGCGCACGCGGTAACGGTCGCCGATGGTGAATGATCGGACGTAGGTCGGCCGCGTCTCGACGTCATCGCGCGAGAGGCGGACTTCCGTGGCCGGCCAGTCGCTCCGGTCGATGCCGGACACGGACGGCTCGCCGGTGAATGTGGCCGGAGGCGTGTCGGATTCAAGAGCCGGCAGCGGCGTGGCCTGGCGCGGCTGGTTGTCGACGTTCATCGACCCGCATCCCTGCCCGAACCACATCGACATGGTGACCCAGAATGTCAGCCAGATGATGCGCATCTTCATGTTCAAACGGCCTCCAGTCCAAAGTGGAGTGTATGGCGCTGCGGCCCTGCAGACAGCATGCGCCACGCCGGGGAGGTTGTCAATCGGGCAGCTCAATAAACTCGCGCACGACCCCCTGCGCAACCTCGTCATCGAACCCGCGCCGCGCCAGCAGACCGAGCAGCCGCACCGCCTGCTTGTGACTCGGCAGGTCGCGCATCGACGGCAGCCTCGCCTGCACCAGCAACCGGGCCTGCTCGACCGGGCTCGGAGCTTCGCGGCCGGCCTCTTCGATCGCTTGGCGCGCTGTCTCGGGCTCCACGCCGTGGCGATCGAGCACGTGGCGCATGAGCCGTTCGCCTGCCGGTCCGCGGCGGTGCGTCTGCTCGATCGCCTCGCGCGCAAAGGCGCGATCATCAATCAGGCCCAGCTCGCGCAATCGATTGAGGATCGCTTCGACGTGTTCGCCGGCGAGTCCTCGTTCGCCCAGGTGCGCTCGCATCTCCGCTTCGCTGCGAGCGCGGCGCTTGAGGTGCTTGAGCGCGCGGTCGAGCCCGGCGGCGAATCGGGCGCGATGGAAGATCTCAGCGAGTCGAGTCTGAGAGAGCGTCTCGCCGACGTGAAGTTGCAGGTCCGCCACATCGCGGGCGCGCAACGTGGTCAGCCGTCGGCGGCCGGCGCGCACGGCTATCCACTGCGGGTCGCGGCCCGTGGGCGTAAGCGAGGTAATGGAATCGCCGATGAACGGCGCCCAATCCTCCAATCGCTCCGGCTCTCTTACCCGCCCAGCGATTGCAGATACTCCTGGAGTTCGCGGTGCGCCTTGGCGTCGGCAGCGGGTGACACGGCGCGCAGGCCGCTGCGCAGCGTCGCGCGGGCATCGTCAGTCCGGCCCATGGCTTCGAGCGATCGAGCCTTGTGGTAGTAGGCGTAACCGTGCGCGGGTTCGACCACGATGACGCGATCGAAACAGGCGATCGCCTGCTCGTGATCGGCCGCCTTGGCGTGCTCTTGAGCCAGGGCGTAGAGGCAGAACGCATCGTCAGGCTCGAGTTCGAGCAGGCGGCGAAGTTTTTCGAGGCGGTCGCTGGCCATGGATGCATCGAATCCTACGCTACCGCCCCACCGCGAGGTGGCACGCGCCGGCGGCGCCCGAAGGCGCTGCGCCGGTTGGGATTGGGATGAGCAAGGGGAGCAAAGATGCCTGCGTTTCCGTCTCTTCACCGTATCGCCGGGCGACTTGCGAGTGCCGCGGCGATTGTCGCGTGTTCAGCAGTCATGGCCGATGATCGCATCGCGCTGATCGGCGGGGATGTCATCCACGGCACGATCGTCGAACAGACGGAAGAGAACATCATCTTCGAGCATGCCGTACTCGGCCGGATGGTGATTGAACGGACCAAGATCGAGTCGATCACGCTCGAGGGCGAGGAGCCGGCCGCGCCCACGCCCCAGCAGGCCCAGGCCGAAGGCCAGGCGGAAGCTGCAGCGCCCGGCGCGCCTGCCGAGCCGACCACGACGATCCAAGAGCAGACACCCGCACCGAATCCCTGGAAGTCGCGCTTCGAGGCAGGCTTCAACGGCAGCGAGGGTCGCACGGAAAAGCTCGATGCGCGCCTCACCTTCGCCACCGAGCGCCGCACCGAGGAGACGCGCCTGGCGTTTGATACCAACTACCGCACCGCCACATCGCGCGGAGATCGCACGCAGAACAAATTCGACGCGGGCGGCATTCACGACTGGTATTTTCCCGAGTCGCCGTGGCTTGCGTTCGTTCAGGGCCGTCTGGAGTACGATGAGTTCGCCGCCTATGACCAGCGCTACTCGGCGGGCGGCGGCCTTGGGTACACCTTCGTCAAGGATGACAAGACCGAACTTGTCGGCCGCGTCGGCCTCGGCGGCTCGCTCGAGAATGGCGGGCCCAACGACGGCGAGATCACGCCCGAAGGCATCCTCAAACTCGATCTCACCCACCACTTCAGCGAGATTACGAGCATCGTCGCGGGCGCCGAGTATTACCCCGACCTGAGCGAGTTCGGCGACTACCGCGCTGTCCTCAGCGCCGCCATCGAGACCAAACTCTCCGTCGGCAGCCCGGCCAGCCTGAAGTTCGGCGTGCGCCAGGAGTTCGAGGAGTACCAGGACTCAGACCGCGAAGACCTGCTCGAGTTCTTCGGCCTGTTCGTGGTGGAGTTCTGAGCGGCGGATTCAATCCACGTCGATGAGGTTGACGAACGTGCTGACTTCCTCCGCGGTCACAACGCCTCTGGACACCAGCAGTCGGATCAGCGAGCTGACGTAGAGTTTGAGCTGTTCGTTCTCCTGCCTGAGTTCTGCAATCTCGATGTTCTGTGAATGATCGACGCCTTGCTTGCTCCGCAGCGCGGACTTGAGCCTCTCGACGTCGCGCTCGGTGTCTGCGATGTCGAGGCGGTTTCCGATGTCGCCCAGCAGCAGTGTTCTTCCCCAGCCCATGGCAACCTCCTGAGATCCACGCCTGACAACACAGGGCGTGGATGGACAATCCAGACTGCCTGATCAATAGTCGCGCTCCCTGCGGAAGGCTAAGCACCGACATTCCGATTGCCGGTCGTTCTGAAACGCACCAACCGCCGGCGCGGGGCCGGCGGTTGGGGGTGAGGGAAACCTTTTGGGATGGTGCGGCGCTGGGCCGCGGGATGAAATCGTTCAGCCCGTTGATTCGCCGTTGCTGCTTTCGCCGCCGCTGCCTGACCCGGAGCCGACGGGCTCTTTGCCGCCGTCCTTGCCCTTCTTGGCAGCTTTCTGCTTGCTCTGGTCGAGTTCGGGCCGGTACTCAGCCGTGAAGGTGAGGTGCTCGGCCTCGTCGGCGTGCAGCACGCGAAGCATGTTCTTGCCTTCGAACTCGCCACGCAGGATCGACTCGCTCAGAGCATCCTCGATGTACGTTCCAATTGCGCGGCGGAGCGGGCGGGCGCCGAAGTCGGGGTTGTAACCCTTCTCGATGAGGAAGTCCTTGGCGCTCTGTTCGATCTCGAGCACCAGACCGTGGCCCTCGAGGCGGTCGCGCACCTTCTTGGTCTCGTAGTCCACGATCTGCACGAGATCCTCGCGCGTCAGCGGGTGGAAGACGATGACTTCATCGAGGCGGTTGATGAACTCGGGCCGGAAGTAGCGCTCGATCTCCTTGAGCAGCGTGGACTTCATCTTGTCGTAGTCCTGCACCTCGGTCTTCTTGCCGAAGCCGAACTGGGCCCCGCCCTTGATGAGGTCCGCGCCGATGTTGCTGGTCATGATGAGGATGGTGTTCTTGAAGTCCACGTTGCGGCCGAACGAGTCGGTCAGGCGGCCTTCTTCCATGATCTGCAGCAGCATGTTGTACACGTCCGGGTGCGCCTTCTCGATTTCGTCGAGGAGGATGACCGAATACGGCCGACGACGGACGCGCTCGGTGAGCTGGCCGCCCTCTTCGTAGCCGACGTATCCCGGAGGCGCGCCGATGAGACGGCTGACGTTGTGCTTCTCCATGTATTCGCTCATGTCGAGCATGACAAGGGCTTCCTCGTCGCCGAACATGAACTCGGCCAGGGCCTTGGAGAGCAGCGTCTTGCCGACGCCCGAGGGGCCGACGAAGATGAACGAACCCATCGGCCGCTTGGGATCCTTGAGTCCCGCGCGGGCCCGGCGGATCGCCTTGGCGATCGACGCGATCGCGTCGTGCTGGCTGACCACCTTGCGGTGCAGCTCGTCTTCGAGTTTGAGCAGGCGCTGGGCTTCCTCGGCTTCGAGGCGGGTAAGCGGCACGCCGGTCATCTTGCTGACGACCTCGGCGATGATTTCCTCATCGACGGTGCCGAGCGTTTCGCTCTGCTTCTCGCGCCACTGCTTCTGAATGTCTTCCTTCTCGCGGCGGAGCTTTTCAGCCTCATCGCGCAGCTTGGCGGCGCGCTCGTAGTCGGCTTCCTTGACCGCTTCGTCCTTCTGCACGCTCAGACGCTCGATCTTCTCCTCGATCTCGGCGAGGTTCGGCGGCTTGGTCATGCTCTGGAGGCGAACGCGGGCGCCCGCTTCGTCGATCACGTCGATCGACTTGTCAGGCTGGACGCGGCCGGTGATGTAGCGGTCCGACAACTCGACGGCCTGTTCAAGGGCCTCGTCGGTGATGCGCACGCGGTGGTGCGATTCGTACTTCTCGCGCAGTCCCTTGAGGATTTCGACCGTCTGCTCCTTGCCGGGCGGCTCGACGGTGATGGACTGGAATCGCCGTGCCAGCGCGTTGTCCTTTTCGATGTACTTGCGGTACTCGTCAAAGGTCGTGGCGCCGATGCACTGGATCTCGCCGCGGCTCAGCGCGGGCTTGAGCACGTTGGACGCATCGATGGCGCCTTCCGCGCCACCGGCGCCCACCAGCGTGTGCAGTTCGTCGATGAAGAGGATGACGTTGCCCGCGCGGCGGACTTCGTTCATCACCGCCTTGATGCGCTCCTCAAACTGGCCGCGGTACTTCGTGCCGGCGACCATCAGCGCCAGGTCGAGCACGACCAGGCGGCGATCAAAGAGCAGATCAGGGATGTCCTTGCTGATGATGCGCTGCGCGAGGCCTTCGACAATGGCCGTCTTGCCCACGCCCGCTTCGCCCAGCAGCACGGGGTTGTTCTTGGTGCGGCGGCAGAGCACCTGGATGAGCCGCTCGATCTCGTTGAGGCGGCCGATGACCGGGTCCAGCGCGCCTTCGCGAGCCAATTCGGTCAGGTCGCGGCCGAAGGAATCAAGCGCGGGTGTCTTGCTCTTGCCCTTGGAAGGGGCCGGGGCGCCACCGGCGCTGGGCTCGGCGCCTTCCTGCTCCTGGGGCTCGACGCCGGCACCGAGGAGGTTGAGCACCTCTTCGCGGACTTCTTCGAGCTTGAGGCCGAGGTTCATGAGGACCTGGGCGGCGACGCCGTCATGCTCGCGCAGCAGGCCGAGCAGGAGGTGCTCGGTGCCGACGTAGTTGTGGTTCAGATTACGGGCTTCTTCGATCGCGAACTCGATGACCTTCTTGGCGCGCGGCGTCTGGGGCAGCTTGCCCATGGTCACGATGTCGGGACCGGACTTGACGAGTTTCTCGACCTCGAGGCGGACCTTGCGGAGGTCAACACCGAGGTTCTTGAGGACGTTGGCGCCGACGCCGGACCCCTCCTTGACGAGGCCGAGGAGGATGTGCTCGGTGCCGATGTACTCGTGGTTGAACCGCTGCGCCTCCTGGTTGGCCAGAGCCATCACCTTGCGGGCACGGTCGGTGAAGCGTTCGAACATGGTTTCTCCTCACTGGTGCGGATGCACCTGGCCTTCATACGTCCCATTCCTTGGAACGGTTCTAACTTATCGGCTCCGCGCAATCCTAGGGGCCATGAGGCCGGTTTGCGGGCAGCCAAACCCCCACCAACCGCCAATCAGGAGCGCGACCCCGTGTATTTATCGGTTTTTGGGGCGGCGGGATCGACGCGGGGCCGGGTGGCGGGTGGAAATCGGAAGGATCGGAGACGGGGCCCACACCGGATGCGGCGGTTCGGAATTGCCAGCCGGCGAAACCGGCGCGCGAGCGGGTGCCCCTCCTCGCCGCTCCGGGCGATGTGTGCCGGGGGTTTGGGATCGCTCGTCATGCAAGATGGCTTGCACGCCGACGGCGTGATCGTCAGTAGCCGGGCGGTGAAGCGAGTCTTCGAGCGCCACCCTCGGAAGGCGATGCGTATTCCTCTGAACTCCGAAGGAGTTCTCGTGGGGTGCGGCGCGCAACGGACGCGATGCGCGGCCGCACGATACGAGCACCCCTTCAGGGTGCGATCTATTGCCGGCGACACAACCGGGGGTCGCGCTCGCATGCGCTCCCTGGACCCCCGTCTAGGCGCGATGAGGCCTTTGGCCTCGACGCAAGACATTTCGCTCGCCGTCACACCCGCGCTCGCCACGAATCATTCGAACGTCCACGTCACGGTGTGGCTGATTTCGCACTCGAAGGGTGCGATGGCCTGCATGCGGATGGTGCGGCCGCGGGCGTAGGGCGGGATGAACGTCGTGAACGTCGCGACGCCATTTTCATCGGCGCGGACCATCGGCAGTGCATGCGGGTCGCGGATGAGCAGTGTCCCGCCGGGGCAGGTCGGCCGAATCTTTTGTGCGCCTTCCTGCGTGCCCCAGACGAGAACAACCCGCTGATCGGGTTGAAGGCCCGTGATGGTCACGGTGTTTTTCCTGCCGGCGCGGCCCGGCACGGGGTTCGAGAGTTCAAACCGATACGGCGTCACCAGCAGCGCCCGCTGCCGCCCGTCGTCGTATTCGCCGACGACGGCCATCTGGCCCGCGTCGTTGATGTCCTTGGCACTGACCAGTCGGAGGTCAGAGTATCGAGGAATCCAGTCGTTCAGGTCATGCACCGTGAACTCGGAATTGACCCGCTCCCAAATGACCGCATGCTGCTGGCCGTTGATGCAGCGCGGATCCGGGTTGGACTCGCCGGCGACCACGCCGAGATTGTTGATTGCCCATGGCGATGCGCCACATGTGCCGATGCGAGGTAGCGATCTTCGCACTCCGTTGGACCAGTGGAAGGCTCCGAACAACTGGATTGAACCCACGACTTCCGTCCAGTCATTGACGGCCGTCGCGCTGCCTCCCTGGTCGAACGGTTCGCCGCCCACATCGATGGACTGACCGTCGCGCCAGAGAGTGGGGCGCGTAACGCCGAGTTGGTTTCGCTCTGTGCCGACAACGTGTCCGAGGTTGTTGATAGCGTCCGCCCAGCTTCTCTCAGCGCCTACCCGAATCGGCTGTTCGCCCTGCCAGACGGTGCTGTATGTGACGACGGCACCGCTGATACCCGTAGAGCGGCAATGTGGCCAAGGGCGATCGTCAACGGCATGAGCCTCACTCGAGTCCGTTCCGGGAATCGGCGGTAGCAGGTGGATTCCCTGGGACACAGTCCATGCAACAGCGCGCCAGGCCAATCCTTGACTCGGGATCGCGTAGCCCACAACCACGCCGCCCGCGCCGATATCGGCGCACCCAAAGCGATCGAAACCAGGAACCGGAGGCACGACCAATGTGTCGCCGTTGATCCAGACGAAGTAGGTACCAGGCGTAGTGTTCGAGAGAATCAGGAACCGGCCGAAATCGTCCATCGCTTCGGCAGACGTACTACTGTGTCCTTCCAGCGGTCGGATCTCGATCACGTCGTAGCCGATCACACCCGAAGGTTGCGCGGCTGCGACACCGGCAACCGCGGCGAAAGACCCGCACACGATCAGCCGTCGAATCGAGTTTCGGACCGGCATGCCCCGCCTCCCCTTGCGATGCGTTCACGACAAGTCTACATCAGAATCGAGGCGTTGAGTCGGTTTACAGGCGGAATCGGACCCCGTTTTTGCACGCGCTTGGCCGGCGCGCGCCCGGTGCTCAATCTCGCCTGCCCGTTCGGATGGCTTTTACGCCGAAGGCGTGATCGTCAGTAGCCGGGCGGTGGAGCGAGTCTTCGAGCGCCACCCCCGGAAGGCGAAGCGAATGTTCCTGAACTCCGAAGGAGTTCTCGTGGCGTGAAGCGCGCGACCCGCGTGAAGCGTGCCGCACGATACGAGCACCCCTTCGGGGTGCAACGCGTCTGCGCCCGGCAGTCCGGGGGCCGCGCTCGCTTGCGCTCCCTGGACCCGCGTCTACTCGCGATGAGGCCTTCGGCCTCGAAGTCGGGAGGTCACGCATGGTTTGAGGACGATCTCGCCTGCCCGCTCGCACACCGCATCCAAAGCGGACTGCGGTGCGGCGCCCCGGCGATCCATCAAGAGATCGCGCGGCGCGGCGTTGCGAGCAGACTACAGCAGCGAGCCGGTGGTGGCGCCGCCATTGAGCAGCACGTGGCCGGCGGGCTCGAGGTCATCGCGATCGCTCGATCGCACCGCCACGCGGAAGCCTGGCCGCAGCGCGGCGGACGCCCATTGCCCCTGCGGGGTCAATGCAATCAGACCCACCTGGTGATCGGCGACGATGTCGCACGAGTCGATGATGCGCTCGATCACCTGACTCGCCGCCTGGGCCGGGGAGCAGCCGGATCGCATGAGTTCGACGGCCAGGAACGTGCCGCAGGTGCGCATGAGCAGTTCGCCCGTCCCGGTGGCCACGGCTGCGCCGACGCGGGGATCGACGTAGAGTCCGTGGCCGATGATCGGCGAATCGCCCACGCGGCCGGGGACTTTGAACGCCATGCCGCTCGTCGAGCACGCGCCGGCTAGCACGCCGGCCGCGTCGATGGCCAGCACGCCGACGGTGTCGTGCCGCCGATTGTGCGGCAGGGATTCGTCGGCGGCAATCCGCTGTTTGTCATCGCCGGCGGCGTCGCCTTCGACGCCGCGCCGCTCTTCGACGTTGCGCGGTGGCAGCCAGCCGCGGTAGCGCTCGCCGGTGAGCTGGGCCGGATCAGCCTTCCACTTCTCCCACACCTGTCGCGCTTCATCGGTGAGCAGATCGGAGCGCTCGAAGCCTTCTCGGCGAGCGAATTCGTCGGCTCCGGAACCGGCGAGCAGCAGGTGGTGCGTGCGCTCCATCACCCGCCGCGCGATCGAAACCGGGTAGTTGTGCTCGCGCACGAAGCAGACGCCGGCGCAGCGGCGCGGCGAGAGCATGATGCAGCCATCGAGGCTCACGCGGCCGGAGGCATCGGGCAGTCCGCCGAGGCCGACGGAATCGACACCGGGGTCGGCATCGATGGCGATGCAGGCGCGCTCGACGGCGTCGAGCGCCGAGCCGCCCGCGCTGAGCACCTCCCAGCCGACGGCGTTGGCGCGGCGGCCGAAAGACCAGGTGGAGAGGATGATCGGCTGAGCCGCCACGCAGCGCCCCCGCTACTCGCCGTTGAGGATGAACAGAGCGCGGTTGCCGTCGGCAAAGTATTTGTCGCGAGCGGCGGTGAGGTCCTTCGGATCCATGCGCTGGAGTTTCGTGCGGTAACCATCCCAGAACGCGCTGTCGCCGTACATGGCGCGAAAGCCGGTGGCGTAGGCGATGGTGTACAGCAGGCCGGGCTGGTGGGCGAGTTCATCGACCACGCCGCCGCGCAGCGGCGCGCCGAGCTGCCAATCGAGCGCGCCCAGCGTGCGGAGCGCATCGGCGTGGGTGTTGCGGCGGTTCTTGATCTTGGCGTCCCAGTAGCCCAGAGCCTGCGCCGGCCCCTTGGGGTAGCGCCAGGCGTGCGGCGTGATGTAGGCGGCGCGCGGGTCGAGCAGCATGTCATACTGGAACTCGATGCGGCTCTGCGAACCCTGAAGAGTCGCGGCGTCGCGCATGAGTGCGCGGCTGACGGTGAGGAAGGCGGGATGATCAGGGCTGGTGATCGCGGGCGCGAAGAACGCGGCCACGCCGTGCGGCCGGTTGCCGGGCAGGCCGCTCGAATCGAGCACATCCCGCGCCACGGCCCCGACGGGACGCACGGTGACGGGGAAGTCCGGCCGGGCCCCGCTGGGCAGCGAGCCGAATGCCTTGTCGGTCGCGGCGTTGAGGCCGATGCGGCTCACGTCGCCGGCGAGCACCACCGTCACGTTGCCGCCGGTGATCCGCTGCTGCCACTCGCGCAGGACTCGATCGGGCTGCAGGCGGGCGAGGCGAATCGGGTCGATGCCGCGCGGCGCATCGGTGTCGTGGCGGAACGACTTGGCGACAAGCCAGGACATCGGTTTGACGAGCGGCTGATCGTCGAAGAGCGCTTTCATCTCCGCTTCGATCGAGCCCGTTTCGCGCGAGATGTCTTCGGCGGTGACGTTGAGCGTGCGCACGCGGCGGGCGATGGCCTCGATCTCCTGGGCCGCGGCTTCCGAAGGCGCGACCACGCCGTAGACGCTCATGGCGTCGTAGGAGCGAATGTTCCAGCCGGCGGGGTACAACTCATTGAGTTGCTTCACGCTGCGCGGCGGAGCATCCTGCGAGGCGCAGGTCATCAGCAGCCGGTCGAAGAGGCGCGAGAGTCCGGGCGCATCGGTCGGATCGTTGGATGAGCCGGATTCGAAGACGACGACGATGGCGGCTGATTCCACGCCGGCGATCGGCTGCGAGAGCACGCGCACGCCGTTGGGCAGCGTCCGCTCGCTGACGATCTGCGGCGCCGGCGGTGTTTCAGTCTGCTCGGCGGACTCGACGGGAGTCTCCTCGTCCGTCGGGGGCGCTTCATCCTGGCGGGCCAGCGCCTGGCCCGAGCCGCAGGCGAGGAGCGACAGCAGCAACATCGCTGCGGCGAGAGTCTGGATTCGATCGTGCATGAAAAGGGGCCTCCGGTCGTGGCGCCGAAATCGGTGCGGAGGAAAGGATACGGCGCTGCCTGACCGGATGCGATAAAGCCGCTGCTCTGGCGAGATTACGTTTCCCCAGCGCAATTGAGCGTTTGGCAACGCTGGCGGGCGGCGACTACACTGCGGCCGCATGGAAATCGATCCCATTGAACTGCTCGGCCGACGCTTCGTGGACGCCATCGTCGCCGCGTTCGGCGATGAATTCGCCGACTCCGATCCCCTGGTCCGGACGGCGCAGAACCCGCAGTTCGGTGACTTCCAGTCCAACGTGGCGATGGGTCTGGCCAAGCGCGTAGGCCGGCCGCCGCGCGAGGTGGCGGGGGCGATTCTCGAGCAGGCACGCCTGGAGGACCTGTGCGAGAAGCCGGAAATCGCCGGGCCCGGATTTGTCAACCTGCGGCTGCGAGCTGATGCGCTGCCTCGCCTGCTCACGCAACTCGAAGCCGAGCTGGCGGCTGTCGCGGCAGCGAAGACACCCGCGGATGCGCCGCGCGTCGTGGTGGATCTCGTCGGCGTGAACATCGCCAAGCAGATGCACGTCGGGCACCTCCGCTCTTCGATCATCGGCGACAGTCTGTGTCGCGTGCTCTCGCGCGTCGGCAATCAGGTGATCCCTCAGAACCACCTCGGTGACTGGGGCTTGCAGATCGCGATGGTGATCGCGTCGCTGCGGCGGCGGCACGTCGATCTCGATTCGCTTGATCTCGATGCGCTCGAAGCGGCCTATCGCGACGCCAACCTGGAGTGCAGGGCGGATCGGCAGGCGCTCGAGACGGCGCGGCGCATTAACGCGGGAGCGCACCGCATCGCAGAGTGGGAAGCACAGGTTGCCGGCGCCGAGCAGCGCCTCGATGAAGCCAAGAGCACGCTGGTGCGCCTGCAGCGCGGCGAAGGCGAGATCGTCGCCGCGTGGGAGAAGATCACCGCCATCACGCTTGCCGCGTGTTACGAGATCTACGACCTGCTTGATCTGACCGTGACCGAGGAACACAACCGCGGTGAGTCGTTCTATCGAGAGCGGCTCGGCCCGGTCGTCGATGCGTTCATCTCGAGCGGGATCGCCAAGGAGTCGCAGGGCGCGATCGTGGTCGAGATCGAAGGCGACGACACCCCCCTGCTGATTCGCAAATCCGACGGTGGATTTCTCTACGCGACGACCGATCTGGCCGCGATCCGCTACCGCGTGCAGGAACTCGGCGCGCAGCGCGTGATCTACGTCGTGGATGCCCGGCAGCGCGATCATTTCCGCAAGGTGTTCGAAGCGGTGCGGCTGATCGGCTGGGATCAGTTGCCCGACGGCTCGCGCGCTGAGCTGCGTCACGTGCCCTTCGGCGCCGTGTGCGGCGAAGACGGCAAGCCGCTCAAGACCCGAAGCGGCGACAACATCAAGCTCAAGGACCTTCTGCTCGAAGCGATCCAGCGGGCCGGGGCCATCGTGCGCGAGAAGAACCCTGACCTGCCGCCCGACGAGCAGCACCAGGTCGCGCGGGCGGTGGGCATCGGCTCGGTGAAGTACGCGGACCTCTCGACCCAGTTGCAGAAGGACTACGTTTTCGCATGGGACCGGATGCTCGCCTTCGAAGGCAACACCGGCGCGTACTTGCAGAACCAGTACGTGCGGATCCGCTCCATCGGACGCAAGGCGCCCGACGACGTGCGCGGCGACGCGGCGTTTCTCATCGCGGCCGCGGAAGAGAAGGCCCTGGCGCTGGCGCTGCTGCGCTATCCGGGCACGCTGGCGAGCGTGGCGCAGACGCTCGAGCCGCATCGACTGTGCCAGTATCTCTATGATCTGGCGGGCGCGTTCTCTGTCTTCTACACCCAGTGCCCCGTGCTCAAGGCTGAGACGAAGGAACTGCGCGATGCACGCATCCGCCTGGCGCGGCTGACGGAGTCAATCCTCGCCGACGGACTGGGATTGCTGGGCATTCGCACGCTCGAGCGCATGTAGAGGACGTATCACTGCGGAGATCGCTGCGAGCGGGCTTCGCGTTAGGAACACTTCGATGAAGATTCTCGTTGTCGGCCCGCATCCGGATGACCAGGAGATCGGCATGGGCGGAACGATCGCCCGGCTCGTCGATCAGGGACACGAGGTGCTGCTGCTGGACGTGACCAACGGCGAGCCGACGCCGCACGGCTCGGTCGAGATCCGGGCGCGGGAATCCGCCGCGGCCGCGGAGATCCTCGGCGTGCGGCGGAAGCTGCTCGATTTCCCGAACCGGTACGTGGAGAACACGCTCGAGCTGCGTCACGCGATCGCCTCAGTCATTCGAGAGCACCAGGCGCAGCTCATCTTCGCGCCGTACTTCGAGGATGCGCACCCGGATCATCTCGCCGTGACGCAGGCGGTAATCGGGGCCCGCTTCGCCGCGCGCCTGGTGAAAGTCGATGAACCATGGGGGCAAACGGGCGAGCCGATCAGTCCCAAGTGGCTGTTCTTCTACTACGCGATGCACCTGCGCAAGGTGCACAACCCGACGTTTCTCGTTGACATCAGCGGCTACGAAGATCGCAAGTTCAAATCAATCGAGGCGTATCACACGCAGTTCGTGATGTCCGAGAAGAACCGCAAGGTGCTGCAGGGCATCCGCGCGATGGCGACCTATTTCGGATCGCGTCTGGGAGTTGATGCGGCCGAGCCGTTCTTTACGCAGGAGCCGATCGGTCTGGCGTCGCTCGACGGGCTCGTCATGTAGCGCGGCTACTGGAGCGCCGCGATCTCCCGGCGGAGGGCTTCAGCGCTCTGAACGCCGACGGCGATCTTGCGGACCGCGCCGGTGGCGTCGACGAACACCAGAGTCGGAATCGATGACACACCGAATGTCTGTGCGAGGCTGCTGCTCGCCATGAGTTCGTTCTCGGCGCCGTGGCCGGTGGTCTCGACGTGCTTTTGCACCACAGATGGACCGCCCTGATCGACCGAGAGCGCCACGACGTGCACGTTCCCGCTCAACTCGGACTCCATCCCGGCGAGGATGCCGCGCTGCGTGCGGCAGGGCCCGCACCAGGTGGCCCAGAAGTCGAGGATGACGGGTTTGCCGATGAAGGATGCGAGTTCAACGGTCTCGCCGGACAGCGTAGTCGCCTCAAGCCCGTTGATAGTCTCCGCTCCACCGGCGCTGGAGTCGCGGCCGAGGACGCCGTCCATGATGCCCGTGCAGGTGGGGCAGAAGCCGGTCGTGCCGGCGATGGCGATGTAGGCCGCGATCGCGGCGGGAACAGCGGCAATGGTCAGAATGGTCTTGGCGGCGGGCACGATAGGATCTCCCTTGAAGAGGACGGCTGCTCAGCGTTACGGCAGCCGCAGCCGCCGGGTTCGTCCGTCATTTAAACGTCTTGCTCGGAACGAACGCGGCGGCTGATTCACGTCCGATACTACTCCGGCGGAGTCTCGTGACCTTTATCTGTGTTCCCATCTTCGTCGAAGACGCGCTCAGCGCCGCCCAGGAGGGAATCGATGCGCGCGAGGCGGGCGCCGATCTCATTGAGTGGCGGGTGGATGTGGTCGCCGACGATGTGGGGCTGATCGATGGCCTCGTTCGCGAGTCGCCCCTGCCTTGCATCGTGACCTGCCGCAGCCGCGATGAGGGAGGCGAGTACGACGGGGACGAACAGCAGCGCATCAGCCTGCTCGAGCACATCGGCCTGCACGCGCGGCCGCGCTTCATCGACATTGAACTGTCGAGTTTCGAAAAGTCCGCCAATCTGCGGCAGAAGGTCAAGCTGGCGATCCAGCATCCTGAACAGTTGCGCGAGCTGGATTCGACGCTGGTCCTTTCACATCACGACTTCAATGGTCGGCCCGCCGATCTCATGCGGCGGCTGGCGCGCATGGCGGCGGAGCCGGCGTGCGGCGTGATCAAGATCGCGTGGATGGCGCGTTCCCTGCGCGACAATCTGGAAGCGTTCGAGATCCTGCGAGCGCGGCACAAGCCGACGATCGCGCTGTGCATGGGGTCTCTCGGACTCATGAGCCGCGTGCTGGCGCCGAAGTTCGGCGCCTTGCTCACCTTTGCCTGCCTGCGCGATTCGTCGGCGACGGCGCCGGGTCAGCCGACGGTGTGCGATCTCATCGAGACCTACCGCTTTCGCGCCATCGGCCCGGCGACGAAGGTCTACGGCGTCATCGGCTGGCCTGTCGAGCACTCGCGCAGCCCGGCCATTCACAACGCGGCGTTCGAGCGCACCGGCTTTGACGGCGTCTACCTGCCGCTTCCCGTCGCACCCGATGAACTGGCGTTCCGCACGACGCTCGAAGCGCTCATCGAGGAGCCGACTCTCACATTTCGCGGCGCGAGCGTCACGATACCGCACAAGACGCATCTGCTCGAATACGTGCGGCAGCGCGGCGGCAAGATCGATAGTGATGCGCGGTACGCCGGCGCCGCGAACACGCTCATCGTCGGAGAAGACGGTTCGCTCGAAGCGCGCAACACCGACGTCAGCGGCATCGTCGAGTCGGTCACGGCCGCGATGGAGATCGGCGAAGACGATCTGAGGGATCGGCGGATCGCGGTCATCGGCGCGGGCGGGATGGCGCGGGCCGCCGTGGCGGGCCTGGCCGGGCGCGGCGCGACGGTGGTCATCCATCATCGCGAATTCGACAAGGCGCGGCGGCTGGCGGACGAGTTCACAAGTCGCGCGCCATCGGGCCCGGGCGCGTTTGGAAAGGTCGTGGCGGCGCGAATCGAGAAGTTGTGCGGCACCTGTTGCGACGTGATCATCAACGCCACGCCGGTGGGCATGACCGGCGGTCCCGATCCACAGGGTCTGCCCCTGCCGGTCGACGCCGGCGCGACCTGGCTCGACCACGGCCCGCTCGTTGTTGAAACCGTCTACGCCCCGCAGCGCACGCCGCTGATCGAGCACGTCTCCTCGCGCGGCGGGCGGACGCTGGGCGGCCTCGATCTGCTGCAGCGCCAGGCTTATCACCAGTTTCGCGCGTGGACGGGCAGCGATCTTGATCTAAAGACGTTCCGGGCGGGGTTCGAGTAGGCGCGTCCGCAGCGGTTATCGAGCAATTCGGCCGGGATTAACGGGCCATCTGGAAAACACGGACCCGATCTCGCCGATCAGAGTCGAGACGGACCATCACAGAGGCCGGCGGCCCCGCGCCGCGGCGATGATCATGCTGCACATCGACCTGACGCAGACCAAGCCGGGCATGACGATCGGAATGCCGATACTGCATCCGCAGCGTCCGGATTCGATCCTGCTCAAGGCGGGCTTTCGAGTCGATGAGAAGATGATCCGCCGCCTGCGCGACCTGAATCAGAAGGCCGTGTGGGTCGTCGCTCCCGGATTCGAGTCGATCGATCAACTCCTCAGCAGCAGCATCGAACTGGGTCGGCGGCGCCTGCTGGGCGTCGTGACGCAGGCTCTGGGCGACATCTACGACCCGCGCGGCAAGCGACAGATGTGGGACGATTTTGCCGAAACGCTGGCGGCGCTGACCGAGACGCTGGTGGCCGAACCCGCCGCAGCCCAGTTCATGGAAGACGACGACCCGGTCGAGTACCGCATGCTCAGCCATGCGGCCAATGTCGCTTATCTCTCGACGCTGATTGGCATGAAACTGCAGGGCTACCTCATGCGCCAGCGCAAGAGGCTCAACGCCAAGCATGCGACCAACCTCGTCACGCTCGGTCTGGCGGCGATGCTCCACGACGTCGGCCTCTCGCAACTGAGCGAGTCCGTGCTCGTGCGCTGGGAGGAACACCACGACGAGCTCGATCCGGCGTGGCAGAAGCACGTGCAGTTCGGCTATGAAATCCTCACAGGCAAAGTCGATCCCACCGCCGCGGCGGCCGTGCTCCACCATCACCAGTACTTCGACGGCACCGGGTTCCCCCAGAAGCCCAACTGGGACGGTCAGGGGAAATCCGGCCTGCGCGGCGACTCGATTCACGTCTTTGCCCGCATCGTCACCGTCGCCGACCAGTTCGATGAACTGCGCACGTTCTACTCCTCGCGGCCTCGACCCAATGTGGCGGTGCTGGCGCAACTCACCAGCGGGAGGATGCGCCGCCGCTTCGACCCGGTCGTTCTGCGGACGCTGCTGGAGATTGTCCCCGCGTACTCGCCGGGCCGGCGGGTGACGCTGTCGACCGGGGAGGAGGCATTCGTGCTCGCGTGGCGGCCGGCCGATCCGTGCCGGCCAAAGGTCGCCGTGATCGACGATCTGGAGCCGCTGTGCCGAGGCGAAATGCCACCGCATCGACTCGTTGACCTCGCCGCGACGCCGGAGGTGAGCATCACGCACTCGGGCGGCGTCGATGTCAGCGACAGCCAGTTCAGCCTCGCCGAGGACATCATCCCCCGCGGCGGCCAAGGGCTGAACGTGCAGGCGCTGGACGCCGCCTGACCTTCCGCCGGTGCCGGATTGAGCAGCCGGCCGATTTCGGCCCCGGGTATTCCCCCGGATTGGGCTTGGCGCGGCGAGCGAGCCGGTTACACTCCTGTATGCCTAACTCTAATCGATCGCTGCAGCGTCGCGGTGCCTCTCTCATCGAACTTCTTATCGTGCTCGGTGTCATGGTCGCGCTCATTGCGATCGTGGGCACCGCCATCACGGGCACCAGCGGTTCATCCGGGCCGGGCAGCCCGGGCGGCACCGAAGGCGCCAAGGACCGCCTTGAGCGCCAGATCCAGCAGATCGATCTGCACAACGTCTACGTCGGCTTCTTCGCCTTTGCTTCCGAGCATCACGGCAACTACCCCTCGACGCGCACGAGCGGCGGCTCGATGAGTTCGGATACGACGCACCAGGTCTTCGCCGAACTGATCGAGTACGGCTCGCTGGTTCCGCAGCAACTTGTCAGCCCCAACGAAATGGAAATCGACACGATCCAGATCGGCTCACCCAACTCGTTCGGCAAGAACAACACGAGCTACGCGCTCGAAGACTACGACGCCGACAACTGGCTGCGCTACCGCCACTGGAACGATTCGGCGGGCTCGCAGTTCGTCCTTCTGTCTGACCGCTGGTACGACGACCGCGTGGTGCCCGAGTACCACTCGATCAACGGCGACTGGTGGCACGTACTCCTGGGCGACGGGTCGACGCACATCGCGCGCAACTCGCCCAACAAGCCCAATTCGGAAGATGACCTCTTCCGCCGCGATCCATCGCAGGGCGACTACGATGCGCTGATGGTGCACGACTGAATCGTGGCCGACGATTCGCCGCATCCCGCCCACGGGCGGATTGTGCACAAACCGATTCCGCACTGCCGATGAAGCGATCGAGCAGCCGCCCGGGTTGCAGATGAGGGAAACTGCGAATGCCCACGTTGACCGGACCCCAGGAAGTCACCCCCGACGAGGTGGTCCTGGCGGACGACGAATTGCTGGCCGAACTGCCGGAGGCCCCGGCCGTGGATGAAACGCTGGCAGCCCGGATCGAGGCGATCCTGCTCACCTCCGAGCGGCCGCTCTCGCTGCGCCGGATCGGCGAGACTCTGGCGGCCGCCGACGGTCGCGGCGTTGATGAAGCGGCCATCGAAGAAGCTGTCGGGCATCTCAATGAGGTTTACGACCGGACCGGTCGATCGTTCCGGATCGAGCGCGTGGCGGGCGGCCTGCGCATGATGACGCGGCCGGAGTTCGGCTCGCTGGTCTCGGCTTCGCTCAAGGCCCGCGACGCCGGTCGGCTGAGCCAGGCGGGCCTTGAGACGCTCGCGATCGTGGCCTACCGGCAGCCGATCACGCGCTCAGACATCGAGGCGATCCGCGGCGTTGCTTGCGGCGACATTCTTCGGGGTCTGCTCGAGCGGCGCCTGGTCAAGATCGTCGGCCGGGCGGAGGAACTCGGCCGCCCGATGCTCTACGGCACCGGACGCGAGTTTCTTGAGGCGTTCGGCCTGGCGTCGCTCAAGGACCTGCCCAACAGCCGCGAACTGCGCCAGCCCTGAGCGCGAGTGAGCCGGCGCGGACGGCACACGTTGGGCGCACATTCTTAAGGTGATGCAGAGCCCCTACACTTCGGTCCACGACCGACCTGTGAGGAGGCCCGCCTCGTCCGATGCCACGAAGCAAGTCCGCCAGAACAGTGATCCGCGGCGGCACGATTCACACCGCCACCCATTCGTTTCGAGGTGATGTCGCCATTGCCGACGGCCGGATCGAGGCCGTCGGCGCCGCACTGCCCGTCGATGCCGGCGTACGCGTGATTGAAGCCGCGGGCATGGAGGTCATACCCGGCTGCATCGACGTGCACGTGCACCTGGCGCTGCCGTTCTGCGGCACGGTGTCGTGCGATGATTTCGAGTCCGGCAGCCGCGCCGCGGCGTGCGGCGGAGTGACCACGCTGATCGATTTTGCCATTCCCGGCTCCGGCCAGTCTCTGCGCGAAGCGCACGACGCCTGGTGGGCCAAGTCGGAGGGCCTCTCCGGCGTCGATTACACCTGGCACATGGCCCTGACGGATCGCCGCCACATCGCCGAAGTCCCGGCGATGATCGACATGGGCCTGCCGACCTTTAAGGAGTTCATGATCTATGAGTCGGAAGGGTGGAACAGCGATGATGCGATGATGTTCGCCACCCTCGAGCAGGTGCGCGAGCACGGCGGAATGCTGCTGGTGCACGCCGAGTCCAGCCGCGTGCTCGACCTGCTCATCGAGCGGCATCACACACCGGCGCAGATGCGCAAGTACGGCGCGCGGCTGCACCCGATGACGCGGCCGAACTTCGTTGAAGCCGAGGCCATCGAGCGGGCCATTCACTGGGCGAGCGCCACGGGCGGAACACTCTACATCGTCCACATGTCCACGGCCCAGGGCGCCGATCTCGTTCGCCAGGCTCGGCAGCGCGGCGTCAACGTCTGGGCCGAAACCTGCACGCAGTACCTCACGCTCGACGACCGGGTGTTCGACGCCGAAGACGGCCACCTGTTTGCCTGCTGCCCGCAGGTGAAAAAGCAAAGCGACATCGACCGCCTCTGGCAGGCGCTGGAGCGCGGCGGCGAGGAGGTGTGTGTCGTCTCGACCGACACGTGCAGTTTCACGCGCGAGCAGAAGGCCATGTGGTGGGTGGAATCGGAGCCGAGCCGGCGCGGCAAGTCCGGCGAAGCGGACGGACCGGGGGCAAGGCGAGAAGGTTACGGCGACTGGACGAAGATCCCCATGGGCCTGCCCGGGCTCGAGACGATGGCGCCGCTCGTGTACACGCTGGGCGTCAGGCCGGGGCGGATCTCGATGAACCGGCTCGTTGAGTTGTGCTGCACCAACCCGGCGCGGATCATGGGAATGGGCGACCGCAAGGGCCACATCGCGCCGGGCTTTGACGCGGACATCGTCATCATCGATCCGAGCTGGACGAAGGAAGTGGACTGGAAGGAGATGCACAGCCGCTGCGACTGGTCGCCCTACCAGGGCATGAAACTCGGCGGCTTTGCCCGAACCACGCTGCTGCGCGGCCAGGTGATCGTCGACGGTTACAAGTACGTCGGCCGGCGCGGCCAGGGGCAGTTCATCGAGCGCCATGGACCCGGATCGCTCGCACCCGCCTGAACGTCATGAAACAGAACCGCGACTCCATCACCCTCAAGAGCGCCGCCGAGATCGAGCAGATTCGCGCCGCCGGCCGCGTCGTCGCCGCCACGCTCGACGCGTGCGAGAAAGCGTGCCAGCCCGGCGTGACCACGCGCCAACTCGACGACATCGCGCTGAGCACTTTTTCCTCGCTGGGCGCCACCGGCCTGTTCTTCGGCTACCCCGACTACCAGCCTCGCAGCGGCTACCCGCGGCACACGTGCATCTCGATCAACGAGGAGATCGTGCACGGCATCCCCGGCGACCGCATCGTTCGCGACGGCGATCTCGTTTCGATCGACTGCGGCGTGCGGCTCAATGGCTGGTGCGCCGACAGCGCCCGATCGATCGCCGTGGGAAACGCCTCCTCGCAGGCGCGCCGCCTTGTGGAGGTGACCAAGCGGGCGCTGACACAGGCCATCGACGCCATCCGCCCCGGCATGCGCTGGAGCGCCATCGGCAGTCTGCTGGAGGACCTGGCGGAGCGCGAGCGGATGGGCATCATCCGCGAGTACGTGGGGCACGGCATCGGCCGATCCATGCACGAGTCGCCCAAGGTGCCCAACTACCGGGTGAAATCCGGCAGCGCCGAAGACTTTCTGCTCCAACCCGGCCTGGTCATCGCCATTGAGCCCATGCTCACGCTGGGCAAGGGCCAGACGCTGACGCTGCGCGACGGCTGGACGGTGGTGACGCGCGACCGACGGCTGGCCGCCCATCAGGAGCACACCATCGCCGTGACTGAGCAGGGCGCCGACATCCTCACCCTGCCCTGACGCGCGGCGCAGCCGCAAGGCAGGTAATTTGCCCTGCTGGTCCGGGCGATCCGGCGCGACCTACAATCGCGTTCAGTTTTCGAGGATTGGCAAGGTTGGCCCGTGGACCTTGCCGCGGAGTCCGTATGGCCAAAGATGACAAGATAGTTCTGCAGGCTGAAGTGGTCGACGCGATGCCCAACGCCATGTTCAAGGTGCGGCTCGAGAACGGCCACGAGATCCTCGCCTACGTCTCCGGGAAGATGCGCAAGTTCTTTATTCGCATCCTCCCCGGCGACCAGGTGTCGGTCGAACTCAGCCCTTACGACCTGACCCGTGGCCGGATCACCTACCGGTACTGATCGGGCCCTCTTGACGCCGCTTGGCCTGTGCGGGATAACGGCTATTATTGAGTTCGCGAAACGACCGGCCCGGGGCCGGCTGAAGGGATTGTGTCATGAAAGTGAAATCGAGCGTCAAGCGCCGCACGCTGGACTGCCAGATCGTCCGCCGCCGCGGCAAGCTCTACGTCATTAACAAGAAGAACCCGCGGATGAAGCAGCGCCAGGGTTGAGTGAGTCAGTTCGACCCCGTGCGTGAACGGGGTCTGGTGAGGTACAGGACATGCCACGTATCGCTGGTGTTGATATTCCCGACAACAAGCCGATCCGCTACGCGCTTCGGTACATCTACGGCATCGGCCCGAAGTTCGCCGACGACATTCTCGCCGAAGCCGCGATCGACCCGACCAAGCGGGCCCGCGACCTGTCGGGCGAAGAGGCCAGCCGCATCAACAGCATCATCGACTCGAGTTACCTCGTCGAAGGTACGCTGCGGCGCCAGGTCTCGCAGAACATCCAGCGACTGCGCGACATCCGCTGCTATCGCGGCGAGCGCCACCGGCGCGGCCTGCCCGTTCGCGGCCAGCGCACGCGCACCAACGCCCGCACGCGCAAGGGCCGCAAGAAGACCGTGGCCGGAAAGAAGAGCGTCAAGGCCTGATCGCCTTGTGACAGTACATATCGCGCTCCGCGCCCGTGGCCGGGCCGGGGCGAATCAGCCAGTTGCCTGCCGCACTGTTCGGAGAAGGCAACGCCAGGAACTGAAAGGGTTACTTCATGGCCAAGAAGACCGCCAAGGTCCGCAAGAACGTCATTCGGGGCATCGCACACATCCGCGCGACGTTCAACAACACACAGGTCACCATCACCGACGTCAACGGCGAGACCATTGCCTGGGACTCGGCCGGCACGGTCGGCTTCAAGGGCGCTCGCAAGAGCACGCCGTTTGCCGCCACCCGCGCGGCGGAGTCGGCGGCGTCGAAGGCCCGCAAGGTCGGCATGAAGGAGATCGAAATCCGCGTCAAGGGACCGGGCGGCGGACGCGAGTCGGCCGTCACCGCCCTGTCGCACTCGGGACTGAAAGTCACGGCGATCGAGGACCACACACCGGTGCCGCACAACGGCTGCCGTCCTCCCAAGAAGCGCCGCGTTTGAATCACTTGCTCGCCGCGGCCTGACCGCCTCGACGGGCCTTCGCCTTTGATTGTCTGCTCCGCCGGATTCAGCAGGGGCTTCGCTTCGGGCAGAGGCGAATGTCTCCGATCAGCCGGCGGTTTCCCCCAAGGGATCTGCCCAAGGAACGAAGACCATGAGCACCAGACGCGTACGCTGGAGAGGGCTTGAACTGCCCGGCCGTGTCGTCCAGGACCCGGCGATGAACACGCCCACCTTCGGCCGGTTCACCGTCGAGCCGTTCGAGCGCGGGTTCGGCACCACCGTGGGCAACAGTCTGCGCCGCATCCTGCTCTCGAGCATTGAGGGCGCGGCGGTCAGCAGCGTGAAAATCATCGGCGCCGAGCACGAGTTCTCGACCCTCAAGGGCGTCCTCGAAGACGTCACCGACATCGTCCTGAACGTCAAGAATCTCGTCGTCGAACTCGAAGGGGACGAACCCAAGACCATGAGCCTGGCCGCGACCGGCCCGGGCGAAGTGACCGCCGACCTTATCGAGGCCGACGCGGCGATCACCATTCACAACAAGAACCTCGTCATCGCCACGCTTACCGAAGAAGTCGATTTCGAGATGCACTTCGTCGTCTCCAAGGGTCGCGGCTACGTGCCGGCGGCCGAGCAGTACGAGGCGATGGAAGAGCAGGAGATCGGCGTCATTCCGCTGGACGCGATCTACTCGCCCGTGCGCCGCGTGCGCTACAAGGTGGAAGACACGCGCGTGGGTCAGAAGACGAACTACGACAAGCTCGTCATCGAAGTCTGGACCAACGGCACGGTCGCGCCCGAGACGGCGCTGGTCGAGGCGGCCAAGATCCTGCGCAAGCACCTCAACCCGTTCGTGCAGTATACCGAGATCGGCGCCACCCGCGTGTCGCCCGAGGCTTCGGCTGCGGCGGGGGTGGAGGAAAAACTGCTGCGCAAGCTGCGCATGCCGATCAACGAACTGGACCTCTCGGTTCGCGCCAGCAACTGCCTCGAGGCGGCCCGCATCCGCACCGTCGCGGAACTGATCAGCAAGAGCGAGAGCGACCTGCTCAAGGTCCGCTCGTTCGGCAAGACGTCGCTGCGCGAAGTGAAGAAGAAACTGGAAGAGATGGAACTGACGCTCGGGTCCGAACTGCCCGAGGGATTTGACCTTGAAACGATGAGCGTGCGCTGAGCGCGCGTTGCAGCCAAAGGAGTGACCGGTCATGCGTCACCGGATGTACGGACGAAAGTTCTCGATGGACACGGAGCATCGCCGCGCGATGTTCCGCAACCTGGCGGCCGGCTTCTTCGAGCACGGGCAGATCACCACGACACTGCCCAAGGCCAAGGCCGTCCAGCCCTTCGTCGAGAAGATCATCACGCTGGCCAAGCGCGGCGACCTGCACGCCCGGCGGCGCACGATTCAGCTCCTGCGCGATCGCATCATGTGCGACGACGAGAGCAAGATCGAGCGCGACCGCTACGGCGAAGTGAGCAAGGGCCCCAAGCTGGTCCGCCACATCTTCGAGAACGTCGGGCCTCGCTTTGCCGATCGCGACGGCGGGTACACCCGCATCGTCAAACTCGCCAAGAACCGCATCGGCGACGGATCGCAACTCGTCGTGCTGCAGATGGTCGGCGACGAGCAAGGCCCGGAAATCGGCGGCCGCCGATCGCCGCGCCGCGTCGCCAAGCAGCGCCGCCGCGACTTTGCCGCCAAGGTGCAGGGCAAGGCGCCAGCGGAGCCGGCTGCCGCAGCAGGTTGACCGGGCCGATCGCTTACCGGAGACGGTGGCGTCGCCGGTGAACGAGTCATTCGAACCAGTGCCGGGCGGCGTCTTCGTGACGCCGCCCGCTTGCTTATACTCGTCTCATGACCGCCGTGCTCGACGAACTCAACACGATTGAAAGCCAGGCGCTGGCCGCGCTGGGCGAGGCGGCCGACCCGGCGGCGCTCGAGCAGTGGCGCCTCGCGTGGATCGGCCCCAAGGGTCGCCTCAAGGGCCTGCTCGGCTCGATGAAAGACGTCTCGCCCGCCGACCGCCCCGCGGTCGGCAAGCGCATGAACGAAGTGAAGGTCGCGCTCGAAGGGGCGTTCGACCAGCGCAAATCGTCGGTGGGCGCCGCCAGGCCGCAGGCGGCGGGGCCGATGCTCGACGTCACCGAGCCGGGGCTGGATGTCACCATCGGCCGTACGCACGTCATCACGCGCACCATCGACGAACTCATCGAGGTTTTCGCGCGCATGGGCTTCACCGTGGCCTCCGGCCCCGAGGTTGAAGACGAGTACCACAACTTCGTCGCGCTCAACATTCCTCCTGACCACCCGGCCCGCGACCCGCTCGAGAATTTCTACATCGACGGCAAGCACCTGCTGCGCACGCAGACGAGCACGGTGCAGATCCGCGCGATGGAAAGCACCACACCGCCGCTGCGCATCGTCTCGTGCGGGCGCGTCTACCGCCCTGACGAAGTGGATGCGACGCACTCGTTCATGTTCCACCAGATCGAAGGGCTGTACGTCGATCGCCAGGTGTCGATGGTCGATCTGAAGACGACGCTGCTGCAGTTCGCGCACGCGTATTTCGGCGCCGAGGCGGAAGTGAAACTCGTGCCGTCGTTTTTTCCGTTCACCGAGCCCAGCGCCGAGATGCACATCAAGATGAACGTGCGCGGCCAGTGGCGCTGGGTCGAACTGGGCGGCTGCGGCATGGTCGATCCGAACGTATTCAAGGCGGTGGGCTACGACCCGGAGGAGTGGTCCGGCTTCGCCTTCGGTCTGGGCATCGAACGCATCGCCATGCGCAAGTACGGCATCCCCGACATCCGCTGGCTGTTCGAGAACGACCTGCGCTTTTTGACGAGCGTGTGAGCGCGTAGGTCGGGACAAGGCTCGGCGCAGGCCCGGCAATTCGGCAGGCTTCTCAAGTTAGCGATCCCGCCCTGCTTAGGTGGGCTCTAGCCATCCACACGCCATTCCTCGTCGCCGGCGCGTTTGAATAGTGTGAACGGCGATCGCACGGTGTACTGACCGATGCTGAGTTGGAAGCCACCCTGCTCTGTACGGACGTACTGCCATCCGCCGTAGTCTGCCGGCGGTGGCACGATGGCTGCGGCCGCAAGCGAGTCCGGGTATTGCCCGTGCGCCTGCTTGTATTCCTCGATCTGTAAGATGATCTCATCGCCCTCGGCCTTGAGTTGCTCGAACTCCGCCGCAGTGGGAATTTGCTCGGGTCCGAGGGCGGCTACAACGTTCGCGCACTCTCGAAGAGACAGTACCGCCGCAGCCACCACGACCAGCCCGGCAACCACATACGCGACAATGATGCGGCTCTGCATGCATGAACAGTAGAATCGTGCGACTGTTGTTTCGCGTTTCGTCCGGACCGCCATGAGGCCTTTGCTGTGCCCAAAGTTCCCAATCCCCTCGCCGATCTCTCGCCTGACCAGCGCTCGCAGGCGCGCATCGATGCCGAGCAGCGATTTCATCGAGACCTGGACCCGTGGCCGGTGCTGCTGGTGTACGGCCTGGCGCTGGGCGCAGGTCTGGTCGTCTATGCGCTCGGCGCGTTCGTGCTGACTCGGGCGAGCCTGGCCGCCATCACGCCGGTGCTTCTCGCGGCACTGCCGCTGTCGCACGCCAGGATCATCCGCAAGCAGGAAGCGGGCTCGGCGCTGCTGCGATTTGCGTACGGCTTTGTCGTGGCGCTCGCGCTCGTCTGCGTGGCGGTGTTCATCGAAGTCCGAGCCATGGTGCTCGACCTGACAGCGATCATCCTGCTCACACTCTTCGTGAGAGGCTTCGCCGAGCAGGCGCTGCGCAAGTATCTGCTTCGCCCGTCGGGTCGCAGCAGCGACGACTCATCCATCGTCACCGACCATTGTCTCGCATGTGGCTACTGCTTCGACGGCCTGCCGCGCACCGTCATCCGCTGCCCAGAGTGCGGCGAGGTCCGCATCTTCCCGGCCGATTCGCGGCTGGGGCTGGGGTCGCGCACCGTAGAGGCTGCGCCCGCGACGGAAGTCGCGAGCCGGAACGATAATCCAGCGCGGGCGTAGCCGCAACTGCGGCGCTGGGTTCCCGAGATATTGCAACCTGACCCGCGCCGACTGCGAACAGCACGGAGAGGACGTCGCTGACGGGCCAGGCATGTGCAGAGAGCCGAAAGCATCGCGACACGATTGCTACCACCGGGCGGCGAACTGGCTGGCCAAGTCAAGAGGATGGCTGGGCACGGAGCCGAACGTGGCATTGATGGCGTCCGGGGTTCTCTCTGTGATGCTCGGAGCTCTGCTGCTCAGCTTCCCGAATGCTCTCGGCGGAAGTCGGCGGTTTGGCAGTGATCAATTCACGATTCTGGACACTTCCGATGGCTACCGCTGCATCGAAGATGCGGATCGACCCGAAGCGAGCGTCGGCCAAATCGTCGGCGATGGCCACGTTATCTACTGGAGGGAAGAACACTCCTACTTCGGTGTCTTCACCGTGGTGCAGCGACCGACACCGACGGCTCATCTGCGAATAGACCCCGGCCACGCGCCGACTCGTGAACAGTATCAATCGCTGTTCAATAGCGCGCGCGAGCTTTTCCCGCGCCTGGTCTCCCCGACGATTGATGAGATCTCTCCTGACGGCGATGGATTCGTTTCGTTTCGCTTCCAGCCGGGCCCCTGGTCCGTTGTTTGGGGCGGGATCGTCTCCAACATTGCCTTCTGGGCCTACTTCCTGCTGGTCTGTTCCTGCATCGCATGGTTTGTCTCTGCGCTGCATCGACTCTGCGACCCGCGGCGCAAACGGGCGCTGCGGCTTGTGGCGGGCGTCTGCCCCGGATGCAAATATGATCTGCGAATGACCACATCGGGCCGCTGCCCCGAGTGCGGCGACGTCCTGACCGTCGAACCGGGGCGCGCGTGAGCGGCCCGGACCGGAGCCTCGCGTTGTCCAGTGAACCCGTTAGAGTGATTCGCATTCATGACCGGCCGCCGCCGCCTGAGTGGCAGGGGCGCTGCCGATGGTTTCCGCATGTGCATGTCGGCACGGCGATGACGTGGGCATCGCTCGCCCTGCCGGCGTCCGCGGGTGTGCTGATCGTCTTGCTTGCCGCCGCGAGCTCTGGGCGCGCCACGCACGGCTACTTCCGCTCGGCAAAGGTGATCGCGACCGCAGACGGTTATGCCCTCGTCGATCCCCCGGCACGCGGGAAGACGAAGCTGCCCGGTGATGGCATCGGCGATTTCATCTGGGGCCGGCGCGCGACGACTCGCGGCGTTTTCGGCCCGTTCGCGATTTTCCGAGGCTCGCAACCGAACGTCATGCTCTTCTTGGACAACGGCGAACAGATGTCAACCGAAGATGCTGTCCGACTCGCCCGCACCGCGCCGAAAGCGCTGCGCGACTATGAATTCGGCGAACCGCTGGGTGTGGCGGCGCTGGCGGCCGGAGAACTGCAGTTTCAGTTCGAGCAGCACGAGCGCCGCTTCATTTGGATCGGCGCTGCGCTCAATGTCGCATTCTGGCAGGTGCTGCTCGCATTCGTCTGGTCCGCGTGCTGGCTCGTGTTCGCGCTGATGAATCTTTTCGATCCGCGCCGCAAACGGGCCGCGAGACTGGCCGCAAGCGTCTGCCCCAATTGCAACTACGACATCCGCCTCATCGACTCGCCGCGTTGCCCCGAGTGCGGCGATCGGCTTGTGGTTGACCCGTGGACGCCGGCGGAGGCGGCTCCGCCCTCGGCGTGACGTAGGGCGTCGCCGAGAGGCAAAGTCAGGCGTGCTTCGCCAGGTGCGCCAGCAGGCGGCCGCGCGTGGCCTGCATGACCCAGCCCAGCCACAGCCGGACGACCCAGCGCGGCACCCAGCGCGCCGTCCACACGCCGCGCACCTCGTAGAGCAGGCTGTGGCCCCGCGGCCGGCGCTCGCTGAGCACGTAGCGGCACATGTGCGGAAAACCGACGCTGCGGCCGCGCTGCGACAGATCGCTCACGGCCAGTTCGAAGCCCGGCCTCCAGCGCAGGATGCGCCCGGCCCGGTCGATGTGTACACCCAGCAGTGCGTGGCGGATGGTGATCGCTTCGCCGCGGATCTCGCCGGGATCATCCGGTTCGCCGTTGTCGAAGGTGATCCGCTGATGCAGGGGGTCGGCGATCAGAAATGCGCGAAAATCGTTCAACAGCCGCTGGGCCGTCTCGAGCGGCACATCACATTCAACGCGCATGCGGGCGCAGACGCGCCAGCGCTCATCCACCGTGATGCGCACCGTCGTCTCCTCTGCTGCCGATGCGGTCCTTGTTCTCGTTCGACCGGCGCTGGGCTTCGAGGCGGATGCCTTCGATCACGTGCTCGTGCAGGCCGTGCACCGCGTAGCGCTCGAACGGCCGCCACGCGAAGCGCGGCCCGAGCCGGGGGCGATACGTCGTCGTCAGAATGACCTTGGTCGTGTCTTCATCGAGGGCGATGAACTGGAACGAGCCGGAGAGTAATTCGGCATCATGCTCGTACACGCGGAACTGTTCGACCACGTCGAAGTCGAGCCGATTCGGCGCGTCGTAGAGCGTCACCTGTTTGACCAGCCGGCCGTAGGTGTAGTTGCAGGTGCGCTGATCGCCGACGCCGGTGATGGCGCCGCTGGTCGAAACGGGCGTGGCCAGGCCGGTGCGGATGAGCCACGGGGCCTTGTGCTGCACATCCTCGTAGAACATAAGCGAGTCCCAGCACAACTGAGCGGGGTAGGCGATGACGCCCTCCGTCGCGATGGTCTCCATCCCGGTCGTCGGCTGCGGCCGGCCTTCAAAGGCGCCGTACGCCAGCGGGAACGCGAGCGCGATCCACACGGGCAGGTGCGCGCGCTGGCTGAATTGACTGGCCTTGAGACGAAGGCGCAGGAACAGGCCCGAGACGATGCCGGCGCTGATCGGGACGGCGACGATGACGGCCAGCACCACGCCGCAGTACGCGCCCGCCATGCCGAAGGTCATCAGGCCGATCACCCAGGAGATGAGCAGGATGACGCCAAAGAGCACGAGCATGTACCAGCGGAGCATGACGCGATAGCCGAGGATCACGCCGCACGCGAAGGGCAGGGCGAACCAGAGCGCCGCGCCCCAGTTGCCGTAGATGATCAACAGCGCCCCGACTCCGAAGCCGCCACCGAGCGCCAGCAGCAGCCCGGGCAGCCAGAAGGTCCAGAACATGAATGGCGGCTTGAGCGTGAACGAGGTTGGATCGCGAAAATCAAACGGCCTGCCGCACTCAGGGCACTTGTGACTGTCCAGACCGCCGAGTGGATAGAAGCAGTCGATGCAGCGCGGCTCGGCCTGCGGGTCGTAGGGCGAGATGTTCGGCGCCTGGCCAGCCATGCAGCCCTGCAAGGTAGAACGAGGGACCGTGCATTAATAGCCTGGCCGCCCCACGCAAACCGGATGGCGCAATAAAAAGCGCCCGCAAGCGCGGGCGCGAGAGTCGAATGCCGGTCAGCCCGATCGGTTTCGGACGATCATGCCCCGGCGGGCTGAACGGTGTAATGCCCAAAACCGGTCGAGGCGGCAATGGGTTCGTGTCGGTCGTGCTCTTCGCCGTAGCGAACGAGGCGGAAGGAGTTGGCAATTACAAACACATCGCCGAAGGAGTGGTAGACGGCGGCCCAGAAGATCATGCTTCCGCCGAGTTGTCCGCTGGCGGCCAGAGTGATGCCGATGATGGCGATGACGATCGACGCGATGATGTTCTGCGTGATGACCATGCGCGTCTTGCGAGCCAGTTCGAGCAGGAACGGCAGGCGGTCGAGATCGTCGTTCATGAGCGCGATGCCGGCGGAGTTGGCGGCGATGTCCGTGCCGCCCAGGCCCATGGCCACGCCGACGTCCGCCGCGGCCAGCGAGGGCCCGTCGTTGATGCCATCGCCGACCATCATGACGCGACGGCCGCTGCGAGTCAGTTCGACAATGCGCGCGTGTTTCTCTTCCGGGTGACACTCAGCTTCGATGTGGTCGATGCCGACGACCTGCCCCACGCGCTTGGCCACCGGCAGGCGGTCGCCGGTGAACATGCACACGAGGCGCACGCCCAGCTCGCGCAGGCGGGCGACGGCGCCGGGCGCCTGCTGGCGGACTTTGTCTTCGAGGCCCACGGCGCCGAGGTACTTGCCGTTGCGCATCACGTGCACGCCGGTCATGCCTTCGATGCGGCCTTCGACGGCGGCGATCTGTTCGCCAACGGATGCGTCGATGCGCTGAAGCCACTTGGCGCGGCCGACGTAGAGCGTCTCGCTGCCCTGCGTGACTTTCACGCCCAGGCCGTGCACCTCTTCCGCCTGACCCTCGCGCGGCGGGGTGATGCGCGCGGCGCGGGCGGTTTCGAGAATGGCCGCGGCCAGCGGGTGATTCGAATGCTGCTCGGCCGTCGCAGCGGCAGTGAGCAGATCAGCACCATCCACGCCTTCGGACGGCGCGAGGCGGCTGACCGCAAAGTGGCCGGTCGTGATCGTGCCGGTCTTGTCGAGCACCACGGTGTCGATGCCTGCGGCCGTGTCGAACACGGTCGTGCTCTTGATCATGATTCCCAGGCGCGCGGCGGCGGCGAACGCGGCCACCATCGCCGTGGGCGAAGCCAGCAGCAGCGCGCCCGGGCACGTCACCACCAGCACCGAGATGGCCTTTTCGATCGCGGTCTGCGAGCCGGTCACGTCCCCGGGTGTGTTCGAGAGAATGAACACGGCCAGCGCGACGAACAGCACGATCCAGACGTAGTGGCTGGCGACGAGTTCGATGATCTGCTGGCGCGGCGTCTTGGATTGCTCGGCTTCGTTGATGAGATTGACGACTTTGCCGATGGTCGTGTCCTGGCCGACGCGGGTGACCTCCACGTCGATCACGCCGGTGAGGTTCGTCGTACCGGCGTAGACCATCGAGCCGCTCTCGACTTCGACGGGAGCGGATTCGCCCGTCAGGCTGGCCTGGTTGATCGTCGTGCGGCCTGTGGCCACGCGGCCGTCGGCCGGGAAGTTCTCGCCGGCGCGGACGCGGATGATCGTGCCGACTTCAAGTTTGTCGAGATCGATTTCGCGCTCGACGTCGTCGATGACGACGCGCGCGGTGTCGGGCGTCAGGCCGACGAGTTGCTCAATGGCGCGGTGGGCGCCCCACGCGGTGCGGCGAAGCACCGCATCCATGAGAAACAGGATGAACGCCAGGCCGCCGGCGACGGCGTACTTGCCCGTGGCCAGGGCGGCGCCGATGGCCAGGGCGACGAGCACCGAACTGCTCGGCCGTCCCCTCTTGATCTCCCGCCCCGCCGCCATGAGCAGCGGAATCCACAGCAGCACCGCCCCGATCGCGGCGGGAATGACGCGGATCTCTTCATCGAGGCCGAAGAGGCCCGCGATCACCGTGGTGAGCACCATCGCCCCGCCGACGAGCGCGAAGACGATCGAACCCTCCGAGGAGTTCGTGCTGTGCATTTCGCAGCAACTGGCGTCGTGGATGTGCTGGTGCTTGTGGCCGGGGCCGTGGCCGTGGCTGTGATCGTGCCCACTGTGGTCGTGGCTGTGATCGTGGGGCTGGGCGGCGGACGGGGAACCGGCTTGAGACATCGCAGACTTCTCCAAAATGGGCAGCGGCCCGGAGTCGAGGCGGGAACCGTAGGCCCGGCGGCACAGCGAGTCCGGGGGCGATCTATCGCGATACGAGTTCGGCCCGCGCCAGGTTCGACGGGATCGGGCAATTCCAGCGCAGCCTTGACGGCGCTGCCGGCTGGCCGATGAGTCCGGGGCGGTCGCATACCATCGGTCATGCCCACGTACGTCTACCAAGTCATCAACGAAGACGGCAGCGAAGGCGAAGTCTTCGAGGTCTTCCAGAAGATGAGCGATCAGCCGCTGAAGAGGCACCCTGAGACGGGCCGGCCGGTGCGGCGGGTCATCCAAGCCGCCAACATCCCCCTCAAGCATACCGACAAGGCCGAGGCCAAACGGATCAGCAACGAAAACCTCGATCGCCTCGGCTTCACCAAGTACGAACGGGCCGGCGGCGGCTTCTATGAGAAGAAGGCCGGCAAGGGGCCGAATGTTATCTCGGCGGACGATTAACCGGCGGGTGGCGGGTCACTCCGGAATCTGCACGACGTTGCTCGGCACACACGGCGAACTCTTGACGAGCAGCTGCAGGTAGCCGCCGCAGTCAACTTCGCTCGCCTGTCCGCTCACGCTCCCCTGTCCGTTGGAGCGAGTTCCGATCACCGTAATGAGGCGAACGCCGCCGGCGATTCCCAATTGCGTTCCTCCGCACGGGCCGCTCGGGATGATGGTGGCGCCTTGGCGCTGGCCATAAATGATTGCCAGGGGCCGATTCGGCTCAGCGCCGTTCCAGCGCACCGTGATCGCACCGGGGCATTGACCTGTAACCTCGAGTGTCAGGTCGGCGGCGCTGGAAACAGTTGCCGGGACGAAAACGGAGAAAGCTGCGACAACGCACGCGAGTACGACTCGAGACGGCTGCATGCTCCACTCCTTTCGTCGAAGAGTTCGTTCCGTCCGATCAGTTCGAAATCTGCACGACGTTGCTGGTCTGGCACACGTAGGTGTTGTTGAGCACCATGAGCTGAAGGTAGCCGCCGCATGCATCAGGCGAAGCGCTACCCGTGACGGACCCGGAGCCCGCGGACCGGGTCGAAACGACGCGCACCAGACGCACGCCGCTCATGCCGATCCATGTTCCCTCGCAGACGCGGATGCTGCGCGACAGACCGAGATCTTCGCCATAGAGAATCGCCATCTGGCGGTTCGGTTCAGCGCCGCTCCAACGCAGGGTGAGTTCGCCAGGGCCCTGACCCGCAACTTCAAGGTTTAAATCGCCAGCGCTGGCCGGGAGGGAGCATGCCGCAATGGCTCCAGCCGCTGCGATGCACGATACGAATCCACGTGATGCGTTCATACTCGACTCCTCGCCTCGCAACGCGCAACGATGATTCGGAGTAAGTGACAGCTCGCGTCGTCTCACGGATCGTACCGGAACGACGCTCGAACGGGCGTCACAAACGCCGCTTTCGAGGTGATTTCCCTCACTTTGCTCGACCTCAACCCACTTCGCGGGTCTGGAAGAGGATGACGGCCAGCGAGAGCATGCCCGAGATGTAGAGCAGGCTGTAGAGGCCCACCAGGCCCAGGTGCGTCGGCGGGATGAAGTGCCCCTGGTTGAGCGCATCGCCGAACGACATCGCCTGCAGATTCGGCGGAACCGACCAGGCGATGCGCCACAGCGAGTGCACCCGCTGCGGGCCGTCGATGAGATAATCATCGACGCGCGGCGGCCGCTCCATCGGGTCGTCGCCGCGCTTCACGAGATCAGCCGTGTTGTACGACGCGTTTTTGAGCACGGCCTGGCCAGGGCCGAGCAGGCCGAAGCCGAGGTTGTCCGATGAGAGGTAGACGGCTTCGTTGTCGGTGATGTCGATGCCGCGATCGACGGTGATGTGATACGTGTCGCCGTCGTCGCTGAAGTTGTCGTTGTGATCGTCGATGACGTTGATGGCGAGGATGCGGCCGCGCGACTTGGACTCGAACGCCCGCCGGCCAAAGAGCGTGTCGGTGAGCAGCCCGGCCATGAAGACGACGAGGCAGACGACCACGGTCATGACCTGCCCGAGGCGCGTCGAGGCGGCCAGCGCCACGGACGCAATGACGAGCAGCGCCAGGAACACGCCGGCCAGGGCCAGGATGATCTGCGGATCGAAACTGGCAGAGATCATCCTCATCGTGCCGAACGGCGTTTCCATGGGTTCGAACATCTGGAACTTCCATTCCTTGTCGAACATGAGAACGCCGATCCAGGCGAGAATCGAGAGCGGCAGCATGGCCCCGACGGTGGTGCTCGTGAACACCCAGCCATAGAAGAAGTTGCACCAGATACCGATAAGCAGCGACCCGAAAAGCGCGATGAGGCCGAAGACGATCACGGGCATGTCGGCCGTGTCGCGGGCGGTCTGCATCACGCCGTAGCGCTTGATGAGCAGGAACGTGCAGGACATGATGATGGCGGCGACGAGGATGGCCGACGCGACGCCGACGTACTTGCCGAGCACGAAAACCGGCCGGCCCACGGGCTTGGAGACCAGCGCCAGCACCGTCTTGTTCTCGATTTCGCGCGTGACCACGCTCGTGGCCACGAAGGCGGCGATGATGAGCCCGCACAAAAAAATCGTCGCCAGGCCCATGTCGACCATGAACAGGTTGTCGTCCGAGAGCGTGAAGGTGCTCAGGCCCGGCGTTATAAGGAGCGCAATGAGCCCGATCCCCAGCATCACAAGGTAGATCGGCTGGCGAATGCTCTCTAGAAACGTGTTGCGGACGATAGCGAAGAACTGTTGGAACATGTATCCATCCGCGAGGCGGTGACGGACCTGGCGCGGGAGCAGCCGGGGAAGACTTGGTACGCCGGCTATCGTAGGCGGGTTTGCCGGAGTGCGAAAAAACCTCGAACTCTCTTCGAACCGGACTCAAATCGGGCCCGTAGCCGAGTCTTTGAGGCGGATGCCGCGACGAGGCCACACCATCGTCGCGGCCTGGGGCGAGACCATCATCTGCCACCGGCATGTGCCGGCGGTTGCTTGAATTGCAGGCTTCGGGTATCGTTCGCTCTTTCGACGGGGACTCTCCCCGACACGTTCGTGCGGGTTCGAGGGCAGCGCCACACTATGCGAATCAATCACGAGACATACCGGCGGGCCGCGGTGGCGGCCATCTTCGCCTCTATTTTCCATCTCGTGCTCACCGCGGTTGTCTTCTTGCTCGGCTACGTCCTCAAGGACGACGCCACGCGCATTGCCGCCTATTCGATGCTGTGCGGCATTCCGGTTTGGGTCGTCCTGATCCTACTGTTCCACCAGCATCGGCTCGAGCGGCTCGAGTCGCTCGAACACGAACAACTGCGCACCCGCGCCGAAGCCACCGGCAGCATCTTCGACTTTGACGAGAACGAAGTTCCCCAGCACGCCAGCCGCCTGAAGTGGATGCACCGCTACCTGGTGCCGGCCTCCAGCCTCTTCATCGCCGCGCTGCTGATCGCCATCGGCTGGTGGCAGCGCGGCGTGGTCTCCTCGCGGGGAGACCAGGGCCCGGTGGTGGCGGAGCCCGGCTCAGCGGGTTATGGCGTGGGAATCACGGCGGCCATAGCGCTGGTCTGCTTCGTCGTCTCATGGTTCCTCGGTGGAATGAGCCGCCAGCCGGCGTGGCGGCTTCTGCGCGCTGGAGCGACGGCGACGATCGGCGCCGCCCTGCTCAACGCTGCACTGGCGGTGGGCTACGGCTTCCGGCTCAACGGCAATCAGGACATCCTGGCCGCACTGGCGTTCGTCTTCCCGATCTACATGATCGTCCTCGGCCTCGAGGTGATCATCGCGTTCGTTCTCAACCTCTACACGCCGCGCAAGCCCGGCGAGTACCCGCAGCCGGCGTTCGATTCACGCGTCCTCGGGTTGCTCGCCGCTCCGGAATCGGTCGTCAAGTCGATCAACGACGCGATCAATTACCAGTTCGGCTTCTCCGTCACTTCGACGTGGTTTTACCAGTTGCTCAGCCGGCAGATTCTGCCGCTGCTGGGTTTTGTGGTGCTGCTCATTGCCCTGCTGCGGTGCGTGGCGATCGTGCAGCCCGGCGAGCAGGCGATCGTGACGTCCTTCGGCGATCTGCGCCGCGATGGCCACGTGTTCGAATCCGGCGCGGTCGTCAAGTGGCCGTGGGAACGGCTCGAGCGCTACCCGGTATCGCAGATCCACCAGGTGCTCGTGGGCACGGCGAGTGAAGACGGGCACGCGAAAGTAGACGACAAGGCGCCGATCCTCTGGGACAACGCGCACACGCTGGGCCAGGAAGAACTGATCATCGTCGGCCCGGGACGGATAGGTGCGGAGCAGGAGACGGAGAACTCAGGCTCCGGCAATCTGGCGCGGAGCATCGCCGTCGTCAACGCCGAGGTGCCCGTGCAGTTCCGCATCAAGGACGGCCGGGACGCCGACGGAACCTCGGAACTGCTCAACTACATCAACTTCGTCGGCGGCGACGACAGCCAGCGCGAAGCGCTGATCCGCCAGATCGCCACGCGCGTGGTGAACCGCCGGCTGGCGGGCATGTCAATCGAGCAGGTGCTCGGGCCCAGGCGGGCCGCGCTCTCCGACGACCTTCGCGGGCGCATCCAGACGGAACTCGACCGCTGGAACTCGGGCATCCAGGTCGTGTTCGTCGGCGTCGCGGGCATCCACCCGCCCAAGGACGTCGCGGCGAGCTTTGAACAGGTGCTCGAAGCGCGCGAGACGCGCGAATCGACGATCCAGGATGCGCTCCGCGTCGCCACCGAGAGGCTCGCCCGGGCCGCCGGCTCGGTCGAACAGGCACAGACCATCGCGCGCGAAATCGAAAAACTCCGGAGCTTCGGCCTGAGCGACGAGGGCTACGCCGAGCAGTCGCTGGTGGTCGAGCAGGTGCTCCTGCAGGCGGGCGGTTCGGCGGCGAGGGAGATTCTCGAAGCGAAGGCCGACCGCTGGACCACGCAGAACGACAAACTGGCCACGGCCATCCGGCACAAGAGCCGCCTGATGCCCTATGAGCAGGCGCCGGAGCTGTATTCCGTGCGCGAGTATCTCAACACCCTGCGCCGCGCTCTCGAGGGTCGGCAGCTGGTCATCATCCCCGACGGGGTGATGTCGCGCATCACCATCGATCTCAAGCAGGATCCGACCATGATCAACCTCACGGACATCGGCGCTTCCGCGGATGCGGCCGAGAGGTTGCGAAACGAATGACACCAGCCCCAGCCATGCCCCTGCCGACGGAGGCAACCGATCAATGAACCGAATCGCCCTGTATGTCATCGCGGCCATCGTCGCCATCACCCTGCTGCTGTTCACCTGCACGTTTCAGGTGCGCTTCAACCAGACGGCGATCGTAACGACCTTTCGCAAGATCGGCCGCGTGGTCGAGGAGCCTGGCCTGCACTTCAAGTGGCCGTATCCCATCCAGTCCGTCAAGCACTATGACTCGCGCGTGCGCGTGCTCGAGACGCGGCTCGAGAACGTGATGACCAAGGACAGCCAGCTCGTCATCGCACAGGTGTTTCTCGCGTGGAAGATTGAGGATCCGCGGACCTTCTTCCAGGTCATCACTTCCGAGGCGAGCGCGGACAAGCGCCTCAACGAGCGCCTCCGCTCCGCCCTCGGCCTGTTCGCCGAATACGACTTCCATGACCTTCTCACAACCGAAACCGGCGAGAGCGAAGCGGGCCAGAGCAACCTGGCTGCGATCGAAAGCCGCATCAGGGAACTGCTCGAGAACCCTTCAGACCAGGCGGCGGGCGTGGAGTCGGCGTACGGCATCAAGCCGGTGGCCGTGGGCATCAGCCGCTTCATTCTGCCTGAGAACACGAGCAAAGCGGTTTTCGAGCGGATGAAGAAGACGCGCGAAACGATCGCAGCCGACACCTCTTCTTCTGGCCAGGCCGAAGCGGAGCGCATCACGTCCAGGGCTGAAAGCGATGCGCGGACGATTGAATCGTTCGCGCGCGTCCGGGCCAACGCCATTCGCGCCGAAGGCGATCACGAAGCAGCCGCGCTCGCCGCCCAATTGGCGCGCAACGAACGCTTTGCGATTCTACTGCAAAAACTCCAGGCGCTCGAAGCCATCATCAGCAAGGACACCAAGGTGATCCTGTCCACGACGCAATGGCCCTTTGACATGCTCGTGGGACCCGACGGAATCCCCGTGAAGATCGCGGCTCCACAGAGCGCGGAAGGCGGCAACTGATCCATGGCTGAAGATCAGCACAACCCGATTCCGCCGGGCGGCGATCCGGGGCCGATCCGCCGGCCGGCCGAGGCCGGGCGCCCGTTCGCGCCGACGACGACCGCCGATGACGAGTTCGATCCCGCCAACCGTTCGCTTGCCAGCGCGCTGCGCATCTCCTTTATTGCGCTGCAGGTGGTCATGGTCGTCCTCGTGGCGATGTACTTCTTCTCAGGCCTGCGCCAGGTGCCCGAGCAGTCGCGCGGCCTGCGGCTGCTCTTCGGCCGGCTGCAGGACGCGACGCCGCTCGAAGCGGGCGGCTATTTCGTCTGGCCCTATCCGATCGGCGATTTCATCCTCGTGCCCAGTTCGCAGCAGTCGGTCGAAGTCGATGACGCCTTCTGGCCGCAGTTGAGCGAACTGCAGAAGGCCAAGCCCTTCACGAGCCTGACCGAAACGGAAAAGTTCACCCTCGTGCCCGGCAAGGACGGCTCGGTCATCACCGCCGACCACAACCTCGCACACACGAAGTGGAACGTGCAGTATCGCATCGTTGACGCCCGCCAGAACCAGGAGACGGTTCCGCTGTCGATGAACGATCCTCTGGTTCGCAGCGCCGTCGAGCGAGCGGTCGTGCTCGGCGCTGCTGAGACCACGCTCGACGAGATCATCCAGTCGCGCGACCGGCTCAGCGGAAAGGTGAAGGCGTACGCGCAGGAGTTTCTCGATCGCATTCAGTGCGGCATCGAAATCTCGACGGCCACCTACGACGCCTACCCGCCGGTGCCCGCGCAGGCCAGTTACGAGCGCGTTAACCAGGCGCACGTCGAAGCCGCGCAGGGCAAGGTCGAGGCGGAGCGCAGGGCCAGCGAGATTCTCAACGCCATGGCCGGGCCGGCCCACCAGCGGCTCAGCGCGCTCATCAGCGAGTATGACCAGTTGCTCGCACAGGCAAAGATTGACGCCGACAAACGATCGGCAGCCGAAGCGAAACTGCAGGAGATCGACGACCTGCTGATGAGCGACGCCGTCGGCGGCAAGGTGGCAACGATCATCGGCACCGCCCGGAGCGATCGCGGCGAACTCGTGTCGGCGTTCCGCAGCGATCTCGCCCGCTTCAACGCCTGGATCGACCGCTATGAAGAAAATCCCGACCTGGCGACGGCGCTGCTCTGGTCGGAGATGATGATCAACATTTCGACCAAGGACCTCGAATGGTTCAGCATCGCGCCCGGCACGACGCTGATCGACATTGAAACCAACCCCGATCCCGAGCGGGCCCGGCGCATCAAGAGCCAGGAGTACTTGAAGCCCGGCCAGTCGCGTCCCTGATTCCCATCCCGCGCCAGTCCGCGGCGAGAGCGCAGTGCAGATGAGACCTGTCGATTCCACATCTCGAACTCCGGTCGTCCTCGCGCAGGGCCTGACCAAAGTTTTCTCCGACTTCTGGCTCCGCGCGCAGGTCCGGGCCGTGGACAATCTCGATCTGCGCATCGAGCCGGGGCAGATTTTCGGGCTCATCGGGCCCAACGGCTCGGGCAAGAGCACGACGATCAAGATGATCCTCGGCCTGCTGCACAAAACCTCGGGCCGGCTTTCGGTGCTGGGCAAGCAGCCTTCGGACATCGCCGCCAAGAAGCGCATCGGCTACCTGCCGGAAGAGTCGTACCTCTATCAGTTCCTGAACTCGCGCGAGACGCTGGACTTCTACGCCAAGTTGTTCGGCTACCCACGCGCCATCCGGCGCCGGCGCATCGATGAACTGCTTGAGATGGTCGGGCTCGACGCCGTGGCCCATCGCCCCGTCGGCCAGTTTTCCAAGGGCATGCAGCGCCGCGTGGGCATCGCGCAGGCGCTCATCAACGACCCCGAGTTTCTCATCCTCGACGAACCCACCTCGGGCCTGGACCCGCTGGGCATTCGGCAGGTCAAGGACCTCATCATCGATCTTGGCAAGCGCGGCAAGACGATCCTTCTCAGTTCGCACCTGCTCTCCGAGGTCGAAGATGTGTGCGACTCGATGACGATTCTCTATGGCGGCAAGAAGCGAGCCGAAGGCACGCGCGACGAGTTGCTCACCGCCGACGATCGCACGATCATCGAAACCGAAGCGCTCTCGCAAACGCAGGCCGACGAGATTGCCGAGTTCATCGAGCAGAAGGAAGGCCGGCGGATCATCCGCGTGGCGCCGGCTCGACAGAGCCTCGAGTCGCTGTTCATGTCCATCGTCGAGAAGGCCCAGGCCGAACGCGTGAAGACCTCCGGCGCCGGGCGCGGCGGGCCGACGGCGGCGTTCCTGCGGGGCGTCGAGCCGGACGCCGAGCGGAGCGGCGACAAGGTCATCGCCGATCTGATGAAAGAGCCCGAGGTTCCCGCCGCGTCTCGGGCCGAGCGCCCCGCGGCCGATCAACCGCGCCAGGCGGGCGAGCCGAATCAGTCGGTCCTCGACTCGCTCGTGGACGGCGGCCAGGCCCCGGCCGCGCGGCAGGGCGACCGGAGCAAAGCGCCGGCTCCCAAGCGGGAAGCCCCTGCGGAAGACGTTGATCGCTCCGTCCTTGATTCGCTGATGGGCGGCTCGCAGGAATCGCCCGGCGAGAGCCGCGAGGAGAGGTGATCGCATGATCGACCGTCTCTTCGAGTTGCTTACTCGCCTGAATCTGCTCCAGCAGAGCCTGCGGTTCAAAATTGTCGCGACCGCGCTTGGCCTGGTGGCGGTAACGATTATCGCCATCTTGGCCGCGCGCACCGATCTCGCCTGGATGCCCGAGACGCTTTCGAGCAACTTGGTGAGCAGCGCCGTCATCGGCGCGCTGGCGGTGGTCGGTGTCATCTGGCTGGGCCGCACGCTTTCGGCTGCGGCCATCGGCGTCGTCGCCCTGCCGTTCTGGTTCGTCTTTCGAATGCTCGGCATGGAACTCTGGGCCCAGATTGCGCTGGGCATCGGCTCGCTGAGCATTCTCTTCGTGCTGCTGCTCCAGGTTGCCCGGCTCATGCTCGCGGCCCCGATCGGCCCGCTGGCGGTCGCGCGGCTTGTGCTCGATGAAGCCGTGCGCATGAAACTCGCGCTGGTCTTCATCGTCCTGCTCATCATCTACATTCCCTTCCTCGCCACCCAGCTCGACACGCACGAGCGCCTGCAGTACCGCGTGCAGACGTTTCTCAGTTACGGCACGGGTGTGAGTTACGCGCTGCTGGCGGTCATGACCGTCTTCCTCTCCACCGCGACCGTCGCATTCGAGCAGCGCGACAAGCAGATCTTTCAGATCGTCAGCAAGCCGCTGAGCCGCTTCAAATACCTCATCGGCAAGTGGATCGGCGTCGCGGTGCTCAACGGCCTGCTGCTGCTCATGACCGGAGGCGCCATCTTCTGGTTCACCCAGTACCTGCGCACGCAGCCGGCCATGGACAGCTTCGACGAGATGGCCGTCACCGAGCAGGTGCTCACCTCGCGCATCGGCGTGCGACCGACCGTGCCGGATTTTCGCGAAGAAGCCAAGGCGCGAGCGGCCCAGCGGGCGGATGAGGATCCCGAACTCAAGGACAATCCCACCGCCATCGCCAATCTCGCCAATGAGATGCTCAGCGAACTCCAGTCGCAGATGCTCTCGATTCCGCCCGGCGAATACCGCGAGTACCTCTTCGAAAACGTCACGCCGATTTCTCGGAGCTTCAAGACCACCGTTCACTTCGACGGCGAGCCGATCGTGGTGCCCTCGCGCATCCAGTCGCCGTTTGACTTGATGGTCAGGAGCGAAGACGGCGAGACCTTTTACGTTCCCCAGACGCCGTCCCAGCCGGGCCAGTTTCAGCTCGGCTTCGCGGAAGACGCGACGCTCATTCGCTTCATCCCTCCCGATTCGCAGCAGACGTTTCCGAATCCGCTGCGCGAGGGTCAGACGGTGCGCATCGAGTACTACCCGGAGAACGCGCTGACGCTTCGCTACAAGCTGAACTCCGGCCAGGACATGCCCGATGTCTCGGTGCCGATCACGATCTGGCTGGAAGGCAACGTCATCATGCCGCAGGAAGCGGTGCTCGTGCAGACGCAGAACGTGATGATCCCCGCAGGATTCGTAAGTGACGATCACACGCTCAGCGTGCGCATCGCCAACGGCAACATGAACACGGGGCAGGTGTACGGCGAGACGATCACCATCCCGTGGGACGGCCTCGAGATCATGTACAAAGTGGACACGTTCGAGGCGAACTACTTCCGCGCCATGCTCATCATCTGGCTCAAACTCGGCTTCCTCGCCATGCTCGGAATTGCGGCAGCCACGTTTGCGAGTTTCCCGGTCGCGTGCCTGCTGGCGTTTACGATCTTCTTTGGCGCCGAGTCGGCGCCGTTCCTGGCCGCGTCGCTGGAGAACTTTGACAAGGTCGATCCCGTAACCAAAGAGCGGTACTACTTCAACACGGTCATCTGGCAGATCGCCTCGGCGATGCAGTGGCTGCTGCGGCAATACGGCAGCGTCCGGCCGACGCAGAACCTTATCGAGGGCCGCCATGTCTCGTGGACGGTGGTGTCGCAGACCTTTGTCTGGATCACCGTGCTGTGGACCGGCCTCACCGCCTTCGTGGGATGGGTGATCTTCCGGGCTCGGCAACTGGCCATCTACTCGGGGCACGCATGAGACGCGACCGCTGGATTCAGATCATCGCCGGCGTGGTCATGCTCGCCTCGCTGCTGGGCGCGGGCTGGCTCATGCCGGCCATCAACGCCTCGGCGTCTGATGCGCAGTTGAAGTACACCGACGAAGCAGCGGCCGGCGCGCCGGCGCCGGTGGTCGTGGCGCAGAGCATCGGAGTGGTGCGCGGCATCATCGCCAACTACCTCTGGATCCGTGCCGACAAACTCAAGGAAGACGGCAAGTTCTTCGAGGCCTACCAGCTCAGCCGGTGGATCACCCAACTCCAGCCGCGCTACGCCTCGGTGTGGCAGTTCCAGGCGTGGAACATGGCCTACAACATCTCGGTGGCCACGCACACGCCGCAGGAGCGCTGGCAGTGGGTGCGCGATGGCATTCAGTTGCTGCGCAACTACGGCATCCGCTACAACCCCAGCGAGATGATGCTCTATCGCGAACTGGCGTGGTTCTTCCTCCACAAGATCGCCGGCAACACCGACGACGCCAACAAGTACTACAAACAGCAGCTCGCCGATGAGTGGCAGGGCCTGCTCAGCGAACCGCCTTATTCGTTCGAGGGCCGCAAGGAGGCCATCAAGACCATCGCCGACGCCCCCGAGCGCTGGGACCGCGTCGTCGAGATGCAGCCGGCCGCAGCGGCGCTGCTCGAAGACCTCTACGCGGCGGGCTTCGAACTCGACGAGCGTCTCCTTCGCACCATCGAGTCCACGCGGGCGCTGGTTTCCAGCCCCGTCGCCAAGGCTTCGGGCATGGCCGAGCAGTTCGCGCAGGTGACCGACGCCAGCCGGCTTTCGCCCCAGGGCCTGGCGGTGCGGCAACTGCAGCCGGCGCTGACGAACGAAGCGTACAAAGACGCCTGGCCGCTGGTCATCGCCTACACCCGCAAGCGCATCCTCAAAGACGTCTACAACATGGACCCGGCCTACATGCTGCAGTTCATGGAGGAGTTCGGCCCGCTCGACTGGCGCTCGCCCTCGGCCCATTCGCTCTACTGGGCCGCCGTCGGCGTCGAGCGCGGCCTGACGCGCCGCGAGCAGAACAAGTTCGACCGCGTCAACACCGACCGCATCCTCTTTCACTCCGAGCAGGCGCTCAAGCGCGACGGGCGCATCTTCTATGACTTCGTCTCAAAAGAGATCTCGCACGGCCCCGACCTGCGATTCGTGCCTTTCTACGAGCACACCTACGTGCTCATGAACCAGCGCCTCATCGACGAGTGGGGCATCGGCACGCCGGCGACATTCATCGACGGCTATCGCAACTTCCTCATCGACAGCGTGCGCGAAGCGTACATGTTCGGCGACCACGAGCGGGCCCAGGAGATCTACGCGCGCCTGCGCAACGATGAGAAGTTCTTCCAGCCCGAGCATCCGGACCGGTTCGAGGCGCCGCTGGAATCGTTCATCATGAACGAAACGGCCGACCGCTGGTCGTCGATCAGCGTCGCCCGCAACGACTGCATCGCCCTGCTCGCTGCGGCGTTCCGCTTCGGCCTGGGCCGGGGCGACCAGCAGACGTTCAATCGCAACGTCCGCATGGCCCGCGCCATCTATGACAACTTCTACAAGGACGTCGGCAATCGCGAGACCATCCTCACGCCCGGCGAGGGCCGCCTCACATTTGAATGGGATGACATGCTGCTGCAGGCGTTCCAGATGGTCATGACTGACGGCATCTCAACCATGGGTGAGCGCATGGCCGTCTGGGAGCGGGCAGACAACAGCCTCAAACTCAGGGTCTACGACAACATCCTCACCGCCCTGCAGGACAACTTCCAGCGAAGCGGCCTGACCGACCGGATGACGCTCGACCAGGCCTTCCCGCCGCCCGAGGGGCTCGAAGCCTACCGCCTTCAGAAGCAGCAGGAAGCCCAGAGCCAGCCCCAGGGTCCGACGCTTCCCATCGAGCGCAAGTAATCTCTCGGTGCCGTGGTCCAGAGTGAGGCTCTGCGACCGGCGGGCCACGCCGTCTCGCGGAACGCGTGTCACAGCGGGCGGGGTGTTCCTGCACCGTTGCGTGGCCTGCGCTCGCAGAGCCTCGCTTGATCACAGCACCCCGTGGCGCGCGCGGCTCTATCATTGGGCGGTGGAAATACCAGCACATCAGCGAAAGCGCGGCTCATGCCCGATCTGAGCGTCTGTATCAATGGCATGCGGTTCCCGAACCCTTTTGTGATCGCCTCTGGCCCGCCGGGGACGAACGCCAACGTCATCGGCCGCGCCTACGACGAAGGCTGGGGCGGCGTGGTGTGCAAAACCGTCTGCCTCGACGCCGAGTCGATCATCAACGTCAGCCCGCGCTACGCGCACCTGCGCGCTGCGGATTCCGATGAGATCATGGGCTGGGAGAATATCGAACTCATCAGCGACCGGCCCTTCGAAACCTGGCTCGACGAGTTCAGGCGCATCAAGGATCTTTATCCGCAGCGCCCGCTCATCGCTTCGGTGATGGAAGAGTGCGCGCGCGACCGCTGGGTCGAGATTATCCAGCGCTGCGACGAGATGGGTGTGGATGGCTTTGAACTCAACCTCTCGTGCCCACACGGCCTGCCCGAGCGGCACATGGGCCAGGCGATGGGCCAGGACCCGGAGATTGTGCGGGAGGTGTGCCAGTGGGCCCGCAGCGCCACGCGCAAGCCCATCTGGGCCAAGATGACGCCCAACATCACGAGCATCGTCGAGCCGGCCCGCGCGGCTCTGGAGGCAGGATGCGACGGCATCACCGCCATCAACACCATCCTTTGCGTCATGGGCGTCGACCTGGAGACGCTTCGTCCCCTCCCCACCGTGGAGGGATATTCGGAGGCCGGCGGGTACTCGTCCAAGGCCATCCGGCCCATTGCGCTGCGCATGGTGATGGAGACCGCCCGGCTGGTCGCCGCTGATTTCCCCGCGGCGACGGTCAGCGCCGCGGGCGGCGTCGAGAGCGGCGATGACGCGGTGCAGTTCATCCTCCTCGGCGCCGGGACGGTGCAGGTGTGCACGGGCGTGATGAAGTTCGGCTATCGCATGATCCGGCCGATGCTCGACGACCTGCGGGCCTTCATGGACCAGCATGGATTTGAGACCGTGGATGAGTTCCGCGGCCGGAGCCTGCCCTACTTTACCACCCACGCCGATCTCGTCTCGCGCCAGGCGGCGGCCCGCGCGGCCCGGGGGGGCGAGGGGCAGCCGGCCGAGACCGGGGGTCGCGACGACCGCTGGCAGGCGGACCGCCTCGTGGAGCAGTCCCGGGCTCTCTCGTCGCAGGAGCCCGACCCGGCACTGACCCGCGGCCCCTCCCAATAACGGTTGGGAAAGCGAGCGCGGCGGACCAACCTACAATCCCACTTGCCGGCCGGCCGCGCCAGGCCGATACTACTTCCCAGCACCAATGTCCCGACTCGACCGCTCAACCCGACCTCTGCCCACCTCGCTGGCGACGCTCGCCGCGCTGGTGGCGATCCTGGCGGCGGCCTCAAGCCTGCCGGACGGAGCGGTCATCGAGCGATCGCGCGGCTGGATCATCCGGCCGATCGACGGTGACGAACCTGGTTCGACGGGCGGAAGGTCGCTGACCGACTGCCTCGCGCAGGCGGCGCGGCACCTGCTGGGCGCCCGCGCGGAACTGACAGTCGCGCTCGCGCCGCTGCACGTGGTTCAATCGGGCCGGGTCACGGCGACGCTCGCCGCCGTGCCTGAGAGTTGCTGCTGGCCGCCCGAGCGGCGAGTGCTTGTGACCCACCTCGCGCTGCCTCCCCCGCTGGCGTGATGACGCGTTGCCGGCATGGCGCTGCGCCTTTTGCGCGCAGCCGCTGGGCGCCGGCGTCGCCGCGAACCGTGCGCTCCGGTCGATTCATCACTCTCTGCAGCCAGTCAAGGATTTAAACATGCCAGGCGTTCCCGTATTGGGCCCCATGATGGCCAAGCTCTTCGGCACTCGCAACGAGCGGTTCGTTCGCCGTTACCTCCATCGCGTTGAGGAAATCAACGCGTTCGAATCGGAAGTCGCCCAACTCACCGATGCGCAGTTGCGCGAGAAGACCGCGGCGTTCCGCGACCGCTTCGCCGGCGGCGAGAGCGAGCAGAACATGCTCGTGGAGGCCTTCGCCGTCGCCCGCGAGGTGATGGATCGGGCCGTGGGCATCCGCAACATTTTCGATCCCAACCTGAACTTTGATCCCTCCGTGCTCAACGAGCGGGCCCGCAAGTTGTACGCAGACGTGAAGGCGACGATGGTGGAGAAGGGCGAGTTGCCGCCGACGGGCGAACTCATCGGCAACGTGGAGCCGGTGCCGGCGTGGAAGGTGCTGCCGATTCCCAACGAGATCTACGCGGCGGTGCGCGAAGCGTATCCACAGAGCAAGCCGCCGTTCCGGGCCCGGCCGTTTGATGTGCAGCTGGTTGGCGGGATGGTGCTGGCCGAGCATCGCTACGACCGCATCCGCTCCGCCGCCCGCGCGCGGGACGTTTACTTCGGCAACATCGCTGAAATGAAGACGGGCGAAGGCAAGACCATCGTCGCGCCGCTGGCGTGCTACGTGCACGCGATCGCGCGTCGGCAGATCCATGTCGTCACCGTCAATACCTATCTCGTTCGCCGCGACCGCTACTGGACGTTCCCGTTCTTCTACCACCTCGGCCTCACCGTCGGCTACATCGCGCCGCACCACGAGTTGCCCGAGCAGTTCAAGAAGATCGCGTACCAGTGCGACGTGGTGTACGGCACGACGAGCGAATTCGGCTTCGACTACCTGCGCGACAACATGAAGATCCGCCTTGAGGACCAGGTGCAGCGGCAGCGCGTCTTCGCCATCGTGGACGAAGTGGACTCGACGCTCATCGACGAAGCCCGCACGCCGCTGATCATCTCCGGCCAGGCGCACGAGGACTCGCCGCGCTACCACCTGGCCGACAAACTCGCCGCGCACCTTGTCGAGAAGCAGAAGCCCTGGCAGGACGCGGACCGGAAAGTCGAGGAGTGCCGCAACCGCATCAAGGGCCTCGAGGGCGACATCCGCAACACGCGCGAAAAGGCCAACGTCCCGGCGATGAGGGCCGAGATCGAACAGCTCAAGAAGGAACTGCCCCGCCTTGAGCAACTGCGCGATGTGAACCGCAAGTACTACGAGGTCGAGATGGACAAGAAGAGCGTCCACCTCGAACACGAAGGCGTCACCGAAGCCCAGCGTGTGGCCGACATCGGCTCGTTCTACGTCGGCGACAACATCGACATGCCCCACCTGCTCGAGCAGGCGCTGCGCGCCCGGGCAGTCTACGAGCGCGACAAGGACTACGTTGTCAAGGACGGCGCGGTGGTCATCGTGGATCAGTTCACCGGCCGTCTCATGGTCGGGCGGCAGTGGTCCGACGGCCTGCACCAGGCGATCGAGGCCAAGGAGCGCGTCGAGATCAAGCCCGAAACGCAGACGATGGCGACGATCACCATCCAGAACTTCTTCAAGTTGTACGAGCGCCTGGCGGGCATGACGGGCACGGCCGACACCGAGGCGCAGGAATTCCACGACATCTACAACATGGATGTGGTCGTCATTCCCACGAACGTGCCGGTGGTCCGCCGGGACTACAACGACCGGATCTACCTCAGCGGCAAGGACAAGTGGGGTGCGATCGTCGAGGAGATCAAGACGTTTCACGACCTGGGCCGGCCCGTGCTGGTCGGCACGACGAGCGTGGAAAAGAGCGAGATGCTCAGCCAGCGCCTGAGTAAGAAGTACAACATCCAGCACGAAGTGCTCAACGCCAAGCAGCACGAGCGCGAAGCCCACATGATCGAGAACGCCGGCGCGCTGGGCGCCGTCATGATCGCCACGAACATGGCCGGCCGCGGCACGGACATCAAACTGCAGAAGATCGATCGCCAGGCGCTGCTCGACCACTGGAAGCGCCGGCAGATCTGCCCGCGCCAGGTCGAAGCCTCCATGAGCGACGAGGAGATCATCACCCGCATTCACCGCTTCCTGGCCGAGCGCACGCTGGGCCTCAAGAAAAACGAGGTCGAAGCGCTCAGCGACGCCGAGATCACGCACCGGCTGCTGGTGCATTGGGCCGTCGAGCACACGCTCTACGACGAGAAGCGCATCGGCAAGATGACGGATGATGAACTGCGCGCGGCTCTCGACGAGAACGGCAACTTCCTGCTCCATCACCTCGCGGTGTGGGACACCACCGAGGCCCTGGGCGGGCTGCACGTCATCGGCACCGAGCGCCACGAGTCACGCCGCATCGACAACCAGCTGCGCGGCCGCTCGGGCCGCCAGGGCGACAACGGCTCGAGCCGCTTCTTCATCAGCCTCGAGGACGACCTCATGAAGATGTTCGCCGGCGACACGACGCAGCGCGTGCTGTCGCGCCTGGGCATGAAAGAGGGCGACGCCATCGAGGCTCCAATGCTCACCAAGGCCGTCGAACGCGCCCAGCGCAAGGTCGAAGAGCGCAACTTCGAGGTCCGCAAGAACATTCTCGAGTACGACGAAGTCATGGACCATCAGCGGCACGACTTCTACTCGCGCCGCCAGCGCGTCCTCGAAGGCCGGCAACTCCGCGCCCTGGTGCTCGAATACCTCGGCGAGGCGATCGACGACGCGTGCGATCGTTTCCTCTCGCCCGAGTACGTGCCGACATGCGTCGGCGAGTGGGCGCAGAACACGCTGGACGTCTCCATGCCGCCGGATCGCCTGATCAATCTCGACCGCGAGGACATGCTCAACCGCATTCAGCGGGCGGCGTTCGAGGAGTCGCGCAACCTCATCGGCGTGAGCATCGGGGAATTCAAGAACGACGAAGGCGATCCCGAGGATTGGGATCTCAAAGGACTGGTGAACTGGGCCAAGAGCCGCTACGGCGTCGAACTGGGCGCCGACGAGGCGCGCGACATGCCGCAGCGCGAGATCGCCGACCGCCTCTGCGACGCCGCGCGCCGCCAGATCGAAGCCGTCGATTACTCCGAGATCGAGCGGTATCTCGAGCCGAACTACGCGCAGAAGATGCTCGCCGACTGGGCCAACAACCGCTTCGGCATCGAACTCAAGGCCGAAGAACTCGCGGACCTGAGCATCGCCGCGGCCAGCAGCCTCGTGTTCCACAAGGTCGAAGAATCCTACACCCAGCGCGAACTCCGCTATCCCGTGGATTACGCCGTGGACATGACCATGGCGATCATGGCCCAGGACCCGCGCGCAGCACTGGCGAATCTTGCCGCGTACGCCAGCTTCCGCTTCGGCATCGATCTCGACGACAAGCGATTGCTGACGATGACGCCGCGCGAGTACCACAAGGAGATCCTCGAAGCCAACGAGCGATGGATGGCTTCCGGCAGACAGCAGGCGATCGAGACGGCGCTGCGCGATTGCCCCGACGACGAATCGCTCGACAAGCACCTCAAGGAGCGCTACCGGATGGCGCTCAGGGATAACGAGCGCGGCCTGACGGGCGAAGATCGCCGCGCCATGATCGAAGCCAAGTTCGAGAACTTCAGCCGCAGCGAACTGATGCAATTCGAGTCGTACGTGCTGCTGCAGGTGCTCGACACGTCGTGGAAGGACCACCTCTACTCGATGGACCAGTTGCGCACGTCGATCGGCTTCCGCAGTTTCGCCCAGCAGGATCCTCGCGTCGAGTACCGGCGCGAAGGTCGCCGGCTGTACGACCAGATGACGCAGGGCGTGCGCGAGAAGATTGCCGATGTGATCCTCAAGGGCAAACTCATGCCGCAGGTGGCGCCCGGGCGCGGCCCGGCGCCGGCCCGGAGGTGATGTTCCGCCGTCTGTGCTGATGCTTCGAGGCGCAAAGGCTGCTCTCCATGCTCGAACTGGCCGCGTATCTCCACCGCCTCGACCCGTTCGCCTGGCGCATCTCCGGCGACTTCGGCATCCGGTGGTACGGCATCGCCTATGCGGCCGGCTTCGTTTGCCTCTATCTCCTGGCCACGCGCCTGGCCAGGCGGGGGCGAATCGTGCTCACGCCCGAGCAGGTCGGCGACTACGTCATGTACGCCGTGGCCGGCGTGCTCCTCGGCGGCCGGCTCGGCTGGGTGCTCTTCTATCACCCGGCGGCGCTGTGGACCTTCACCTCGTCGGCGCCGTGGTGGGAAGTGCTGGCCATCAATCGCGGCGGCATGGCGAGCCACGGCGGCATGCTCGGCGTGATCATCGCCATGGCCATCTTCGCGCGCCGAAATCGCATCAATCCGCTCGGGCTGCTCGATGTCAGCGCGCTGCTCGTGCCGCTGGGTCTCTTCTTCGGACGCCTGGCCAATTTCATCAACGGCGAGTTGCGCGGCGAGCCCTGCGATCCGTCGTTTCCGCTCGCGGTGAAATTCCCTCACGAGATCGTCGAGGAGTGGGGCGCTGCCGAATTCCGCGCCGCGCCGGGGCTCGCCGACTACTTCAACATCCCCCCGCTGCGATGGCAGGAGTTCCTGCGCTCCGTGGAGGAGCGCGTTCCTGCCGCGCTCGTGCAGTTTCAGCAGTATCAGCACGATCTGCTCACCGCCGTTCGCGCCGGCAACCAGCAGGTCATCTCGACTGTCGAGCCGATGCTCATCGCCCGCCACCCTTCGCAACTCTACCAGGCGTTCGCAGAGGGCATCATCCTGGGCGCGGTGCTTGGTTTCATCTTCTTTGTCATCCGGCCCAGGCGCTACGGCGTGGTCGGCTGCTGGTTTCTGATCACCTACGGCATCCTGCGCATCATCACCGAAATCTGGCGCCTGCCCGACGAAGGTATCGAACGCATCCTCGGCCTGAGCCGGGGCCAGTGGCTGAGCGTGGCGATGGTGGTTGTTGGCGTTGGCGCGCTGGTCTGGGTGCTTCGCCGCCCCCTGCCGCCGGACCGCCCGGCGGATTCGCCGCACGCTGCAGCATGAACCGATAGAATCGCACATGCGCGTCGCGTCGATTCTCTGCTGCGTTCTGGTTGCGTGCACCACGAGCGCGTGCCGCCGCACGGCGTCTCCTGCATCCGCGCCGCCCGCGCCGCCGCCGGGCATGGTGTACATCCCGGGCGGGAAGACGAAGATCGGCTCGAGTGATGGCCTGCCGCAGGAGCAGCCGGTGTTCACCGCTGACGTCCAGCCGTTCTTTCTGGACATTCATCCGGTCACCGTCGCCCAGTTCCGCGAGTTCGTCCAGGCCACCGGTTACCGCACGCAGGCGGAAGAGTTCGGCGATTCGGCTGTGTTCGACTTCGACACTGGCGAGTGGAGCCTCAAGAAAGGTGCGAACTGGCGGCATCCCTTCGGCCCCGACAAGTCGGCCGCCGCGGATGACCACCCGGTCACACAGGTGTCGTGGAACGATGCGATGGCGTACTGCAACTGGGCCGGCAAGCGGCTGCCGACCGAAGTCGAGTGGGAGCACGCGGCCCGCAACGCGCGCAACGGCGGGCCGCAGTACCCCTGGGGCGATGAACTGGTCGTGGATGGCAAGTACATGGCCAACGCGTGGCAGGGCTCTTTTCCAGATCTCAACACAGCCGCAGACGGCTACATGGCGACGTCGCCCGTCGGCGCATATGGCGCCTCCCCACTGGGCCTGACGGACATGGGCGGCAACGTGTGGGAGTGGACGGCGGACTGGTTCCGGCCCTATGCGAATCGCGATCAGCCCTTCACGCCCGGCAAGAACAGCAAGAAGGCCACGCGCGGCGGGTCGTTCCTCTGCGACCCGGTGGTGTGCCACGGCTATCGCGTCTCGGGCCGCTCGGACTCGACGCCCGAGACCGGCATGTGCCACACCGGCTTTCGCTGCGCCCGGGATATTCCCTGATCATCGCGCGACGGCTCGCCGCGTCTGTGCCATGCGCGTATTCTGACCTGCTGGTGCGATTTCATTCAGTCGCCGGTCTTTCACGAGAGAAGAGAGATGCCCAAGAAAGCAGTCCCCGATCCAGAGCGCCAGATCGATCTCGACCTTGTACGCGCCACCGAGAATGCCGCGATGGCAGCGTGGAAGTGGTTCGGCAAGGGCGACAAGAACATCGCCGACGGCGCCGCCTCCGACGCGATGCGCGGCATGTTCCAGCTCATCCACTGCAAAGCGCTCGTGCGCATCGGCGAGGGCCGCAAGGATGATGCGCCGGGAATCTTCACCGACGAAAAACTCGGCACGTGGGTGGAGGGCAGCATCCCCCTTGCCGTCGCGGTTGATCCGATCGACGGCACCACGCTGACGGCCAAGGGACTGCCGGGCGCCGTTTCCGTACTCGCCGTAGCAGCCTGCGAAGATCCGCACGATGACCCGTCGGCACTGTTTCCGGTCATCCCCTCCTACTACATGGAGAAGATTGCATTCGGCCCGAAGGTTGCCGAAGGTCCGGGCAAGATCCGCATGGATGCGCCGATCGATGAGAACCTTGACATCATCGCCTTCAAGTTGAAGAAGCGCGTGCGCGATCTCGTGGCGGTGTTGCTCGACCGGCCGCGGCACCAGCACATGATCGATGCCATCCGCAAAGCAGGCTGCGGCATCCGGCTCATCTCCGACGGCGACGTGGCCGCGGCCATCGCGCCCAGCCTGCCCAACTCCGGGGTGGACCTCTATATCGGCATCGGTGGAAGTCCCGAGGCGGTGATCGCCTCCGCCGCGATCAAGTGCCTCGGTGGCGAGCACCTCTCGCGCATGTGGCCGCGCGACGATGCCGAACGCCAGGCGCTCGTCAAGGAGCACGGGTGCACCGAGGCGGACTTCTCCAAGATCTGGACCGTCAACGAAATGGCCAAGGGCGACCACATCATCTTCGTCGCCACCGGGATCAGCGACTCGCCGATGCTGCGCGGCATCCGCTACGACCAGCAGCACTGCATCACCGAGTCGGTGCTTATGCGCTCGCGCTTCCGGACCGTGCGGCGCATCGAAGCGTTCCACAACATCGACAGCAAGACGATTCGCCTCGCGTCCACCGGCGAAGAAATGCGCCTCTGACGCGCTATGCCTGCCTGCAGCGGGCGGCGACGCGTGGCCATGGCACAGCGTGATTGAAGTCCGGCGCCGGCGTCAACCGCCGCCTTCACCCCCCGGCGGCGCCGGCTCCTCATCCTCGCCGGGCGGGGCCGGTTCGGCGCCACTCACCGGCGCTTCGGCCGCGTTTTCGTCGAAGATGAGGTCTCCGAGATCCGGATCGTGCAGGACGATGCGCGCGATGCCCACCTGTTCGAGCCGACCGTTCGGGCCGACGAGCAATTTGATCGTCATCGTCGTATCCAACGTCTTCTTGCTGAAGACGAGTTGGCTTCTCACATCCATCGACTGTTCGCCGACGCCCGAGCCGCCGATCGGCTGGTTGGTCGAGGAGGATTGGATCCCCTGCTGGACGCTGCCGTAGCGCGCGGTGACTTCATCGGCGAAGGCCTGAAGCTGCGCATCACTCACCTGGGTCTCGACGGGTGCATACAGGTGCGTCCGCGCCGAGGCGAAATCGCCAATCTGCACGTCGCTGATGAACTCCTTGGGCCCCTGCGCGACGAGCGTGAACATCTTCCAGTACTCCTGCGCGTACGGCCGCACCCACTGCATGAGCAGCGCCTGGCCGGCCAGCGACAAGATCGAGATGATGATCGCCGCCGCCGCCAGGCCGGTGCCCTTGCGCCGGCCGTTCGAAGACGAGACCGACAGCAGCCCGCCGACGCCCATCAGCAGCCCGAGCAGCGAAGTGAGCGGGCAGCAGATGATCACGCTGCAGACAAAGCCCGAGACCGCCAGCAGACTGGTGCGCGGCGGCTCGCCACCGTGGTCTCGATAGGGGTCCATTCCGCCGGCATCGAACTGACTCATGCTCTTCTTCCTTCTGAAAGCTCAGGGCGCTTACGGTCTTATTGGGATTCCCCGTGCGACCATACGGAGGTCAGGGAGACTCATCCAGCACGTCGTGGACCCGAATCCACTCCCAGCGCGGCTTCCATTTCTCGACCAGCGCCACGTGGCTCGGGTGATTGACGTAGGTGCGGTAGGCCTCCTCGTCCTCGAAGCCGACGTAGAAGCCCACGTCGTAGTCGCCATCCACGTTGGAGCGGCCGACGTCCAGGTGCGTGCCGCAGTAGTACGACACCACGCCTGGAATCACGGCGAGTTGCTCATCGCAATCAGCAATCAGTTCCAGCGCCTCCTCGGCATTCTTCAGTTTAAAGAACGCGAGATGGTTGATGCGGGCCGGGCGGGGCGGATTCGGGCTCAGCTGCGCTTCGGAGGGGCAGCAGATCGAGCGGCAGCCGCCCGCGAGCACGAGGAAGATCGCCACAACGGCCGGCAGAACGAAAGGACTCAGGGAGAGTCCGAGCAACGGCGAAACGCAACGAGGTCGGTCCATCATTTACTCCAGTGACTTGAACAGCAGGCCGGTCGGCATCTTGGGCCAGAAGAAAGTCGAATCCGCCGGCAGCAGGAATCCGCCGGCGGCAATGGCGAGCACATCTTCGAGACGCAGCGGCAGCATGACGATGCCGACCTGCGGCCGATCGAGTCGTCCATCCGCCCGGCGCATTTCGGGAATCTCAGCCACCGCGCGCTGAAGCGGATCGCGCCCAGCATTGCACCAATCGCGCAACACACGATCGACGACGAGGCGGCGGCAGACCACCGGCGCCGCCCGCCGCCATGCTTCGGGGGCCTCGGGCGCATTTTGAGCGAGCGGATCGACCTCGCGGGTGCTGATGACAAAGCACCGGCCGGATTCGAAATCGACCAGTCCCATGGGAATGGAGCGCTCAAACCAGGCCCGGAACACATGGCACTCCAGATCGGCTTCCGTCCCGGCCGTCTCTTCAATGCGGAACAGATCGCCGAGCTCTTTCAGCAGCTTCTCGAGGCTGAAATTCTCCATGCCGCCGTACACGTGGTGCAGCGGTCGGATCGCCATGCCTGCATCCTGATGCGCGACCAGCGCCATCATGCAGGCGCGCGCGGCCCGCGGCGCTGCCCCACCGAGCGACTCGAGGTAGGCGACCTGCGAGGCGTAGCGGTGGTGCCCGTCGGCGATGATGACATCGCGCGAGCCGAACGCGGCGGTAAGGCGGTTCACCTCAGCCTCGCGCTCGACAAGCCACAGCTCAGACAGCGTACCGTCGGGCGAAACGCCCACGGCGCGAGGCTCATCGCGGATGAGGCGATGCCGGATCTGCTCTTCGACAGCGCCCTCGTCGTCGCTGTAGATGCCAAAAATCGGCGACGTCTGTACCCGCAGCGCCTGCAGCAGCGCCAGCCGGTCGCCGCGCGGCCCCGAATCGGTCTCCTCGTGGGCGTAGAGCCCGGCGGACCGTCCCAGCGGGACCAGAGGCACGTCGGCGAAGATCGCGTGCCGCCGCGCGATCGAACCGCGATCGCGGAACGTCTGGCGCAGCAGGCCATAGACCGGGCGGTCGCACGGCGCCAAGGCTCCCCGGCCCAGCCACGACTCCAACAGTGAGCGGGCGCGCGCATAGCCCTCGCGCGGGCCGACTCGATCGATCGGCAACTGCGGCAGATCGATGGCGCAACTGTTGAGCGCATCAGCCTTGAGCAGTTGAGTGCGGAGCGCCGAGGTAACGACGTCGTAGGGCGGCGCCAGCCGGCTGGAGAGGTCGGCGCACCCACCCGCCGGGCTTCGAGCGTACATCAAAGCCTGCTGTATCGGCGCGATGCCGGGCATGGCGTCCCCTGAACGATTGCTACAGACTAGGAATCGCGTCAGGAGTGAACAAGTGGACGCCGCGCTCGCTCAGCGCCGGCGCCGGCCGGAAGCCGAGGCCTCCAGCAGCCGCAGCCGCGCGTTGAGCCGGGCGAATTCGTCGATCAGCGGCAGGTACTGGGATTCCAGTTCGCGCCGGCGCTCGGGTGAGTCGGCGTCTGAACTGCTTTCCATCACTCGGGCAATGTCGCGCGAGACTTCCACGCGCCGGCGGTTGAATGCCTCGATCAACTGGGCGTCATCCACGCCGCCGCTCAGCGAGACGGGCGCAGCCGAGGCTTGCCCGGCCGGCAGGATGTTCATGTCGATGAGCAGTCGTGCGTCGGGCGGGAGCTCCTTCTCGCGAATTTCATCCCACTTCTGGGCCATTTCGCGCTGCATCTGCGCGATGAAGTCCTCGAAACGGGGCAGGCCGCGCGGATCGGCCAGCGCGAACTCGACGTCCAGTTCGCGCATGCCGCGGCGGATGCGCGCCTTGACGACGTCGCCGGCCCGGCACCCGGCCATCCGCTTGAGCAGTTCGGGCTGCTGCTGCGCCCGCCGTTCCGGCAGCAACTGTCCGTTGAGCGCAAGAAACTGATCGCCGGGCTGAAGGACGCGCGCCGCAGGCGTGCCGTCGATCACGGTCTGTATCACGGCTATGTCCGACTCGCCAAACTGAATGCCGATCGCGCCGGGATTGTCAATGTAGCGTTGCCGCGACGCCATGAGAAAACGTTCGACGGCCTCGGGTGGCAAGGATCCCCAACGCGACTTCACGAATTCGATGATGACATCCGTCTCGATAGTCGGATCGCCGACAAGGCGATCGGTCGCAGCCTGACGGGTGCTGAGATCGGGGTCGTCCAGTTCGCGCGCGTAGGCTTCGAGCGAAGCCAGCACATCGGCGGCGCGGGCCCGATCGTCGGCTCGCGCGGCGCCGGGCAGCGCACAAGCCAGCGCGCTCGACGCGCCGAGCAGTGTCGCCGCAATAAACATGTGGCGTAACTTTGCCACCGACGCTCCCTCCCGCCGCACTCTTCAGGACCGCGACGTCAGGCTCTATTCTACGAACCGACGGCCCGGCGGGGGCAAGGGAAAGCCTGATGGCCGGACATGGGGGGGGGTCAGGCTGCCTCAGCGAGAGGAAGAGGGCGAGGCGAGCAGGCTGGCTCGATGCCGCCTGATGAGCGCCTGCAGATCTTCCAGCGTCACCCCGGCGAGCGAACCCGACGCGGACTGCGGCGACGGTCGCGATGTCCCGCCGAGGCGCGAGGGCAGGTCGATATCGCCGGTTTTGGCGGATTTCAGGCGATCCTGGGCCGTCTCAAGGGCCAGGCGCAGCCGGTCCAAGTCCGCTTCCGCCTGCTGCTGCAAGGCGCCAAGAGGCGCCAGATCGGCATGAAGCCGTTCACGGGCGCGCTCCTTGGTGCGAACAGCGAGGCTCCGGGCATTCAGCCCCTCGAACGGGCTGCCGTCTGTTTCGAGGTGATCTGCCTGTTGAAGGGCGCTCTCAGCCCGGCGCAGGGCCCGCGTCCGCGCCTCCACCCGGAGCAAGGCCAGACGCGCCTCGGCGGCCTGCACCTCTGCCTGGGTCTCGAGCACCGCCCGCTCGAGTTCTCGCGTGAGCGCAAGTTGGTCGGCCGAAGGAGCCGGCTGCACACTCGCGGCGGATTCGGTCTTCATCTCAGGCGACTCGACCGTGGGCTGGGCATCCAATTCGCCTGCAAGGCCCGCGCGCGGACCCGAGACCGAGCCGGCCGTCCCCACCGCCAGCACCACCGCCACCAAGCCGACGCAGCTGCCCAATGCCCCACCCGCGCCCGCGAGCCGGCGGGATTGCGCCGGCGCGGTGATGAGAGCGTCATCGAGATCGAGGCTTTCCTCGGTGGCGGCAGCGGCAGATAGAAGCGGGTCAAGCACGCACGGCGCTCCGGCGCATCGGGGTCCGAGAACCAGCCGGACCAGCCGATCCGGTGGCGCATCGATGTGGGAAATCGGCCTTGAGTCTGGCGCGGTTAAGCCCCGGGCGGCGGATTGCGGAGATTTGCTCGATTCAGACCTCCCCGACCGGCTGCGGCTTCGGCCAGGTCGGGCTAAGATCGCCGTTCTTATCCCCTTCGCACAGAAGGCGGCGGGCGATTGCAACACGCTCGCCGCCGAGGAGGTCATCGTGCCGCGCAAGCCGATCGTTGGCGGGAACTGGAAGATGAACACCAACCGCGGCTCGGCGGCGTCGCTCGCCTCGGCCGTGGCGTCGGCTCATCAGGCCGATGCGGGGGTCGAAGTCGTCATCTTCCCGCCTTTCCCCTACCTGCTCGAAGTCGGCCGAGCGATCAACGGTTCCGCGGTCGTGCTTGGCGCCCAGGACGTCTGCTGGGAAACCGACGGCGCGTTTACCGGGGAGGTCAGCGCCGCGATGCTGCGCGACTGCGGCTGCCGTTGGGTGCTCACCGGCCACAGCGAGCGGCGGCACGTCATCGGCGAAGATGATGCACTCGTCAACCGCAAGACCAGGGCGGCTCTGGCGGCCGGGCTCAGCGTCATTCTCTGCATAGGTGAGACCCGCCAGCAGCGCGAAGCGGGCGAGACAGATGAGATCAACGCCCGACAACTCACTGCCGGCCTGGACGGCGTCTCAGCCTCGCAATCGGGGCGCATCGTGATCGCCTACGAGCCGGTCTGGGCGATCGGGACGGGCCTGACCGCCACGCCCGACGACGCCCAGACGGCGCACGCGGCCGTTCGCGCGACGTTGGGAGAGATCTTCGATCCGAGCACCGCTGCGGCGATGCGGATCCAGTACGGCGGGTCGATGAAGCCGGGGAATGCGGCCGGGCTGATGAAAATGCCGGATGTCGATGGCGGATTAATCGGTGGCGCCTCGCTCAACGCGGGGGATTTCAGCGCTATTGTTCAGGCTGCCGTTCGGGCCTGAGGACGGTCAGGCGGCCGGTTTTCCGCCGGCGTGTCTCTACCAGAGGTGGTTTTCGATCATGGCTGTGCTTTCCGTTATTCTGTCACTGCTGTTCATCATCGTCGCCGTGGCGCTGATTCTGGTCATTCTCGTCCAGCGGCCGCAGGGCGGCGGGCTCGCGGGGGCGTTTGGTGGCGTGGGCGGCGCCAGTAGCCAGTCGGCCTTCGGCGCCAAGACTGGCGACATGCTCACGTTCGCGACCGTCGCGATGTTTGTGCTCTTCCTTCTGACCTCCATGGGCATGGTCTGGCTGAACCAGGCTCAGTTTGGCGCGTCCACTCCGGCCCCGCCCGACCCGCCGAGCAATCTGGCCGTCACCATCATCTCGCCGACCGAGGCTCGCCTCACCTGGAAGGACAACTCCAAGAACGAGACCGGGTTCTTCATCGAGCGGTCGGAGGACGGTCTGACCGGCTGGACCGAAATCGGCAATGTGGATGCGGAAGCGATCACGTTCACCGACCAGAACCTCGAGCCGGAATCGACCTACTTCTACCGCGTCTCGGCTCGCAACACCGAAGGTCCATCGACGGCTACGGAGGCGATCAACATCACCCTCCCGGCGGCGGAGGCGCAGCCTGCGGAAGGTGAAGACGGAACCAGCGAAGAAGCACCACCCACTGGAGCCGAGCCCGGCGGCAATCCCGCCGGCCAACCGGCCGAGGATGACGGCAACTGAGTCGGGGGGTTTCCGCCACGTGATCCGATCGATGACCGGTTTCGGCGAAGCGGCAACGGAAGTGCAGTCCGTCCACTACGCCGTCGAATTGCGCTCGATCAACAACAAGTTCTACAAGGCGGCCATTCGACTGCCGGAAGAACTCGAGGGGATGGAGGCGGAGATCGATAGCCGGCTGCGCCGCCGGCTCGTGCGCGGGTCGATCACGCTGAAAGTGCGGATTTCGGACCCGACCGCCCGCGCCGCCTACCGAATCAATACCGAAGCGCTGCAGTCCTACATCGAATACCTCGGCCGACTGCCTCACGAAGTCGGCCATCCCGTGCCCATCGACGTGGCGGCGCTCATCCAGTTGCCCGGAGTGCTCCAGCCGCCCGACGATTTCGAATCGCGCGTCGACACCGCCCGGCCGATCATCCACGACCTGATCGAGCGGGCGTGCGACCGACTCATCGAAATGCGCGACCGCGAAGGCGCCATGCTTCATCAGGACCTCCACCGGCACCACGGCGCCATCGTGGAGCGTCTCGAGGGCATTGCCCGCCGCACGCCCCTGGTGGTCGAGGAATACCACCAGCGCCTGCGGCAGCGGATCGAATCGATGCTCAAGGACGCGTCGGTGCACGTGAACGAGACCGATCTCGTGCGAGAAGTGGCGATCTACGCCGAACGCAGCGACATCGCCGAAGAGATTACCCGGCTCAACGCGCACCTGAGCCAGTTTCGCGACCTCATTGACTCGAAAGACTGCGAGCCCATCGGCCGCACGCTCGATTTCCTTGCACAGGAACTGCTCCGCGAAGCGAACACGATCGCCAGTAAGTCCAACGATTCGCAGATCAGCCGCGATATCGTGGAGGTAAAAGGAGCGATCGATCGCATCAAGGAGCAGGTACAGAACGTAGAGTAGGTCGAGGCAACATGGCAGAAGGCACTAACCAGGACGTCCGCAATGACGCTGCGCTCGCCATCGCGTGCAGCCAGTACGACGTCGGTCCGATCCAGACGATTGTGGAAGCGATCGTCGGCTCGCGCCGATCGCGCAAGTGGGTCATCCGCGCCAAGCGCGGCGACTTCGTGCTCAAGGAGCGCTCCGAGCAACTCGCCACGGTCGAACAGGTCGCGTTCGCCCATGAAGTTCAACTGCGCCTCGAAGAAGCAGGCTTTCCCGTTGCCGCCATCATCGGCACGCGCGAAGGCAACCGTTCACTCTACCAGGGCAATGAGCGGATCTACGAACTGACGCGGCTCATCCGGGGCAGTTCGTTCGATCGAGGCGCCGAGCAAGCCCGCGAGGCCGGCCGGACTCTGGCGTGGTTCCACTCGGCTCTGACGGGTATGGATGTGCCGGCGCTCATGTCCTCCAAGTCATTCCACCGTCGCGCGGACATCGCGACCATTGCCGAGCACATCCCGCGTGCGATCCGAATCGTCACCAACGACGAGGCGTCGCGAAAGGCGGCCGGCGAGATCGTCAAGACGCTGCTGGCGACGTACGAGCAACTCGTCCGCAAGACCGACGTGATGGGCTTTGCGCAGTGGCCCAGGTTCGTCGTGCACGGCGACTGGCATCCGGGCAATCTGCTCTTTGCCGAGGATGGCAACGTCGCGGGAGTATTCGATTTCGACACGGTGCGCCTCGAGCCGCGCATCGCCGACGTCGCCAACGGCGCGCTGCAGTTTTCGATGAAGATCACCTCCGACGACCCGTTCAGCCATCCGGACGGCCTGAACGAATCGATCCTCATCTCGTTTCTGAGCGGCTACGACTCGTTCGAGCCTGCGTTCATGCTGAGCGTTGCTGAAATGCAGGCGCTGTGTTCGCTCATGTCCGAGGCGCTCATCGCCGAAGCGTTTCCGGTCATCGCCCAGACGGGCCGCTTCGGCCGCTGGGGCGGGCTCGAATTCCTTCAGATCGTGGACCGCAAGGTGCGGTGGCTGACGACCGCGGCCGAGGAACTGCTGGCGCGGATGAATCAGGATTAGCCGCAGCGCAGATGGCGCTGGCGCGTCAATGATTCACCGGAGGTTCGTGTCACGTGCAGGTCATCACGCTCCTGATCGTCGCGCTGGTGTATCTGTCGCAGGATGCCGCCGGGTGGTCGCCCTGGAAGCCCGAGCTCACTGACCAGCAGCGCGTGCTGTGGAGCCTGGCGGGCCCGGCGGCGATTGTCGGCGCCGCCTGGATTGCCTTTCGCCTCTGCCGACGCGCGATGGAGCGGCGCGGCTCATGGCGAGCCGTGCTGCTGGCGGATCGGTTGCTGGCGGCGTGCACGTGGTTGGCCGCCGCAGCGCACGCATTCAACGTCATCGTGCTCGACGTGGTCGGCGCCAGTCGAGGAATCATCGGCGACTGGATCGCGCTCGACGAAGCGCTGGCCGTGCTCCCGCCGGTGCTGGCCATCCTGGGCGCGTGGTGGAGTTATTACCCGATCAACCGCCGCCTGCGCGAGGCGGCGCTCATCCGCTGCCTCGATACCGGCCGACCGATCTACCCCATCTGGACGCGCGGGCAATATGTGCTGTCCCAGGCGCGGCTGCACTTCGGGCTGGTGTTGCTGCCGGCGATGCTCATCATGGGCTGGGCTGAAGCGGTCGAGTTCTACTTTCGCATGCAGGGACAGCAGCCTTCCTGGATGCCCGGCGGGCTCATCGCGGTGGGCACCGGCGCCATCTTCCTCTTCGCGCCGACGTTGATGACGCGCATCTGGGACACCACGCCGCTTGCGCCCGGCGATCTCCGCAGCCGGCTTGAGCATCTGTGCGCCGCGCACGGCGTCGGTGTGCGCGGCCTGCTCGTGTGGAACACGCACGGCGGGATGATCAACGGCGCGGTGATGGGCATCCTTGGCCGCCTGCGCTACATCCTGCTGACCGATGCGCTGCTCGACACCATGACCACGAGACAGGTCGAAGCGGTGATGGCGCATGAAGTCGGCCATGCGCGGCGGCACCATCTTCCCTGGCTGGCGATCTGCCTCATCGCCATTCTGACGACGACGGCGCTGCTCACCACGCTGGCCATGCGCGGCATCGAGCCGTGGCTCGATGCGCCGCCCGAGCCGGTCGCCGCGCAGCCGGCGCTGCAGCCCGCTTCTGATCTGCCCCGGGGCGAATCGCTCACCGTTGTCCGCGTGTTGGGCGGCCGCCGACCGGCGCAGTGGCTTGAGCCGCTGGGACTGGTTGCGACGATTGTCATGGCGCTGGGCGCGTTCGGCTGGACGAGCCGGCGCTTCGAGCGCCAGGCCGACGCCTTCGCGGTGCAGCATCTCAGCGGCCTGACGCGATCCGGCGGCGGCGAAGCGCCGATCACTGCCGAGGCGGCCGGCGCGATGAGCGAAGCGCTGCTCATCGTGGCTGAACTTAATCACATCCCGCTGCAGCGCCGCAGCTGGCGCCACGGCTCGATCCAGTGGAGGCGCGACTACCTCCGCTCGCTCATCGGCAAGCGCTGCGACGCCTTACCAATCGACCGGCATATGCGGTGGATCCAACTCACCGCTGCACTGCTGCTGCTCATCTCATTCGCCGTGACCTGGTGGCTGGACGGGTTTGGGTGACAAGTTCACGTCACGGCCGCGGAATGCTTGCTGCAAACTCGCGGGCGGCGGCGACGATGCGCTCGGCCGTGCGCACCGCGGCGAAGCCGGCGTGCACATCGACTCGCGGCCGGCCACCCTGGCGCACGACGGCCGTGAAGTCGCGCAGCTGCATCTGCAACTGATCGGCATCATCCACTTCGAGCGGCTCGATGTTGACGAGGTCGGTGTAATCGAGATCGGAGAGATCGCGGCCGGCGGCGAGCTGGGCCCGCACCCGCGCCAACTGCTCGGCGTTGGCTGTGTGCCGGATCATCAGCCCGTTCTTGCGCGCAAAGTCGATGCTCACGTAGGCGTCGTCGGCGACGATGCGGATCTTGCGCTCGGTCTTGAGCGCCAGCCGGCTCGCCGTGACGTTGGCCACGCAGCCGATGGGGAACTCAAGCCGCGCGTTGCACACGTCCTCGGCCGCGCCCAGCACGGCCACGGCGCTGGCCTGCACGCGATGCGGCTCGCAGCCGGTGAGCATGAGCAGCACGTCCAAGTCATGAATCATGATGTCGAGCACCACTCCGACGTCCACGCTGCGAAAGGTCATCGGGCTTACGCGGTGCACTTCGATGAATCGCGGCACGAGATTGTCCTGACTGGCCAGAGCGCGAACGGCGGGGTTGTAACGCTCGATGTGCCCGACCTGCAGGATCGTGCCGGTCGCGTCGGCCAGATCCGCCAGTCGCCTGGCTTGATCGACATCCGGCGCCAGCGGCTTTTCAATCAGGCACGCCACGCCGGCGCGGAGCAGCGGCTCGGCGACGCGAAGATGATACTGCGTCGGTACGGCGACGGTTACGGCATCGACCCCGGCGGCGATGAGTTCGCCCGTGTCACCAAACGCCGCCGCGCCATACTCACTGGCGATGGCGGTGCACCGGTTCGCGTCCGCATCGACCACGCCGACGAGGCGCACCTCGGGCATCTGGCTGTAGATGCGGGCGTGGTGCCGGCCCATGCGGCCGACTCCGACGACCCCGACGCGCAGTGGCGCTTTCTGATCTGCTGGCATGCCCTGCTCCTGGTTCAACGCGGCTGCTCTCTCATTCCTGCCCGAACTACTCGCGCACGAGCGCGGTGCTCTCCCGGCCGCCAGCCTGGCGGGCGGCCTCGATGCGCTCGATCATCTCGGCCGTCTTTCCTTCAAAGCGGTGGCGATACCTGATTGCCCAGCGCACGAGGCTCAGCAGCCGCAGCATCGAGACCGCGTAGTACACCTGCGCAAACGCGAAGCCGATGATGATGATGATGTAGCCTCCCATGCAGCACAGCGGCACGGCGCCGGCGCGACACTGAATCGTCTGGAGAATCGCGACGTATGGGCTGATGAACGCGATGCACAGCCCCAGCGCCCACGAGAGGTTGCGAAACCGGTCGGCGAGCCGGCTTTCCGCGCCCTCATCGGCGAGACGCGCCAGCAGCAGGCACGACAGCGCCTGCATGCCGACCCATGCAAACGCGGTGATCGAGACGACCGGCAGGATCAGCGCCGGCGAGTTGCTCGGCTTCCACGGATTGAGCACGAGCGCAACCAGAATGAGCCCGAAGGCCGAGAGCGCCATGACCAGGCGCAGCATCGCCGTGAGCGATCGGTGCATCTGCAGCGGCGGCTCCTGGATGCGGTTCCAGGCGCCCGTGAGCAGCACCACCGCCGCCGCAGCCGTCACGAGCAGGCAGCCGGCCAGGATCAGCCCCTGCTTCATGAGCAGGCCGTAGTAGCACCACATCCACACCGCCATGCCGGCGGCCCAGGCGAGCAGACCCAGCGTCAGCGCCAGCCGCAGGGACCTGAGCACGTCGGGCGGAGCTTCGTTGAGCCCGTCGCCGCGTGCTCGGAGAATGCGCCGGCCGCACTCGGGACACGCGCCGCCGAAGCGCATGCCGCGCAGCGCGTAGCCGCACTGGATGCACCGGCGATCGTCGTCGATGAGATCGGCGCCGATCTGCCCTCGCGAGCGGTAGAAATGGTCCACACTGCTCTGAGCCATGGCCGGCAATCGTAGCGGCAATCAGACTCATCCGGAGCGCCGCCGCCTGGCGCCTACGATCCATTTCCATGACGCCACGTGAACTCACGCCGCGACAGATCGTCGCGGAACTCGACAAGTACATCATCGGCCAGAGGGATGCCAAGCGGGCCGTGGCCATTGCGGTGCGCAACCGCTGGCGGCGGCAACGGCTGCAGGGCGATCTTGCCCGCGAAGTCTCGCCGCGCAACATCATCATGGTCGGCCCCACCGGCGTGGGCAAGACGGAAATCGCCCGGCGACTGGCCCGGCTCGTCGACGCGCCATTCATAAAAATCGAGGCGACGAAGTTCACCGAAGTCGGCTACCACGGCCGGGATGTCGATTCGATGATCCGCGACCTGCTCGACCTGGCGATCAAAATGGTGCGCAACGAGCAGGCGGAGATAGTCAAAGTCAAGGCGCAGGAGGCGGTCGAGCAGCGGCTCGTGTCGATCCTGCTCGGGCGCGAGCCCTCGGCGGGCGGATACATCCGCGCTGAAGAATCCGAACTGGGCGGCGAGGAAACCAGCCGCACCACGCGCGACCGCATGCTCGAGCGTCTGCGCCAGGGAGTCTTTGACGATCGCGAGATCGAACTCTCTGTGCGCGAGTCGGCGTCGGTGCCGCTCATCGGCGGCATGGGGCCGGATCAACTCGATCCCGGCGTGTCGAGCATGCTCGAGCAGCTCATGCCTGCCCGGCACAAGATGCGCAAGGTGAGCGTCACCGAAGCGCGGCGCATTCTGCTCGAAGAGGAAACGGACAAACTCATCGACCGCGACCTGATGATCAGCGAAGCGATCGCGCGCACCGAGCAGTCGGGCATCATCTTTCTCGACGAGATCGACAAGATCGCCGCCGGCTCCAAGGGCACGACCGGCAGCGCCGACGTCTCGCGCCAGGGCGTGCAGCGCGACCTGCTGCCGATCGTGGAGGGTTCGAGCGTCGCCACGCGGCACGGCATGGTGCAGACGGACCACATCCTCTTCATCGCCGCCGGCGCGTTTCACTCGGCGACGGTGAGCGATCTCATGCCCGAGTTGCAGGGGCGGTTTCCGATCCGCGTCGAACTGGCCGGCCTGACGCGCGATGACTTCGTGCGCATCCTGCGCGAGCCGGACCACTCGCTGCTCAAGCAGCAGAAGGCGCTGCTCGAGACCGAGGGGCTGACCATCGAGATCGATGACGACGCCATCGACACGATGGCCGACATCGCCGCCCGCGCCAACTCCACGATGGAGAACATCGGGGCCCGGCGGCTGATGACCATCGTCGAGCGCCTGTTCGAGAACATCAGTTTCGACGCGCCCGACATGCCGGCACGAGGCGAGACGCAGATCCGCATTTCCGCCGCCATGGTGCGCGAGCAACTCGAGTCGATCGTGGCCGATGAGGACCTGAGCCGCTTCGTGCTCTGACGAGGAACCACCATGCACGGCAACGTCGAAGTCCAGCGCGGCCTGTTTCATGCCACCACCATCGTGTGCGTGCGCCGCGATGAACAGGTCGCCATCGCCGGCGACGGTCAGGTCACGCTCGGCCAGACGGTCGCCAAGGCCAACGCAGTCAAAGTTCGCAAGCTCGACGGCCTCGGCGCCGGCAGTCGCGGCGTGCTCGTCGGCTTCGCCGGCTCGGCGGCGGATGCGTTTGCGCTGCTCGATCGATTTGAGGCCCACCTGAAGGCCTCGCCGCAGAACCTCATGAAGGCCGCGATCGAACTCGCCAAGCAGTGGCGCACCGACCGTGTCATGCGCCGGCTCGAGAGCCTGCTCGCCGTCGCCGACGCGAAGCAATCCCTGATGATCTCCGGCCAGGGTGATGTGATCGAACCTTCCGACGGCATCATCGCCATCGGTAGCGGCGGCTCCTATGCGCAGGCCGCGGCCCGAGCCCTGCTCACGCACACCTCGATGCCCGCCAAGGCCGTGGCGGAGGAGAGCCTCAAGATCGCGGGTGAGATTTGCGTGTATACAAACACCAATGTTACCGTGCTTACGTTGTGAACGAAGCGATGGATTATCGGTGTGTTGCGATGAAGCAACGGACCGATCCATCATCAGGGTTTCGTTGATCGGGGTGCGCCGAACGCGTTGCCGGTCTGCGCAGGATCTCGCAGCCGGACGCCGGCGAATCGTGCCGATGGTTTCTGAGTCATGTTCATGAGTGCACGACGTCGCAAACACGCTGCGCGCGCTGCCCGGCAGCGCCTCGGTTCAATGATGCTCGCCATGCTGTTCGGGCTGCAGGCGATCTGCCTGGCGATCTTCGCAGCCGATCCGGGTGGAGCGCCGCTGCGAGGCGGGCTGCTCGAGGCGATGTGGATGAACCGCCGGCCAGGTCTGGCCATGGCGTTCCTCGCGCTCATTGCGCTGGGCCCCGTGCTCTCACTCGTGCTGTGGCGCTGCACCGGCTGGCGAAGATGGCTCATGGTCGCGATGTGGATCGCATTCATCGTGCTGCTCGACGGCGTCAGCGCGCAGAAGATGGGCTCGGTCAGCCGCGTGCTGTGGTTCTGGAAGGTGGAGCCGTGGCTCAGTCCGTGACAGGGTCTTCATCACCAATCGGCCGCTGCCCAGTCGCGTGGTAATCAAGCCGCTGCTTCGCGTACTGCTCGGGTGAGATGAGCAGGTCGGGCTCGAGGCCGGCTTCGTGCATCGCATAGAGACGCTTGAGATAGGGAATGCACCAGCCGCAGCCGGTGCCGGCGCCGAGGCACTCGCTAATGAGCGATGCCACGGGCGGGTTTTCGCGCTTGAGATACGCAACGATCTTGCGCTGGGTGACGTGGTAGCAGAGACAGACTTCTTCATCGGGGTTCATGGGAGATGGTAGAGGGATGACGCGCGGGACAACGGCGGTGTGCGGTGCGCCAGAGTGCTCACTCACTCGGCCAAGTAACTCAGTCGTCCTGCTCGGTCCAGTAGTCGATGTCGTGCAGCAGCGCCTCCGCAGACGGATCTGCCAACGCCCGCATCTGCGGAATGTAGTCCAGATCATGTGACCTGTGAATGCCGTTCACTCGAATCCCACCTGCATCGACGGGAATTGCATGCCCATCGAAATAGACATACCTCTTACCCAACTCGATGTTTCCAATCAGCGGCTGCATCGCCGCGATCCAGTCTTGAACCGTCGGAATGACGGCCTCTTCACGAAGCTCACCTTGCATTGAGAGGACCTTTCGGGTTCGAGGCACCTCGCGAGCGGCGAGTTCTTCAAGCGACTCCTTCATCAGGACTGCCCGAGCAAATGTAAACGCGCGGCCGCAACGCAGGCACGTGAATAGCCACCCACAGCCGCACCACGGGCAGTCCGCCTGTGCGGGGAAGGCAATGGGAGCAATTCTGCAGTGGCACCCGGACACCAACTCGTCGTCGGCCTTGACAAGATAGAGTGTGCGACGCCTACGCCAGAACACCGCTGCTTCCCCTTTGCTTCGTCACGACCTCCACCGCGCCTTGACTCCGGATGGTCATTGTACGGACCGATCTTCGCCGATGGCTTGCATGCGGTACGCGTCGTGTTCGACTGCGGCTCCGGCGGCGGCAGCCGAGCATGATAGTTTCAATCTCTTGTCGCTAGGGTCGTCTTCCGAGTTCCGAGTCGCTTGCGGCGCGTTCGAGGATCGCTCGCGCATCGTCGAGGCATCGTGCGAAAGCGCCCCGGATGGCTTCGTCGCTCAGCAGAGGGTTGTCTACGGTCGAAATGCCGTAGTCACTAAGGTCCATCGGACCCCGTCTCACAGTTTCTTCCCACGTTGTCACGGAAACCCGCGCCAGATCAGCGGGTGACTCGCCGTCGGAGTTGCAGATCGACCAATCCGCGCCTGCGGCGAGCAGCGCATCGACACACGCGCGGGCCGCCTGTTCAACCGCGCCGTGCAACGGAGTCGAGCCGTCCGCATCCTGCGCATTTGGATTTGCGCCCGATCTGAGCAAGGCATGGACGGCAGTTACGTTGGGCGCATCGCCTTCTACCGCGTAGTGCAGCGGCGTGTACCCGTGCGCTTGACGAGCGTTCGGATCAGCTCCGGCTCGCAGAAGCGACTCGATGATCCGTCGCGTTAGTTCGCACTCTTCATCGCCGTTACCATCGCCCATCCAGGCCGCGGCATGCAGGGCTGTAACGCCACGCTCGTCGGTAACGTGTGGATCCGCGCCGGCGGCGAGCAAGGCATCAACCGCATTTGCATCGAAGAACATGGCAGCATCAATCAACGGATGTCGCTCGGGAAGGAGATCATCGGCGGCAGGTTCGCGATCCGCGTTCATTCTCATCTCCGCACTCGGCGTGCGCCCCTTCCCCTTCACCTTCGCCTCGACGGACTCCGGCGCGAATGGCGGAGCGCCGCGTTTGGACGCTGGCCAGTCATTGTACAGGCCTGTCTTCCCGCCGATCGCGATCGCTCCTGACGGAGTCCCAATCACGACGAACCGCGCTATCCTTGGCTCATGTCGCGTGCGGTTGGAATCACGGGTCTTGGGGTCGTTACGGGCCTTGGAATCGGCGGCGAGGCGCTCTGGGAGGGGTTGCTGGCCGGTCGGTCGGCGATCGGGCCGATTCGGCAGTTCGACGCCACGGCGTTTCCGGTGAACTTCGCGGCCGAGGTGGATGCGGCCGTGACGGTCCGAGACTTCGTACCCAAGAACTACCGCAAGGCCATCAAGGTCATGTGCCGGGATGTCGAACTGGCGGTGATTGGGGCGGCCAAGGCGATCGCCGACGCGAAGATGATCACCAAGGGCATCACCGACGGCGGCGAGCCGACCTTTGCCCCCAGCCGCGTGGGATGCCAGATCGGCTCGGGTCTGATCGTGGCGGAGATCAATGAACTGACCACGGCGTTTGCCAGGGGCTGCGACGAGAGCGGCGCCTTTGACATGAAGCGCTGGGGCAGCGCCGGGATGAACGAACTCACTCCCCTCTGGCTGCTCAAGTACCTGCCGAACATGCTGGCGTGCCACGTGACGATCATCCACGACTGTCGCGGGCCCAGCAACACCATCACCTGCGGCGAGGCGTCGGGGGCGCTGAGCATCGGCGAGTCGCGTCGCGTCATCGAGCGCGGCGACGCGGATGTGTGCTTCTCGGGCGGAGCGGAGAGCAAGATCAACATGCTCGGCCTGCTCAGGCAGCACTACACCAGCATGATCGCCGACACCACGCCGAATATGGATCCGACCGGCGTCGTGCGCCCCTTCGGCAAGGACGCCATCGGCTCGCTCCCTGGCGAAGGCGCTGCCATCCTGATGGTCGAGTCGATCGAAACAGCTCAGCGCCGTGGCGCGCGCGTCTACGCCGAGATCGTCGGCTTCGGCGCCACGCAGTCGGCGGATATGAGCCAGTGCCCGCCCAAGCCTGACGCAAGCGGCGACGGGCTGGCGATCGCGATTGAACAGTCGCTGGGCGATGCGCGCGTGAAGGCAGATGCCATCGACGCGATTGTGCCCCTTGGCTGCGGCCAGGGCGACTACGACGCGGCCGAGGCGGCGGCGCTGCGCACGGTGTTCGGCCTCAATCTCCCGAAGATCCCTCTGGTCACCACGAAGCCCAACATCGGCCTGTGCGCCGCGGCGACCTCGGCTCTGGACGTAGCAGTGGGCGCGCTGTGCGTGAGCAACCAGACCCTGCCGGCGCGGATCGCGCCGCATGAGGTGATGGACGGGCTCGACGCCGGGCCGACCAGGCAGCGCGATGCGCGCCTCGAGCATGTGCTCGTGTGCGGCAGCGGTTTTGGCGGGCAGAACACGGCCGTGGTCCTCAAGCGGCACAAGCGGTAAGTGAACGCCATGGCTAAGACACGAGTCGTCATCACGGGTATGGGCTGGGTCACGCCGCTTGGGCACTCCATCGGCGAGGTGTGGTCACGGCTGATCAGAGGCGAGTCAGGCGTGGACCGCATCACCCGTTTCGACGCCGCAACCTACCCTACGAACTTTGCAGCGCAAGTGCGCGACTTCGACTACCGCGCCTACCTGCGCGATCCGGAGTTGCACAAGCACGCGCGGCTGAACTCGCAGTATGCTCTGGGTGCGGCGGTGCAGGCGTGGCGCGAGTCGGGGCTGGACCGCTACAGCGCTCTGAATCGCAAGCGCGTCGGCATCTACTTCGGGGCCGGCGAAGGGCCGCCCGCCTTTGAAAAGTCGGTGGCCTCGAATCTGGCCGGCTGGAGGGCCGGCGGCGGCGCCGAAGTCGATCCTGCGGCATGGATCGCGGCGGCCAGAGAGCACATCGTGATGCATGAAGAGGTCGAGCAGGAGGCGAACTTCCCCCTGCTGCACGTCTCGCAGGAACTCGGCGTGCGCGGCCCGGCGTACAACTGCCTCACCGCGTGCGCGGCCTCGACCCAGGCGGTGGGCGAAGGCATGGAAATCATCCGGCGCGGCGACGCGGATGTGATGGTTGCCGGTGGCACGCACACCATGCTCCATCCACTGGGCGTCACCGGCTTCAACCGACTCACCGCGCTGAGCACCCGACGCGACTCGCCCCAGACGGCCTCGCGACCCTTTGATCTCACGCGCGATGGATTTGTCATGGGCGAAGGCTCGGGAGTCATCATCATCGAGACCCTCGAGCACGCCCTCAACCGCGGCGCCAACGTTCTGGCGGAACTCATCGGCTTCGGCTCGTCGGCGGACGCCTTTCGCATCACCGATATCCAGCCCGAAGGACTCGGCGCACAGGCGGCCATGCGCGAGGCGCTCGTTGACGCCGGCATCGACCCACACGAGCGCCTGCCGGACGGCCGGCCGCCCATTCACTACATCTCTGCACACGGCACCGGCACCCAGGAGAACGACTCCATCGAGTCGCTCGCCGTCAAGGGCGTGTTCGGCGAACTGGCGCCGCAGATCCCGGTCAGTTCCATCAAGTCGATGATGGGCCACCTCATCGCGGCGGCTGGAGCCGTGGAACTCATCACCTGCGTGCAGGCCATTCGCACCGGCTGGCTCCCTCCCACCATGAACCTGCAGACGCCCGACCCCGCGTGCGATCTCGATTACGTGCCCAACCGGTCGCGCCAGGCGCAGGTAGACGTGGCGCTGTCCAACAGTTTTGGCTTCGGCGGGCAGAACGACACGCTCGTGGTCAAGCGGTTCCAAGGCGCATGAGCCAGCCCCGCTCTGTCGCTCGCCGGGCCGTGTTCTGGTCTCTTGGCGCCGCAGCCGTGCTGGTACTGGCGGTGGTTTTCATCGTCTGGCGGCTGCTGAGTGCCAGGCCCGCTTGGTGGAATCCCTCCCAGCCGCAACTGACCGAAAATATCAGCCGCGGCGAATACCTCGAGAACCAGGTGGTCACGGCGTTCCACAAGGTCCGGCCGGTCGAGTCGCGCACCTGGACCATGGAACTGGATGCTGACTGGATCAATGCGTGGTTCGCGACGCGCCTTCCGCTTTGGGCGGCTAACCGCAATTTGTCCTGGGCTCACCAGGTCAGCGAGGTCAACGTCAGCATCGAAGACAATCTTGTTCGCCTCGGAGGGCGGTACGGCTCGGGGAATGCCGGGCAGGTTTACAGCATCGAGTGCCGCCCCGTGCTCGGCGAAGATGGCCTTCTCGCCCTGAACGACCTGCGCCTCGTCGCCGGCCGGCTTCCGGTGCCGCTGGCGCTCGCTGCAGGGTCACTCTCGACGGTGACCCGCTCGCTGCCGGAACTCGAGGCGGCGCTGAACGGCCAGGCCGTCGATCCCGTCGCCGGATTGAGCGATGGCCGGCGGGTGCGCATTCGCGAACTGCGGGTTGCTGACGGCAGGATCGCGATGACGCTGGAGACGATGCCCGAGCATTAATCCCCTGGCGGTGTGACAATCGCCTGATTTACGGACGTTGCCACTTGCGAAGCCCCGCCGAGGTGCCGATGATGTCCCCATGCGAATCATCCTCGACGATCACGAACTTCCAGCCATCGCCGGCGGGGCGGCCGAGGCCCTCGCCGCGGTGCGAATCGCATGCGAAGCGCAGGAGCGGATCATCACCGACGTTTTTCTTGATGATCGCCGGCTGAGCGCGCCGGACCTGCAGGCCGTCCAGTCGGACAACCCGTCAGGCGAGGTGCTTCGCTGCACGAGCACCACGGCGCTCAATCTCGTCGCCGACACGCTCGAGTGCGTCGCCGACGCCCTCAACCAGTTGCGCGGGGCGCATCAGTCGATCGCGGAGAAGTTCCAGGCAAGCCAGATGGCTGAGGCCCTGGGCGAACTCAAAGATGCGCTGGCCCTGTGGAACAGCGTGCGCCAGGGCGTCGATTACGGGTGCACGCTCATCCGGCTCGACATCGAGAAGCTGCGCACGCAGGCCACCGAGGTGGACGCGGCGCTGACTTCGTTGGCCGACCGGCTCACCGACATCCGCGATGCCCTCGCCGGAGAAGACTGGTCGCGCGTCTCCGACACGATCGGCTACGAGATGGGGCCCGTCGTCGATCACTGGCAGACGCTGGTGCAGGTCCTGTCGCAACGGGTGGAGGCGATGCAGGACGCGGGAGATCGAGCATGAGCCCGGGGACGAGGCAGGCGCGGGGAGCGGACGCGATGATGGAGCAGGCGTCGGCGGCCCTCGCGTCGGGCGACTACTTTCAGTGCGAACGAATCGCCGCCGAGGCGCTCCAGTCGGCTTTTGCCCGCCAGCAGTGGGAACAGGTGGCGCGCATCGCCATGCCGCTGCAGGAAGCGCGACGGCAGCGCCGGCTTATGGCCATCGACGCCGATCGCCTCTTCGTCTTTGAGAAGGATCCGCCGACGGGTGAGAAGCCGCTGGAGGCGGGTTGCTACGTCATATGCGCGCCCTGCGTGGCGGCCGATGCCCGAAGAATCAACGAGGCCGCGCTTGAACACGGCGTGCCGGTCATCGCACTGGCCTGTGAGCCGAAAACGCAACTGGGCCTGCTGCCCGTGGCGGTGGTCGGCCCGACGACGATTCGCGCCAAGATGAAGCCCGTCAAGACGTTCACCCCCCGCTGGTGCCTGCAGGCGCTGGATGCACTGACCGAATCGGCGCTTGAGACGTTCGATCCCGGCAGAGCTGTGCACCGGCAGGTGGAGGATCTCGTCGAGAAGGTGATGACGCTGCCCGAGAGCGAGTTGCTGCATCAGAAACTGGCTGAGGTGGCGCACCACGCCGCGCGGGCTGCGCAGGAGGCCGCCCGGCCCGTGCGAGCTGCACCCGCCCCGCGCGCCACCCCGCGTCGGGGCAAGGCGGGTCATAAAGGCCCGCGGCGCAAGCGCAGCACGTGAGCCGAAGCGCCGCCCAAAAAAACGACATCGACCGCATTGAAACAACACGATCGAAGTCGGAAGGAGAGAAAGCGGAGTTGATGCGGCTTCCACTCGCCGAGGCCGTCGCGGCCGGCGCTGCGTGTGTCGAAAGCCACCGATAAATACGTATCGGCGAGCCACGCGGTTCCGAGAACTTCTGTCCGTCGGCGCGCAGGATCCGTATCATCTGCACCAGCCTGGGCAGGAGCCACCAACGGAGGAACCCGCATGCCCTTTGCCGCCACGACCGCCGCACTCGTATTCGCCGCGTCGACCCTCGCTGCCGCTTCACCGACCGGCGTCGCCGCGGGATTTCAGAGTGGACCCCCCGCTCTCAGCGCCCCGGCTCGGCCCGATCCGACCAATACGCTCTGGACGTCCGACGTTGTCTACGGCCGGGCCGGCGATGTGGAACTCCAACTCAACCTCGCCCAGCCTCCCGACTCGCCGGAGGTGATCCATCCGTGCGTCGTGATCATCCACGGCGGGGCGTGGCGCGCTGGCAACCGTGCCATGCACGACGAGTTGGCGCGCGAATTGGCGGCGAGGGGTTACGTCGCCGCCACGATCAGTTATCGCTTCTGCCCTCAGTTCACTTTCCCGGCACAGGTTGAAGACGCCAAGTGTGCTGTTCGCTTTCTGCGGGCCCATGCCGAGCAATACGGCATCGACGCGGAGCGCATCGGCGCCATCGGCTTCTCAGCCGGCGCTCATCTGGCCATGATGCTCGGCACCCTCGACGCGGACGCGGGCATGGAGGGCGACGGCGGCTGGGCCGGGCAGTCGAGCAAAGTCCAGGCCGTCGTCGCGTTCTTCGGACCGACGGATCTGCTCGCCGAATACCCCGCGGAGAGCGTGCGCCTCGTGAGCGACTTCATCGGTGGCTCAATCGAAGACAAACCGGGCGCGTATCAGCTTGCCTCGCCCATCGCGCACGTGAACCGTGGCGATGCGCCCATGATGCTCTTTCAGGGAACGAAAGACAACCTCGTGCCGTGGACACAGGCGACGAGCATGGCCGACGCCCTCTCGAAGGCCGGCGTCACCGGCCGCGTCGAACTGCTCATCGGCAAGGCGCATGGCTGGCTCGGACCGGAACTGATCCGCACGCTCGAAGAGGGCGTGGCGTTTTTTGACGAGGTGCTCAACGGCACGGCCAAGAGCCTTCCATGACGCCAGGCGACGCGAGCCCACTCGTGCTGCTGACCTGGCGCGACCATCCCGCAGCGCGCCGGCCGGGCGCCGCCGTCATCGCCGGCATCGTCATCATCGCATTCGCAGCGGCGCTGGGGCTGGCGTTCGACAGCGCGATATGGGCGGTCGTGAGCATCGCCGTGCTCTTCATTTCACTCAACCGCTTCTTCCTGCCCAGCGCGTTCACCATCGACGAGCAGGGTCTGACGGCCAGGTTTCCCTTCAGCACGCGGCGGATCGAGTGGCGCCACGTGCGGCGCATGGAAGTCACGCGCTACAACCTGCTGCTGGCGTCCAGCGCGAAACGCTCACTGCTCAGCGGAAGCCGCGAGTCGCGAGCGCCCTTCGGAGGTCGGAAAAAGACCATTCTTGAACTCGTCCGCGCTCGCGTCCGCGACGAGGTGTGGAATGCATCATTGCCGCAAGAAGGCACCCAAGCCGCAAACTGAGCACGGCCCGCGCGGTGAGGCCAGCGCGGCGCCGTTGGGGCCACCGCTACCTGAACTGCTCGATCGCGGCGACGGCGAGCTGGTCGCAGCGTTCGTTCTCGGGATGTTCACTGTGGCCGCGCACCCAGTGCAGGCGCACGGTGTGGGCGTTGCGCAGGTCGTCGAGCGTCTTCCAGAGGTCCACGTTCTGCACAGGCTCGCGCTTCCTGCCGCGCGTCCAGCCCTGGCGCTTCCAGCCGGCGACCCACTCCTTGAGCCCGTTGATGACGTACTGGCTGTCGGAGTAGAGATCGACGACGCTGGGCTTCTTGATCGCGCGCAGGCCCTCGATCGCGGCAATGAGTTCCATGCGGTTGTTGGTCGTGGCCTTTTCGCCGCCGCTGGCTTCGCGCTCGGTCCCGCTGGCGGGATGGCGGAGGATGTACGCCCAGCCCCCGGGCCCGGGATTGCCGCTGCAGGCGCCGTCGGTGAAGAGTTCGACGCGGGGAAGTTCGATCGATGCAGGATCAGGCATGAGGCGGAGTGTAGGAGCGCCTCATCGCGAGGATGAGACCAACCGAAACACCGCGCCCCATGCCCGCACGCGTCTTCATCGGCTCGGCTCCGGATCGGTCCCGAGGCCGTTCCACAGCGAGTTGTCACCGCGATTGTGTTCGACCTGGTTGCGCTGCTCGTCGATGACCACGTAGCCGAGTTCGGCCAGGCTCATGTTCGCTGCGTGTCCGTCGAGAAAGGCGACGCCTGCCTTGCGCTGGTGTCTCGCTTCAGCGGGCGACATGCCGCTGCTCTGGGCGAAGCGCTGCGCGTTGTTGTGCCGCGTGTCGAGGCGCGGCGGATCGAGGGTGTAGGCGTGTTCGCCGCGCGTGCCGCTGTCGGCAAAAATGCTCTGGTTGCCCAGGCTGTTGGCGATGCAGATCGTGCGATCCCACGTCTTGATGCGCGAGAGGCGAACGGGGAAGTTGTCGTACACCGGGTTGGGATTGTCCACACGGCTGTTGCCGAGGTACTGGTAGTTGTAGCCGTAGGATCCGTTGCGCATCGCGTCCACGCTGCCGCTGCTGCCGCCAAGATCCGCAAGCGTGTGGCTGGGATCGAGGAAGACCGCGTTGTCCACGCGCGGCAGCGCCGCGCCGCTGGTGATGATGTCGCGCTCGGCATCGCTGGTCGGCTTGAACGGATAGCCGACGTAGTCGCCGATGAACCACTGCCAGCGCGCCTCGAGGCGCTCGGTCTTGCGATGACGCTCGCCGGGAGGCAGGCGGACGGGCACAAGCGCCTCCCACTCGTTGAGATAGTGATGCAGCCCCTGACCCAGCGATCGCACATTGGAGAGATTGACTGCAGCCCGGCCCGCATCCCGCGCCACACCCAGCGCTGGTAGCAGCAGGCCGATGAGCAGCGCGATGATCGAGATGACCACGAGCAACTCGACGAGGGTGAATGCGGCCATCCGGCGGGGCGTCGGCGAGTGCGACATGAGCGGCTCCTTTGGAGGGTTCAGATCGACGGATCAATGACGCACAAATGTATTGAGACTGAGTCTCAATATCAATCGGGGAAATGGCCCTGATCGAAGCCACCGCCGGGCCGGCCGGGCGAACTGCCTGTACGTCTACAAGTTCTTTGATTGCTGTTATTTAGGCGGAGGAGGCAGCTGCTGGCGCCAATCGGCCCCACACCCTGCTCATTCGCCCAAACTCCAGCTGGACCCGGCGTGCTGGGCGATCGTGTTGAGATCGAGCACGCAGTAGCCGGTGGCGCCGAGCATTGGGAACACCAGATACGCACCATCGGGTGAAGGGCTTGGAGACGTCTCGACACTGGCCGTCGGGAACGGCTCGGCCAAAACAACGTTGGCTGATTGAGTGTCGATGACGAGCACCGAGCCCGGGGCATTCCATGTTCCGTTCCAGAAGAAGGGAAGCGCCACTTGCGGCCGGCCCGGGCACATCGCCAGGAGGAGCCGTTCGTCTGGGCTCATCACCAGTACTCGACAAGCGCCCATTGAGGACCCTTCAATCTCCTCCGGCCGCGAAGACCCGTCTTCCAACTCAAGCGTGAGGACCATCTCGCTCTCCTCCGTGCCGTAATAGACTCGCGTCCCATCGGCTGTGACGATCGCAGCAGTGATGCTGTCACGACCGTGTTGCAGCGCGACGCCGCGCACTTCAAGCGCTCGAAAGACGCGGTCGCGAGCCTCGGCAGCGGAAGTCGAAGGCTGGCCGGCATCGATCGGCGCGTGCTGTGGTGGAGTGCTGACCGGCTGCGCCCGGAGTGGGATCGATTCATGCAGCCGAAGCGTGCGCGACATTCGCGACACCGATTCGTAGATGTCGAGTCTGCCGGCCTGCGCATCCAGCTCAACAAGAGCGACCCGGTACGCGAACGGTCCGTAAAGACGAGTGATGTTGCCGGTGCAGAGATCGACCTCACGCACGAACGGATACGAGCCGGTGCAGAGGTATCTGCCGTTCCACTGCTTGCGCAACGCATAGCGATACAACTCCAATGACGGCCAATCGAAAGCGTCGTTGAATGGCACGACGCGGGACTGGTGACGCAGCAGCGCGCCATAGAGCACGGCGGCCAACACGAGTCCGGCCGCAGGAAACATCGCCGCCACCCACATTCGCTCGCCGCAGCAGAGCGCCCGCGCCTGCGTCAGATCAGCGCCGCACTCGCTGCACGTTGCCGGAATCGGAGCGGGTGGATCGGGCATCTCATAGCGACATCGACGGCAGTACTGCTTCGTGCGATTTCGACGCTTTCGCCTGACGTAGATGAAGTACAAAGCGGGCCCGGGCACGAAAAGCAGGACACCGACCGCTTCCGGCCAGAACGTGGTAATGGCGGCCCAGACATTGATAGCAGCGCCATCGACTGAACCGATCAACTGGTGCGGTTCGCCAGGCGTGAAGAGCACCTCGCCGGTGGGCAGTCGTGTGTTCTCCGAGCGCAGAATCCAGTACGAGTCTGGGTCTCGTAGAGCATCCACTTGCCCAAAGACCCAGCGCACCGAGCAAAGTACCAGCATCGAGGCGAGTCCGATGCGCCAGGCAAGCCGGAATCGGCCGAGAATCTGCATCTTCCAATTCATACCAACGGGGTGCAGTGGACTGTCACATCAGTGTCACAATTCGGTCGATTCTGCCCGGTCAACCGGTCGGTCCTGTTGATGCGGCGCAGATCGATGCCGCGATTGCCCTAAGTTGCGACGCTGCGCGGCTTCGAAGTCGTTCGCAGCGATGCGCCGCTTGAGAATTGGGGCTCCCTGATGCTCAGTTCGCTGGAGATTCTGATGGGACGCCTGCGGGGCCAATATCCGTCACCCCCGGCCCGAACGTGATGGCGTTCTTGCCGCTGCGCTTGGAGGCGAGGGCGTTGCGGTCGGCTTGTTCGAGCAGCGAGGCCACCTCGCCGCCGTCCCACGGAAACGTGGCCAGGCCGCCCGAGATCGTCAGCGTGCCGCGCGCCTCGGCGGAGAGTTTGGGGAAGCGGTGCTGGCAGATCTGCTGCTGGAAGCGGCGGGCGATCGTCTGAATGTCATCAGGATGACTCGACCCGCGCTCGCGCTGGCCCTGCGGATCGTGAAAGATGACGACGAACTCATCGCCGCCGATGCGGCAGACGCGGTCGTTGGGCCGGATCACGCTGCGAAGGAGTTTCACGGTTTCGACGAGAATCTCATCGCCGGCCGCATGGCCGTAGGCATCGTTGTAATGCTTGAAGTCGTCGATGTCAAAAAGCAGCAGGCTCACGCACTGGCGCTGGGCCCGTGCGTCGTCCAGGGCCTTGTCCATGTACTGCTCGAAGAAGCGGCGGTTGTAGGCGCCGGTCAACTGGTCGGTGTACGCCTTTTCGCGCAGGTCGCGCATGGAGCGCTCGAGGTGCAGCCAGTGACCGAGCCAGTCGGCCCAGGGCCTGAGGCCCTCGGCAGTGGGCGCTGCAGAAGCCGTCTCCGCCGCGGCCACGAGCCATCCATACGACACCTGGCGGTCGCCTTCGGCTGCAGTGCAGATCTCAGCACACGCCGCCGTGTGCGATGCGGCGGCGTCGATGCGCAGCCCACTCCAGCCCGTTTCCTGCTCCACGAGTCGCAGCGCCATCGCTCGCACTTGTTCGGGCTGGCGCAGCAGCGCCGCCACGAGGTCCACATCTCCGAGCGGCCCGGCGGGGGCAGTCGAAGCGCACGCAACTGAATTGGACGCCGCGGCTCTCTGGCGGTCCTTCGCGTCAACGCCACCATCCGGACGCGCCGCCGTAATCGCCTGCCCGGCAATGGCGCGCTCGAGCGCCTCAGGTTCAAGCGGCGATCGAAGCAGCGCATCAAAACCGATCGTCGATTCCAGGCCCGCAGCGCCGTTGCTCACCACGCCCACCAGTTCCACGTTGGGATCGATGCGGCGCACGGCCTGCACGAACGGTTCCGCGCGAGCGCCCAGGGTCTCAATGGAGGCCACGATGGCGTCGGGCGCATCAAGTACGCCTGTCTGCACCAGTTCGCCAATGACGTCGTACATGTGGTGCGCGAGCGTCGTGGGCCGCTGCGTCGAACGCGCGACCGATTCAACCAGCTGCTCATCGCCGAGCACGATGATGCGGCCGCGCGGCGCTCGCCGGCGCCGGTCAGCCTCTGCGCGCGATCCTGCTGCGCCGTTGGTGAGTTGGGATTCGCTCACGACCTGTGCTCCCCGCGCGCCGGCTCCGGTCCGGGGTCATCGCCGAGCAGCATGGCCAGTTCAGCCTGTGTGATCAGCGCTTCGTGCTCCGGCTGCGAATCGAGCGCATCTTCTTCATCGAAAGGCGAACCAGCGGCTCGCTCAGCACGCGGCACGAGCGGAGCGGGCGCATCGGCCAGACGAAGCGGCGGGCGGGCGCCTCGCGCGCGGCCGTTCGACTCTGTTTCCCGGGCGGGCGCTGCCGCAGAACGCTCCGCCGTTTGACCGCGCCGCAGCACCTCCAGGCCAGCGCCGGACTGCGTGCTGTACACCGCGACGGTGACCTGCGGCATGGTGCGCTCGACGCACGCGGCCAGGTCGTCAAAGTCATCCCACCGGGGCGGCTCGACGACGACGAGAATGAGCGTCGGGTGCAGGGCGCTCGACTGGCCCGTCGCGTGGAAAGTGCTCTGCCGCGCCGCCTGCTGACGGTGCTCCACGATCGCCGCCCCCAGCGCCGCCAAAGCCAGCACCGGCTCGGCTTCGATGCTCACTTCGACGCCGCGGGCATGAAAGGAGTCCAGAAGCGACTCTGGCGGGCGACCGTGCTGGGCCAGCAGGACGCAACGCACCGCGCGCGCCGCGGCCCCGGCCGCGCTGCGGCTCGCGTGGTCCGTCTCAGAACTCCTGCGGCTGGACGCCATGCCATGATTCTACCACCACCGGGCACAGCCATGCCTCGAAAGCGGTGAGCAACCTCGAACACGGTCGAACAGGCTTGACATCCGCACGGCTTTCCGTCATACTGCCCGGTGTCGAGCCGCAGCGTGGCGGCCCGCGTAGTCTGACCCGTCAGGAGGAGAGACCCGATGAGCCGTTTTTGGACCGCCCTGTTCGGCGCCGCAGCACCGCTTTGCCTGACCGCCGCACTCTCTGCCCAGAACCCGGCGGGAGTGGTATTCGACGCCTCAACCAGCCGGCTCGCTCCCGTCGCCGCGCCGGGGCAAGCCAATCCACAGGGTGAAGTGCTCTACGACACGCTCTGGATCACCGACGAGCAGGCCGCCAACGCCGGGATCGGCAACGCGATCGGCGGCGCGGAGGCGTTCCCGTCTCTGGGCACAGTGGACAGCCAGTTGGCCGATGACTTCCACCTTGACGTGGCGCACCAGATCAACACCGTCATCGTTGATTGCCAGTCGTACTTCGCCAGCGATGGGCCCGATGAGGGATTCTGGATTCAGTTCTACGAGAGCGATGGCCTCAAGCCGGCCGAGGCGCTGTACGCCGAAGCGACGGTGACGCAGTTCACCCGCGAGTACAAGGGGCAGTTCGCCAATTTCGAGACCTATCGCTACACGCTGGACTTGAGCGGCGCCAACATCGTGCTCGACGCCGGGGACTGGTGGATGGACGTGCAGCCGCTCGACGAGACCGACGGCGGCTGGTTCTGGTCGCTCTCCGTGCTCGATCTCAATCCGCCCGAGGGCAATCACGCACACGTGCGCGACGGCTGGCTGGCCCACGGCAACGGGTACTACGGCCTGTGGAACTCGACGGTGTGGATCGAGCACAACTTCCGCGGCCGCGGCACGCCGGCGCGGCGCATCGAAGGCCAGCCGAGCAGCGCGCTGCGCCTGCGCATCGGAGGTGAGTGCCCCGGCTCGCAATCGCTCGAAGTGGTTGGCGCCACGCCCAACGGCATCATCGCGATCCTGATCGGCTTCCAGACCGGGTCCTACACACTGCCCGGCGGGCCCTGCGAGGGAACGATGCTGGGAATCGGCCCGCAGGCGCCGCGCGTCGTGGCCATCCGCCGCGCCGACGCCAACGGCCGGCTGACGCTGACGGGAAGCGTCGGCACGGCCGCCTGCGGCAAGTACCTCCAGGCGATCGACGGAGCGACCTGCGGCACGACCAACGTCGTGCAGATCAACTGACGCCCCGGCCGCGCGCAGCGCTATCGCGGCTTCGCCGGTGAGTATCATGCCCGAGGTGGTGACCTCATGACTCTCCGGCGAAGCCGCTGCTCAATCTGGCTCGCAATCATCCTGGCGCACCTGGCGCTGGGCGCTGCCCTGACCGTGCTGGGCGCCTGGCTCGTCGCAGCGCTGCCGGCGCTGCAGCCGGCGATCTACCAGCAGCCGTTCGGGAACTGGAACGGCTGGTCGGTCAACGAGTATCGAGGCGTGGCGACGGTGCTGCGATCCGCCCACGTCTTTGATGACCCCCGCTTCGATCGTATGATCGACGCGCAGCCGTGGATCGAGCGAGCCGTGCGCGGCGACGAAGGCGTGACTTCGGTCAACGAAGAAGTGCGCGGCTGGCCCTGGCCGTGTGTGTCGTTTCGCACGATCGGCCGGGGGCCGGTGGTGTTCGATGGTGACCACGAGTTGCGCGGCGGCGTTCCCATCGAACCCATGCCCGATTCGATGTCTCGCGTCGGCGGAATGCAGGGGCATTTCGAACTGCATCGCGCCCTGCCGTGCACGATCGAGCCGCGCGCCTTCGCGGCCACGGTGCTGGCGTGGACGGGCGGGCTGGCGCTGCTCACGGCGCTGGCCGTCGCGTTTCGAGCGATGCGTCATCGGCATCGCACCCGCTGCGGCCGGTGCGTGTCGTGCGGCTACGACCTGCGCGAAACAAACCAGCCGCTCTGCTCCGAGTGCGGCTTTGCGCGCGGCGAGCGGCCCTCGCTCGCCTCGAAGCGCTTCGCGCTGCTGCCGCTCTCTGGTGCGGCGCTGGCCCTGAGCGCGATGGTGCTGCTCGCGGTGTGGAAATCCGCCGGCCGGCCGCGCCTTGACCTGCTTCACGCGGCAGCGCGCGATGGCGATGTCGAGGCGGTGACGGATCTGCTTGCGGCCGGGGCGGATGTGAACGCGCCGTGCCACGACGGGCCGTGGGACTACACCGATCTCACGCCGCTCATGTGGGCGGCGCGGCGGGGCCGGTCCGATGTGATCCAGCGCCTCATCGACGCCGGCGCCGACGTGCAAGCGGTCGACTCGAAGCGGCAGACGGCGCTGCACTGGGCGGCGTGGCGAGGCGATGTGGATTCGATCCAACTGCTGCTCGCGGCCGGGGCGGACCTGGAGGCGATCAGCGGCGATGACCTCTCCCCGCTGGCGTGCGCGATTATGCAGGGCGCGCCGCGCCGGCAGGCGGCCATCGCCCTGCTCGACGCCGGCGCCGATGTGCACCGCAAAGTCGGCGGCGTCTCGCTGCTGTACTGGACCGGCGCGCGCCCGCCGGGCGATCTCGACTTGCTCCGCATCCTGCTCGACCGCGCGCCCGAACTGCTTGAAGATGAGAAAGATGTGCGATTGATCGTCCTCTGGATGATCAAGTACCGCCGACTCGCGGAACTCCGCGAACTCGCCGATCGCGGATGCGACATCGCCACGATCGCAGCCGAATTCACCTCGGCGGCCGCAGCCGCGGGCGATCTTGAACTCGTGCAGTACCTAGCCGAACTGGGCGTGCCGATTACGCAGTCGCCCTACGGCGACATCCTCCACATGGCGTTCACTACCGGCAACGTGGAGATGGCTCGCTACATGCTCGCGCAAGGACTCGACCCCACTGCGCGAAACAGCCGCGGCGAGACGATTCTCTTCTGGGGCGTCTGGGCGAGCACGCCCGAGATGGCCGACCTCGCGCTGAGTCTGGGCGTGGATGTCAACGCCACCGCCGACGACGGCAGCACGGCACTCATGTCCAGCGCCGGCAACGGCATCACGGAAGCCGTGCGTCGGCTGCTGGCAGCGGGCGCCGATCCGAAGGCACAGGATAACGCCGGCATGAACGCTCTTGGCTACGTCAAACGCCGGGAGACAGCCTATCCGTACGACCCCCGGCTGGAAATCATTCGCATGCTCGAAGAAGCGATGGCGGATGCTCCGCGAAAGTAGCGGCAAGCACGACAGCAGCCGTTACAGCAGCACCTCGGCGCCCGGCGCGATCGTCGCCGGCAGGTCCTTCACGTTCTGAAGATCCGCCGCTTCGAGCGCGGTGAGCGGGCTGATTTCGATCACGGCTGTGCATGCGCCCTTGTCGTTGCGCGGCGCCTTGACGCCCGCCGCCTCAAGCCAGCGCGCGGCCCGCTCGATCTGCAGCGCCCGGCTCGACTCGGCCGAATCGACGCCGCTGAGATTCTTGATCGGCGCGAACTCTTCGACGCGGTCGGTCTCGAGGATGATCGACGCTTCGCACAGCGGAAGCGCATCGAAGACAAAGGTTTCGAGTTTCACGCCGTTGGGCTCGGCCGGCTCGACGAGTTGGCCGGTGTCGAGATCGACGTGCGGGATCTTCTTGTCGGCGCGGTGGAAGGGCAGTGCGAATCCAGCGGGATCGGTATTGAGCCGCCTGACGAACTCGACGCCGATGCAGTGAATGGCCAGCGAGCCGGCGCCGAAGCGCAGCTCGCCGCGCTCATCGCGCTGCTCGGCGAGTTCATCGGGCAGGTCGGAATACTCGATGATCGTGGTGCGGCCATTCACGCGGCAGAAGTTGCCAAGCTTCTCAAAGGGCCCGGTCTTGGGAAGCATCTTGCTGCTCATCTCGCCGGATGAATCTTCCGCGGCGGCGTGCAGGCCGATGAAGAGCGGATCGATGACGCGCACGTGCGGGTTGTCCACCTGGATGTAACTGATGTGCTCGACGCCTCGCTTGAGCATGTCATCGATGGCGCCGCTGCGATAGAGCGCGCGGAGCGAGCCGCCGTGCCCGTCGGGGTTTACGGCCAGTTCATCCTTTGCCGCCAGCAGGATGCGGCCGCTGTCGCGATCGAAACTCGGCATGACGCCCTGCTGGAAGAACATGATGTCTTCGCGCCCCAGGCCGAAATAGTCGCGCTGCGCAAAGAACTCGACCGTCGGCTCGTGGTTGAGCGGGCTCGTCATGACGTACAGCGGAATGGCCCTTCCCCACCGCCTCCCCGCCGCGAGCAACTGCTCGGCGAACAGCTGAAAGAGCGGCTTGCGCGTGATGGGCGTGGCGGGATAGGTGCCTTTGGGCCCGTCCCAGCCCAGCCGCGTGCCCTGACCGCCGGCGACGCAGAACGCGGCGACCTTGCCCTGGCGGACGAGGTCCTCGCCGACGGTGCGGAAACTGGCCGCGTCGTACGGCCGCCTCGGGTTGCCGGCATCGCGCGGATACCAGACGGGCGGCTCGATCCGCTCGGGCAGTTCAAACTCCGGCTTGCGCAGCACGTACTGCTCGACCCACTCGCGCAGGCGATCGAACTCGAGCGCTTCGATCTGCGCAGCAAGTTGAGCCTGCCGGCGATGGTCCAGCTCGTTCCAGAAGCGCAGAAGGTGTTCCTGCCCCACTTCCTCGAGTTGCGCCCGCAATGCGTCCATGTCCTTCATCTCTCGTCCATCCGCTCTGAGGTCACCGTGCGACTGCATTGAATGCGCGGCACGGCGGCGCGGCTACCGGGAATCGACTCGCGCAGTCTGAGATGCATTCGGTTCAGGCCGGCATCGGCTCGGACCAGCCGGCGCTGAGGTGCCGGACGATCTGGCCGGACTCGACGTAGATGACCTGCTCGGCGATGTTGGTCGTGTGGTCGGCCATGCGCTCGATGGCGTTGCCGATGGTCCAGAAAGCGGAGGCGAAGTCGACGGTGCAGGCGCCCCGGGAGAGTTCTTCCTGCACCTCGCGCAGGAGGGTGCGGCTGAACTTCTCGACCAGATCGTCGCTGGCGAGCACCTGGCGGGCCCGGCTCGAATCGAGATCGCGCATCGACATGTTCGCGTCGCGGATCATGCCGATCACGCTGTTGACCGTCACCCGCAGTGTCGGCGGAAACGCTTCCTTGCACCGGGAGACCAGCACGACCAGTTCCGCCACGCCGGCGCCGAGGTCGGCGATGCGCTCCAGTTCGTTGTTCACCTTCACGATCGTGAGCACCATGCGCAACTGCGTCGCGTTACTGTCTCCCAGCGCCAGCAGCTCGACGGCCGCCTTTTCGATTTCGATGTCCACGCGGTCAATGAGGTCGTCGTCCTTGATGACCTGCTCGGCCTTGGCGCGGTCGGCGTCGAAGACGGACTCGAAGGCCCGCTCGACCATTGCTTCGACGCGCTGGCCCTGCTGGACGATGTCGTGGTGGAGTCGGTCGAGTCGCTGGCGGAATGCGTCTGACATGGCCCGGTCACCCCCCGCGGAGCGTGCGCCCCGGTCGCTGATCCCCCGCTGCCGCGCGTCCGCGGCATCTCACCCTTCACGATAGGCACTTCCGGCGCACCGGAAGAATGAATCCGCGCCCTCTGAAGCGGTGCGCGCTGGTGTCCGCACCGGCAGCCGAATACCGTATGGCGGCATGGTTGAACTGGGCGTCAATATCGATCACGTGGCCACGGTGCGTCAGGCGAGGCGCGGCGTCGAACCCGACCCCGTCTGGGCCGCGGTGCAGGCGCTGCTGGGCGGGGCCGATGGCATCACCTTTCACCTCCGCGAAGACCGCCGGCACATGCAGGACCGCGACATCGAGCGGCTCAAAGAGGTCGTGCAGGGTCCGCTGAACTTCGAACTCGCCGCCGTGGAACCCATTGTCGATTTTGCGTGTGCGATCAAGCCGGCGATGGCCATGCTCGTACCCGAGCGTCGTGATGAAGTGACGACCGAGGGCGGCCTCGATGTCGCGGGACAAAAAAGCCGGATGCGCGAAGTGGTTGCGAAATTTGCATCGCATGGCATTCGCGCCAGCGCCTTCATCGACGCCCAGGCCAGCCAGATCGACGCCGCGCGCGAGTGTGGTTTCGAAGTGTGCGAGGTCCACACCGGGCCCTACGCCATCGCATTCAACCGCCTGCACGACGTCACCCTGCCGGAAGTGGCTCGGGAACTGGAGCGCGTGGCGGAAGCGGGCCGACTCATTCAGAGCGCCGGCATGCAGTTCAACGCCGGGCATGGCCTGAACTACCGCAACGTCGGGCCGATCGCCGCCCTGCCGGGCGTGTGCGAACTGCACATCGGACACAGCATCGTGAGCCGGGCGATCTTCGACGGCATGCGCGAAGCCGTGCGGGAAATGAAGCGGCTGATCGTCGAAGCCGCTCGAGGTATCGACCCGCAACACTCACCACCAGGCCACGAAGGGCACAAAGGAAACACCAAGAGATGAATCAGATTGCAAGGCACTTCAGAATCGCCGGAGCAGCGCTATGAACTTTGCCGGTTGTTACACCGCGATCGTGACTCCGTTTGGCGGCGACGGCCAGGTTGATCTTGCCGCGCTGCGCCGGCAGGTCGAGTTCCAGGCGAAAGGCGGCGTGTCGGGCGTCGTTCCCTGCGGCACGACGGGCGAGTCGCCCACGCTCAGTGAGGCCGAGTGGGAGAAGGTGGTCGCCGCGACGGTGGAGATCGCCCGCCCCCTCGGACTGACGGTGATCGCCGGCACGGGATCCAACAACACGCACCACGCGGTGGACCTGCAGAAGCGGGCCGCGGCGCTGGGCGCCGACGCCGGTCTGAGCGTGAATCCCTACTACACCAAGCCGACGCAGGAAGGCATGCGCCGGCACTTCCTGGCCGTGGCCGAATCCACCGATTTGCCCGTCGTGCTCTACAACATCCCTGGCCGCACCGGTGTGGCCCTGCAGCCCGAGACCATCGCCCGGCTGTGTGAGCACCCGAACATCGCCGCCGTGAAAGAGGCGACGGGCTCGATGGATTCGGCCAGTTCGATCGCGGCGATGTGCGACATCACGATTCTCTCGGGCGATGATTCGATGACGCTGCCCTTCTGCAGCATCGGCGCCACCGGCGTGGTGAGCGTGGTGTCCAACATCCTGCCCCGGCGCGTTCAGGACCTGTGCGATGCGTGCAACGGCGGGCAGTGGAGCCAGGCCCGCGACATCCACTTCGAGCTCTTTGACGTCTGCCGCAGTCTTCTCTCGCTCGAAACGAACCCGATTCCGATCAAGACGGCCATGCGTTTGCTCGGGCGCGACAGCGGCACGCTGCGTTTGCCGATGACAGAGGGGACCGAGCAGACGGCCGCTGCGATCCGCGCTCTGCTCACGCGCCTGAAGATGCTCTGATCCGTATCCTGAAAGCGCACCTCGCTGCCACGGAGGGATGATCTAATCGTGCTCAAGTTCACGAAAATGCACGGCATCGGAAACGACTACGTCTACCTGGATGCCGTCAGCGAACCCGCAATCGCCGAACGGACCGATCTGCCCGAGCTGGCCCGGCGCATCAGCGACCGGCACAAAGGCATCGGCTCTGACGGGCTCATCGTCATCGCCCGGCCGACGAGCGAGAGCGGCCTCACCGATGCCGTGCGGATGATCATGTTCAACGCCGACGGCTCAGAAGGCGCCATGTGCGGCAACGGCATCCGCTGTGTCGCCAAGTTCGCCGTCGAACATGCGCTGGTCTCCGTCAACGCGCGGCCGCTGCTGGTTGAGACCAAATCGGGCGTGAAGTCGATCGACTACACGATGGACAACGGCCGAGTCTTCAGCGCCACGGTGGACATGGGCGAACCGATCCTCGATCTGCCGCGCATCCCCGTCAACGCGGAAGAGCTCGAGGAAGTCGGTGACGCCGGCGGCGTGCACCGGCTGAGCATCAAGTCGCAAGGGCGTCGCGCGACCGACCCGCCCAAGACGCTCGAGGGCACGTTCGTGAGCATGGGCAACCCGCACGCCGTGTTCTTCCACCCGGATGTCAACGCCATCAACCTGGAGGCGATCGGGCCGCTGGTGGAGAATCACCCGGCGTTTCCAGATCGCGTCAACGTGCACTTCGTGCAGTGCATTTCGCGGACCGAGGTGCGCATGCGAACCTGGGAACGCGGCAGCGGAATCACCATGGCGTGCGGCACCGGAGCCGCGGCGGTGTGCGTGGCCTGCGTGCTGCGCAGCCGCACCGAACGCAGCATTCTCATGCACCTGCCCGGAGGCGATCTGCGCATGGAGTGGCGCACCGGCGATCATCGCGTCTACAAGACCGGGCCGGCCGAGGAAGTGTTCAATGGAACGTGGGAAGAGTGATCAAGCGGTGAGTTGATGGCTTTGTGACTTTTGCCGGGTGCTTATGTCGCTGACCGACTTGCAGCAACGTGTGCATAATGAACTCGCCAGCCACGGCGAGGCGATGCTGAATGAACTCGCCGCGCACGTGGCGATTCCGACGGGAAAAGGACATGAACCCGGATTGAACCAGTACCGGGATGCGCTCACGGCGCGGCTCGCCGCGCTCACTCACTCGATCGACCGCATCCCCGGCGCCGCGCGACCGGCATGGATCGATGTCGTGCCGCGACCGCAAACAACCCACCCGCCCGTGACAGTCGTCGCCCGGCATCATGTGAGCGATGCGCTGCCGCGCCTGCTGCTGGCCGGGCACATCGACACCGTGCACGATCCGGCCGGCGCCTTTCGCACTCTGACGCTCTCGCCCGACGGCCGGACCGCGGTCGGGCCGGGCGCGGCGGATATGAAGGGCGGCATTCTCGTCGCGCTGCACGCAATCGAAGCTCTGCACCGGTGCGGCGCGAAGATCAACTGGACGTTTCTGCTCAACAGCGATGAAGAGACGGGGTCGTTCCATTCCGATCCGGCGCTCGAAGCCGAAGCGAAGCGGCATGACTTTGGTCTGGCGCTCGAGCCCGCGCTGCCGGGCGGGGCGCTGGCCATCGAACGCATGGGCAGCGGTCAGTTCAAGATTGAAGTGCACGGGCGTTCTGCGCATGTGGGGCGTGATTTTGCCTCAGGCATTTCGGCGGTGACTCGACTGGGCGAGATCATCGCCGAGATCGGTTCCTGGCCGCGGCCCGCCGAGGGCGTGATCATCAACGTCGGACCGTTGCAGGGCGGCAGCGTGACCAACGCCGTCGCCGACTTCGCCGCGTGCTGGGGCAACGTGCGCTTCGCCGACGAGCGCGCTGCGACTGAACTTGAATCAAAGCTGCTTTCGCTGGCTACGCCGGCGGATGTGCTGCCGCGCGTCGTGGTGCACCACCGCTGGAACCGCCCCGCCAAGCCGCTCGTACCCGCCACGCAGCAACTCGCGGATCGAGCTGCCGCTGTCGCGCGGTCGCTGGGCCAGGCGCTTCCCTTCACGAAAACGGGCGGCGTGTGCGATGGCAACATCCTCCAGCACGCAGGACTGCCGACGATCGACACCCTTGGCGTGCGCGGCGGCGGCCTGCATACGACTGATGAGTGGATTGAGGTGGCGAGCCTGGTGGAGCGGAGCCAGTTGCTGGCCGTGCTCATGCTGGAACTTTCGGGCAGTTGAAACCGCGGCGCCGGCGACCTCAGCGGCCGCAGGGCGCGATTGCTCGGGGAGAGATGGCAATCGGCGGGCTGAAAATGCCGATTATTCAGGTGTCTGCCGCATCCGCTGTTCTCTCCGCCCCACCGCCTGACCCGGATACAGTCCTCACATGAACGCCAGCACCACTACCGCCGCTCCCGCCACCAAAGCCTCGAAACTCAACTCCAGCCCGATTGTCGAAGAGGCGATTGATCGCGCGATCGACGAAATGCGAAAGGTGCAGTCCGGCATCACCGCCGTGCGCCCGCCGCTGAACGACGAACTTGCGGCTCGATACCGCGATCTGCTGGCGCAGGCCAGCGAGGTGCGCGGCAAGAGCAAGCTCTTCTTCGATTACCACGGCTCGGGGCTGGGCAACGGGCCCTTTGTCGAACTCGCCGACGGCTCGGTGAAGATGGATCTCATCTGCGGCATCGGGCCGATGTTCTTCGGCCACAGCGATCCGGAGGTGACGCGCATCGCCATGCGTGCCGCGATGAGCGATCTCATCGTGCAGGGCAACCTGCAGATGAACGAGGACTCGACGCAGTTCTCGAATCTGCTCGTCGAAGAAGCGTCCAAGTGCAGTCGGTTGGCGCACGTGTTCCTGACCAACTCGGGCTGCATGGCCAACGAGTCGGCACTGAAGATCTGCTATCAGAAGCACGCGCCGGCCAGCCGCGTCATCGCTTTCGAGAACTGCTTCATGGGCCGCAGCGTGACCATGAGCCAGATCGGCGATAACGCCGGCAATCGCGTGGGCATTCCTCTCTCGACGCTGGTCGACTACCTGCCCTTTTACGACGCCGAGCGAGGAGAAGCTTCCACGCGAGATGCGCTCGCGCGGCTCGACCGGCTCATCGAACGCTACCCCGGACAGCACGCGTGCATGATCTTCGAACTCGTCCAGGGCGAGGGCGGCTTCAACCCGGCGCCGCGCGAGTTCTTCGCGGCGCTGATGGAGCGGTGCAGGAAAGCCGGCATCGCGGTGTGGGTGGATGAAGTGCAGACCTTCGGCCGCACGGGCGAAATGTTCGCCTTCGACCTGCTCAAGCTCGGCGAGTACGTGGATGTGTGCACGATCGGCAAACTGAGCCAGATCTGCGCGTGTCTCTACTCCAAAGACTACAACCCCAAGCCGGGCCTGCTCAGCGGCACGTTTCTCGGCTCCACCGTCGCGCTCCAGGCAGGCATGTACATCCTCGACACGCTGCGCGGCGGAGACTACTACGGCCCGAACGGGTCGATTGCGCAGCACCACCAGCGTTTCGTCGCAGGCATTGAAGGCATCGCCTCGCGCCATCCGGAGTGGTTCGGGCCCGTTCTCAGTCCCGACGGCGCAGCGATGAAGCACGTGAAAGTGGCGGGGGGACTGGGCGGCATGATGCGGTTCACGCCGTTCGGCGGCCGCAAGGAACCCGTGAACAAGTTCATGTACAACCTCTATGACGAGGGTGTGCTGTCGTTCTACTGCGGCCACGGGCCGTATCACATCCGCTTTCTGCCCCCGCTGGGCGTGATGAAACTTCAGCAGTGGGACGCCGCGTTCGAGGTCGTGGAGCGGGCGCTGGCGCGCACCTTCGAAGAGATCAGCCGCAAAGAGGCGCCAAAGGCGCAGAATTGAGCCGAAGCGGCCGGGATGATCGTTCGCACCGCGATTTCGCCGATAGATAAGACGAATTCCCTCACTTGCTCTTATGACTCCTGAGCCCTTTCGCGGCTGGTCAGAAAGCCGCCGGACCTCCCCGCCATGTACGTCATCCGTCAAGCCCGGCCCGATGATGCCTCCATCCTGCTCAAGCTGGCGCGGATGGTTCACTTCATCAATCTCCCGGCCGACCCCGAGATCATCGCCGACAAGATTCGCCGCTCGCAACTCAGTTTCGAAGGCTCGATCACAGACCTGACGCGCGCCATCTACATGTTCGCGATCGAGGATGACACGACCGGCAATCTGCTGGGCACGTCGCAGATCATTCCGCAGATCGGCACGCCGGAAGCGCCCAACACCTACTTCCAGGTCCGCAGCCGCACGATGTACGCCGACGACCTGCAGCAGGGCATGACGCACACGACGCTGCAGCTGGGCTCCGTCACAGATGGCCCTACGGAAGTCGGCGGGCTCATCCTCGCGCCGAGTTATCGCGGGCACCCGGCCAAGCTCGGCAAGACGCTTTCGCTCATCCGCTTCCACTACATGGGACTCCATCCCGAGCGGTTCCGCGATGAGCTGCTTGCCGAAATGATGGCCCGCCTCACGCCTGAAGGCACCAACGCGTTCTGGGAGCATCTCGGGCGGCGGTTTATCAACCTCACCTACACCGAGGCGGACCGGCTTTCGACGCGCTCCAAGGGCTTCATTCTGAAACTCATGCCGCACGAGGAAATCTACGTCACGATCCTGCCGCCCGAGGCGCGCATGCTCATCGGCAAAGTCGGCAAGGACACCGAGCCGGCCAAGGCGATGCTCGAGCGCATGGGCTTCAAGTACGAAGACCACATCGACCCGTTCGACGGCGGGCCGCACCTGCACGCGAAGACCGCGGATGTATCCGTCGTGCGCGACACGAAGCGCCTGAAACTCGGCAAAGCGTGCACCAAGGCCCAGGCCAAGGGCGAAGCGCTGGTGAGCTTCGACGGCGAGGACGGCTTCCGCGCCGTCGCAACGGGGGCGATGCTCAGCAGCGACGGCAAGTGCGTGCGCATTCCTCGGGATGAGATGAAGGCGATCCACGCCAGCGAAGGCGATCGCGTGGGATTCACGCTGCTGAGCAAAGGCGAACGCAAGGGCGGCAGGCAACGCAGGCGAGCCTGAGGCATCCCCGTCGCCGCGCTCGAGGCAGCGCTCCCTGCCGCGCTTGCGGTCATACGATCGTTCATGGTTCACTCTTCACTGCTCGAACGGGCCCCGGCGGATTACATCGACGGCCGGTGGATCGAACTGGGCGCGGGCGATGGAATTACCTCTACGAACCCTGCAGCGCCTGATGAGATCATCTGGCAGGCCGCGTCGAACATCGCGCATGTCGAAGAGGCCATCGCGGCAGCGCGGCGGGCGGCGCCGGGATGGGCGCAACTGCCCATCGCGCGGCGGCACGAGTATCTCCGCCGCTACCAGCAGGTCGTCAAGGCGCACCTCGATCGCATCGCAGGACTGATCTGCGATGAGAGCGGCAAGACGATGGCCGAGTCCACGTTTGAAGCCAACGCGCTGATCGGCAAGGTGGACATCACGCTCGATCCGACGGGCGCGCTCGGCCGCATCACCGATTTCGAAGTGCCCGTCAGCGCGACGCGGCGCGGCATCAACCGCTTCAAGCCGCACGGCGTGATGGCCGTCATCGGGCCGTTCAACTTTCCCGCCCACCTGCCCAACGGCCACTTCATTCCCGCACTGGCCGCCGGCAACTCGATCGTCTTCAAACCCAGCGACAAGACCCCGGCGGTCGGACAGGTGATCGCGGAGGTCTGGCACGAGGTCGGCCTGCCTCAGGGCGTCTTCAACCTCGTGCAGGGCGCAGCGGATGTGGCTTCGACGCTGGTCAGGCATGAGGGAATCGACGGCATTCTCTTCACCGGCTCGTGGGGCGTCGGCCGGCGCATTCTCGAAGCCAACCTCGACAGGCCCGGACGCATCATCGCGCTGGAGATGGGCGGCAACAACCCGGCCGTCGTCATGGATGACGCTGATCTCCGCCAGGCGGTCATTGAGTGCGTTCGGGCCGGGTTCGCGACCACCGGCCAGCGCTGCACCTGCACGCGGCGGGTGATCGTGCACGAGAAGATCGTGGATCGATTCAAGAGGGCGTTTGTCGAGGCGGCGCGGAGCCTGACGATCGGACCCGGTCGCAGCGAGCCGGGACCGTTCATGGGACCGGTGATCAATGAAGCGACCGTTGAGGCGGTGATCGACTTCCAAAGCCGCCTGGCGAGTCGCCGCGGCAAGATACTCCTTGAGGCGAGGAAAGCTCGGGACATCGGGCACTTCATCTCACCCGGCGTTGTTGAAGTGGATGGTTCCCATTACAGACCCGGCGACGCCGAGCACGATTGCGAAGTCTTCGGGCCGATGGTTCAGCTGAGCACCTGCCGCGATCTGGATGACGCCATCGCCCAGGCCAACGCAACGCAATACGGCCTGGCGGCTGCGGTCTTCACGCGCGACGCCGAGGCGGCGGAGCGCTTTTTCTGGCAGGTGCGAGCCGGATGCATCAACTGGAACACCGGCACAGCGGGCGCCTCGAGCAAGCTCGCGTTCGGCGGGCTCGGGCACAGCGGGAACCACCGACCGGCCGGTGCGTTCAGCGTGGACTACTGCGCCTATCCGGTCGCGGCGATGGTCGAGACCTCCGGCGACGCGGCGGTTCCGGCGGGCATGGCCTTTGACGACGACTGGCTGCGATAATGATCGCCGGCCGCGCAAATGAGAAGACCCCGGCGAATTCGCCGGGGTCTGTGGCACAGGTACAGGATGCACGAGCCTTAGCGCGGGAAGTAGCCTTCGGCGACCGTGGAGGTCGTGCAGGTTGCCTTCTGGTACGCCTGCCCGAAGCGGGTCGTGCCTCGGAAGCCCAGCGGCACGCGACGTTCGCAGACCGCGTAACCATTCGCATCGGCCATCCGGCGCCCGAAGTGCTTCGGACGGGAGAGTTCGATGTACACGCCGGGGCAGCCGGGAAGCCGACGTTCGCCAACATCGGGGCTCCAGACGAACTTCACGAGCGATCCGGGCGTGAAGTTGAACGCCTCGAACACGTTGATGTACTCAGTCCGGTAGTAGGTCGGCAGGCAGAGGATCGGCCCATTGCTCGTCACGGGCTGGAAGAAGTTGTCCTGGACGTAGTCCGCGAGGTCGCGGCCGTTCTGCTGGCCCAGTTGATTCGAAAACTCGTAGTGAATGCCGCCATAGATGCGGCTGCGGCCGGCCTCAACCGCGGCCTCGGAGAACGAGCTGTAGTACCGGGGAACGCCGGGCAGCGTGTCGGACACATCGACGAAGGCGAGGTGATCTGTTCCGAACTCGTTGGCGAGGATCTGAGCTGCTGCGGCGCTGAAGGTGCTGTGGCCGGAGGTGTACTCAGGGAACGGCGGAGTCACAACGAAACTCGACCACGTGGGATCGGGCTCGGTCAGTGGATTGCCGTCCTGATCAGCGAGAGTGATCGCGTGGTAGGGCCGCCACAGGCTGTAGTTGTACTTGTTGTCCCAGCAGAGAATCGCCGCATCAGCCAGCGCGACGTTCAACTTCGCGAACAACAGCGCGTTCTTACCCAGGCCGTAGCCGAGCGATTCAGAGCAATTCTCCGCAATCACGTTCCAGTGGCCCGGCGGCGTGCAGGTGCCGGGGTTGTCGGACCAGAACAGCGCGATCTCGGACTGATCGGCCGTGCGGCTCTGGCTGTCTACACGACCAAGGTCCTTGACCTCGTTCACGTCGGTGCCGTATTGAACGCTGTCGAGCGCGGGCGGAGCCGGCGCCCGGAATTGCGAGCCACTGGTCATGACCCACGGCGTGACCAGCGGCCACTGGGGCAGCAGAGCCGGCGCGTAGTTCGGCGGCGTCGGCCGCCACTGACCGGGCAGCGTGCCGGGCGTGTATTCGACATACCGATCCCAGCCGTCGTTGGCGCGCAGGTCGATAATCTGCTGCGCGACGTACTCACCCAGCGCGATGCCATCGGTCTTCGCCGGGCTGTCGGGAACGGTCTTAAGCGACTCATAGAGATGGAAGTCGAAGAACTCGATCTGATCCGGATAGAGACTGACGAGCACGTTATACGCCGCCGTCGCAGCAGCCGCCTCGCGCGAGGTGTTGTACCCCGGCTGCGAAACAACGACGAACGGCTCGTGCGCTCCGTCGATCGCGTTCACGGCGTCGTAGATCGCGACATGCATCATCGCCAGCGAGCGAGTCGCCATCGGCGGGTTGGCGCGCGTTTCACGAATGGTGTCGATCGCCACGCGATTCCACCGGATAACCATGTCCGTTCCGGCGAAGCAAGGGGCGGCGGCGCCCACGGCAGCAGCAACACAAAACAACAGCTTCTTCATTTTCTGTCTCCCCGTCTCGATGACTACGACTCTGGGCCGGCGATCGCGAGAAGCATCGCTGCGGCTGATATTCCTGGGCGATGCCCTGCAGCATCACTTCAATTCCGCAATCTGACGCTAAAGGATGCGCCAAACTCCATGGAAGTCAAGCCGAAAGCTATGAACAGGATGAAAAAGTCCTCTGAAAAATCCAATTCAGGAAACGCACCCCGATATTTCGCACATCCAGGACCTGCTGTTCCAGCAAACTGCTTACTTGCCGCCTTCCGAGACGCTAGCCTATCCCCATGGCCGAACCGCCCAAAACCCGCCTGCCCAATGCCCGCCAATTTCCCCGTTTCGCGGGTATCTCCACTTTTTGCCGCTTTCCCCAGATCGACACGCTCGAATCACCGCCTGACTGGGCGCTGTACGGCATTCCGTTCGACGGCGGCGTGACCTACCGGCCCGGGGCCCGCTTCGGTCCGCGGGCCATCCGCGAACAGTCCGCCTACATCAAGCCGTATCACCTCGAGCACGATCTGAATCTCGCCGACCGGCTCAGCGTGTGTGATGCCGGTGACGCACCGGTGCGGCCGTATTCGACGCGCGAGACCCAACAGGCCGCGTGCGACTTCGCCCTCGCACTGGGTGACGGTGGGACGAAGCTGCTGGCCGTAGGCGGTGACCATTCGATCGCTTTGGCCAATCTGCGCGCCACGCAGCAGCGTCACGGCGGCGGGCGTCCGCTGGCGCTGTTGCATTTCGACTCCCACCTCGACACCGTCGATGTCGCGTGGGGCGAAAAGTACACGCACGCGTCGCCGTTCATCCGAGCCATCGAAGAGAATCTCATCGACCCGAAGCGCATGCTTTCGGTGGGCATCAAGGGACCGCTCAATACCGCAACCGATCTCGACTATGGCCGCGCCCAGGGCATCGAACTCGTTACGTACGCCGATTGGAAGCACCGCAACGGCGCCGAGCGCATCGACGCCTTCCTGGACCGGCTGCGCAAGAGCGGCGAGCCGGCGTATCTCACCTTTGACATCGACTCGGTCGATCCCGCCTATGCGCCGGGCACCGGGACGCCTTCAATCGGCGGGTTCACCTCGGCCGAAGCGCTCGATCTGCTTCGCGCCTGCCGCGGCGTAAATCTCGTCGGCGCCGATGTGGTCGAAGTGCTGCCGGCGATGGACCCGGCCGGCATCACCGCACTGCTCGCAGCGCATGTCATCTTCGAGATCCTGTGCATCGCGGCGTAAGCGGATTCAGTTCGCAACGAAATTGAGCAGGCGATCAGGCACGTAGATGACCTTGCGGATCGTCTTGCCCGCCAGCAGTTCCGCGATGCGCTCGTTGGCCAGCGCCGCGGCCCTGGCGGCCGCCTCATCCGCACCCGTCGGCACCAGAACCGTCGCACGCAGTTTGCCCATGATCTGCACGGGGATCTCGATTTCCTCGTCGACCATCCACTTCGCGTCAGCGACAGGGAACGGCTCGTACATCACATCGCTCTCGCGGCCCATCCGCTCCCACAGCTCCGATGCGAGGTGCGGCACGAATGGCGCGAGCATCTTGATCAGCGCCTCGGCGACTTCGCGCGGCAGTACGTCCAGCGGCACGAGCGCGTTGTTAAACTCAATGAGCGCGGCGATGGCGGTGTTGAACCGCAGGTGGCGCATGTCTTCATCCACCTTGGCGATGGTCTTGTGCAGTGCGCGGCGGATGTCGTCGACCGGCGGCGCTTCGGTCACCTTGAGTGCGCCCGAATCGGCGTCGATAAAGTTCCGCCACACGCGCTGCAGGAAGCGGTGCGAGCCGATGATGTCGCGCGTGTTCCACGGCTTGCTCTGTTCGAGCGGGCCCATGTACATCTCGTAGAGCCGCAGCGTGTCGCAGCCATACTCGGCGAAGATGTCATCGGGCGTGAGCGCGTTCTTGAGGCTCTTTCCCATCTTGCCGTACGAGCGATTCACTTCCTTGCCGTTGTAGAAGTACTTCCCATCGCGCTCTTCCACCGTTTCGGCCGGCACGTAGACGCCGCGCTCGTCGGTGTAGGCGTACGCCTGAATGTAACCCTGATTGAACAGGCGGCCGAAGGGCTCGGGCGTGCTCACATGGCCGAGATCGAAAAGCACCTTGTGCCAGAACCGCGCGTAGAGCAGGTGGAGCACGGCGTGCTCGACGCCGCCCACGTAGAGATCGACGCCGCCGATGTGATGAATCGCGGGATTGAAGTGCGTCGCGCCGCACACCCCGCCGCCGCGCGGGCTGAGCATCCAGTAGCGCTCGATGTCCGGATCAACGAAGTGCCGATCGTCATTCGGATCGAGGTAACGCAGGTAATACCAGCACGACCCGGCCCACTGCGGCATGGTGTTGAGTTCGCGCCGGTACTGCTTGCCATCAATCTCGACGTCGATCCATGTCCCGGCGCGGCCCAGCGGCGGCTGCGGCGGGGCGTTGGGATCATCGCTCGCGGCCGGGGTGAAGTCATCCAGCGGCGGCAGTTCGACGGGCAGAGCACTCTCGGGCAGCGCGATGGGTTGACCATCGCGGTCGTAGACGATCGGGAACGGCTCGCCCCAGTAGCGCTGACGCGAGAAGAGCCAGTCGCGGAGCTTGTAATTCGTCGTGCCCTCGCCATGGCCGCTCTCTTCGAGCCACGCGATCATCTTCTGCTTCGCTTCGCCAACGTGCAGACCGTCGAGAAAGGCGCTGTTCATCGCCGGGCCGTCGCCCGTGAATGCGTCGTCGCCGAATCCCTCGGGCGGGCGCACGGTGCGGACGATGGGCAGATCGAATGCCTTGGCAAATTCCCAGTCGCGTTCATCCTGCGCCGGCACGGCCATAATGGCGCCGGTGCCGTAGCCCATGAGCACGTAGTCGGCGATGAAGATGGGAATCGGCTTGCCTGTGGCGGGATTGATGGCATGCGAGCCGATGAAGACGCCGGTCTTCTCCTTCGCCTCCGCCTGGCGCTGCAACTCCGACTTGCTCTGGGCAAACCGGCGATACGCGTTGACGGCGTCGCGCGGCGCAGCCGCGGGCGGCGCGCCTTTCCACGCCTCGCGCGTCTCCGCCGGCCACGCATCCGCCGTCAACGCATCGACCAGCGGATGCTCCGGCGCCAGCACCATGTAGGTCGCGCCGAAAAGCGTGTCCGGCCGCGTGCTGAAGACGCGGATCGTGTGCGCAGCGCCGCTGCTCGATGCCTCGATGCCTTGATGCCTTGATGCGTCAAAGTCAATAAACGCGCCTTCGCTGCGGCCGATCCAGTTGCGCTGCATCAGCTTCGTCGATTCGGGCCAGGCGAGCGGCTCGAGGTCTTCGAGGAGGCGCTCGGCGTAGGCGGTGATGCGCATCATCCACTGCTTCATCGGCCGCTTGTAGACCGGGTGGTTGCCGCGCTCGCTTCGACCGTCGGCCGTCACCTCTTCGTTGGCGAGCACCGTGCCCAGCGCCGGGCACCAGTTCACGGGCACTTGGGCGAGATAGGCCAGGCGGTGTGCGTCGATAATGCTCCGCCGGGCGCTTTCGCTCAGCGTCTGCCACGAGCCGCCCTCGCCCACTGGAACGGCGCGCCGGCCGGATTCGAACTCGGCGATGAGTTCATCAATCGGCCGCGCGCGGCCGCGGGTTCCGGCCGGATTGGTCGCCTCCGCGTCGTACCACGAGTTGTAGATCTGCAGAAAAATCCACTGGGTCCAGCGGTAAAACGACACATCGGTCGTGGAGACGGAACGCATGGGATCATGAGCCAGGCCGAGGCGCTTGAGCTGCGCGCGCATCGTCGCGATGTTGCGCTCGGTCGTGAGGCGCGGATGCACGCCATGCTCGACGGCGAACTGCTCGGCGGGCAGGCCGAAGGCGTCGTAGCCCATGGCGTGCAGGACGTGGTGGCCCTTGGCGCGCAGGAAGCGGGCGTAGATGTCGGTGGCGATGTAGCCCAGCGGGTGACCCACGTGCAGCCCGACGCCGCTGGGATAGGGAAACATATCGAGAATGTACTGCTTGGGCCTGCCGGCGAACTTCTCAAACCCGGCCTCGCCGGGATTGGGCGTGACGAACGACCGCCGCTGCTCCCAGCGCTGCTGCCACTTGGTTTCGATGGCGCCGGCGGCGGCGGCGTCGTAGCGATGGCCGGTTGATTCGCCGGCGGCTCGAGATGGAGTGTCGGTGGTCATCGAGGCGGGTCTCCCGGCCCGTTGGCCGCCATTGGCCCGGGCCGGTCATTGCCGTTCCAAAAACACAACGGCAAGGGTAGTCCGACAGGATGCGCCGAGCCGCCAAATCCCGTCCCTCACGCGCCGTCCGGAGGCGAAACGAACATCTTGCGCGCCTCGCCGGCGAGGTAGAACGAGCCGGTGATGCAGATGAGATCTTCGCGATTCACCGCCCGCTTGGCCAGGTCGAGCGCCTCGGAAAGCGATGCGGCCGTCTGCGACATCTTGCCCGAGAGTTCGGCGAATCGCTGGGCCAGGAATTCCGGATCGCGTGCCTTCGGATTGAGCCGGGTCCGCGTGAAGATGATCTTGTCGGCGCCCATCGCGACGGCCTTGAGCATGCTGTCCGCGTCCTTGTCGCGCCCGCAGCCGAAGACCACGACGAGCGAGTCGTAGCGAACGTGGGCCGGAAGGGTGCGCAACAGGGCGGCGATCGACAGCGGGTTGTGCGCCCCGTCGATGATGATGCGCGGATGGTTGCAGACCTGCTCAAAACGGCCGGCGAGCGTGGTGTGCGCCAGTCCCTCCACGATCGCTTCCTCGGCCAGGGCGTCGCCGCGCTCGCGCAGGCAGTCGATCACCGCCAGCGCCAGGCCGCAGTTCAGCGCCTGGTGCTCTCCTTTGAGCGGCACGGGAACGTGGTCGAAGACGGTGCGCGGCGTTTCGAGGCAGATGCGGCATCCCGGCCCGGCTTTCGCGGCGGTCTCAAAGCGGCTGGTAAACTCGATGTCCTTCTCAAGAAATCGAATCGGCGCGCCAACGCTCCCCGCCACTTCGCGCAGGGCGGCCTCGGCTTCGGGATCCTGAGGCGTACTGACCGCCGGCACTCCGGCCTTGAAAATGCCGGCCTTCTCGCGCGCGATCAGATCGAGCGTGTCGCCGAGGATCTCGGTGTGGTCGTAACTGATCTGCGTGACGGCGCAGACCTCGGGTGTAATGACGTTGGTCGCGTCCAGCCGTCCGCCGAGGCCGACTTCCATGATCGCCAGATCGACCGCCTGCTGGGCGAAGTGGTAGAGCCCGGCTGCGGTGAGAATCTCGAAGAAGTGAAGCTGCTCGACGTTGGCCGCCTCGGCCGCCCGGGCCACCTCTGCCAGCGCCTGGCGCAACTGGCTCTCGGAGATGTCGCGCCGGTCCACGCGAATCCGTTCGCGCACGTCGATGAGGTGAGGCGAGGTGTACTGGCCGACCGTCCAGCCGCAGCCTCCAAGGGCCGCGGCGAGCATGGCCACCGTCGAGCCCTTGCCCTTGGTGCCGGCGATGTGCACGGTGCGCAGGTGATCCTGCGGGTCGCCGAGCTGTTTGAGAATCGCTCGCGTGCGGTCGAGGCGAAACGCCTCGTCCGGCTTGGCGATGCGGTGGGTGCGTTCCAGATCGACATGGTCAAAAAGCCAGCGCATCGCGCCGGAATATGTTTCGAGAGTTGGCCCGTGCACGTGCGGTTCCTGAAGTCTTCGCGGACTCGGCTCTTCCCCGGTGACCACACGGGCATGGTACTGACGGCAGCGGAACGGTCAAGAGACATGGCGGTCAGTGAAAAGCCCGTGTCGCGGCCGACGCGCCGACCCGGCATCGTCCGACCGCGTACGATCGAGACCGCCGTTTTCTGCCGCCCGAATTTGAAAGGCCGCCCACTCCATGACCGTTGAAGAGATCAGGCACCACAGCAGTTTCGGCTACGAGGCGTGGCGCGTGCTGCGCATCGTCGGGGAATTCGTCGAGGGCTTCGAGACCCTGGCCAGCATCGGCCCGGCTGTGTCGATCTTCGGCTCGGCCCGGACCCCGCCGAGCGACCCGTGGTACCAGGAAGCGGAAAAGTGTGGGCGACTCCTGGCCCAAGCCGGCACGGCGGTCATCACCGGCGGCGGGCCGGGCATCATGGAAGCCGCCAACAAGGGCGCCTGCGACGCCGGCGGCATCAGCGTCGGGCTCAACATCACCCTGCCCATGGAGCAGGACCCGAACCGCTACCAGACGCACGAACTCACGTTCAACTACTTCTTCTGCCGCAAGGTCATGTTCGTCAAGTACGCCAAGGGCTTCATCATCTTTCCGGGCGGCTACGGCACGTTCGACGAATTCTTCGAGGCCCTCACGCTCATTCAGACGTTCAAGATCGAGCCGTTTCCGATCGTCTGCGTGGGCCGCGAATTCTGGAGCGATCTCGTCGAGTGGATGCGCAACACACTGGGCGAGAAGTTCCAGACCATCAGCCCGGAAGACATCGATCTGTTCAAGGTGACCGACACGGCCGAGGAAGCCGTCGAGATCGTCCAGGCGCACATCGCCGGCGAAGCGGTCACCTCGGCGGGGCTGCCCCAGTTCCCCGGCTCGGCGGGCGAAAAGTCCGCCGAAGGCACGCGTGTGGGCGTGGACAAGCACCACAATCGGCGGCCGAGGCGCAACGGCAAGAAGCCGCCCGCCGACTGAGCCTCGCCTGAAACCGGGACCGCTCGGCGCCATATGAGCACGAAGATGCGATCAACGCCCCGCAGCCGCCGCACGTTCTCCCGCGCGCTTTCAATGGGTCTGCTCCTCGGCTGCTTCGCGGCGAGCAACCTGCATGCGGCGACCGGGCGTCAGGACGATCCCCCCCACACGATCGACCTCTCGAGCGCTGCGCCTGAGCAGGTCATCGAACCGACGACCACGTGCGCGCTGCCTGCGAATGAATTCCCAGACCAGGTCATCGTCGATGGCCAGCGCCATGTGGCGTACGCGGCGACGGAGTATGTGGCGATCAATCTCTTCTCGGTGGCGGCGGCGGTCTGGATCGAAGTGGTTGCGGCTGTGCTGGCCGTCGTGCTGCTCGTGCTGCTGCGAAGGATCTGGCGGCGGCCGCAGTCGCCCGGCAGCGCGTACTGCCGCCGGTGCAACTATGAACTGACCAACCTCGCAGGGTTCGTGTGCCCGGAGTGCGGCTCGGATGTGAGCGGCCGCGGCCGAATGCGCGGCCGCCGCCGCTGGCCGCGCGCCATGGTGACGGCTCTCTTGCTGCTGGCGGTGATCTTCGGGTACGCGCTCGCTTTCCGGCGCGTGCCCCGCCTCATCTGGCCGCAGCACTGGCCCGCATGGTGGTCGAGGCGGATGGATGAGGTCGCCGAAGCGAATTCGAAATACCCCTGGCTCATCCAGCACAGCCGGGTGCTCTCGCGCCTCGTCGAGATCGACCTCGCGAGCGGCTCGGCTCACACCATCGCCACGGGGCAACATCCGGAAGCTGATCACATCAACGCGCTGTTCCTGTCTGACGATGGCGACCGACTCACGGTCTGGCGGGGGGGACGGATCGAGACGCGCCGCGCGCCGGACTGGCGCATCGAAGCGAACATCGACCTGCCGCGCCTGCTCGCTCGCCACCGCCTGCTCAGCGTGATCGAGGTTCTGGCCGACCGCGACGGCGCCAGGCTTCTCGTGCTGGCCCGGGCGCTTGGCGGCGGCGATCAATCCACCTCGCCGTGTGCCGGCATGCTCATCGACGCCCTCTCCGGCGAGATGATCTGGCAACTGGAGGACTTCGCGGACCAGAGACTCGCATCGCTGCGCGCGGTGCATTCCGGCGACTTTGATCGCTTCATTCTCGCCGGCGATCTGCCGGCGACGGGGCAGACGACGCTCTCCGAGTGGTACATCGCCGGCGGCCAGCCCGTGCGCATGCGCCACTTCGACACCGCCGCGTACGTGCTCGGGCCGCGGCTGGCGCGCAACGGATTTGGCAATCGCATTTGGGCGAGCAACATGGACAGCCTTGAAGCGTGGAACCTGCAGACCGAGCGTATCGAGCGGCGCATCGCGCTGCCAGCTTCAGCCGCCCTGCTCACTGCCTGGCCGGGGCATGCGCCGCGGCTGATCGTCACCATGCTCGACAGCGCGACGACGGTGTGGATCATCGACCCGGAGAGCAACCGCGTGCTCGCTGGCCTGGCTGGAGCGCCGCCGCGCACGCGCGGCGTGCAGGTGCTCGGCGATGGTCGAACGCTGGCGCTGTGGGGCTACGACGACAACCTCGACCACAAGGTCGTGCTGCTCTTCGATGCGTCGAGCGTGGCGGCGAGCGGCGACGCGGGCGATCCATCGCGCTAGTTGCCGCGCAGGTGCACGGCCGCGGCGCCGTCGGCCGCAGCCGTGGCGAAGATGGCCGGAAGGCGCGCAAACCGGGCGTTGAACGAATCGCCGATGGATCGGGCGACCTGTTCCGCGCTTTGAGGAGCGCACAGCACGATGGCGCAGCCGCCGAATCCGCCGCCCGTCATTCGCGCGCCCATGACGCCGCCGGCTGCGCCGAGTTGGCGGGCGGCCGCCACGACGCAGTCGAGTTCGGCGCAAGACACTTCGTACTCATCTCGCAATGAATCGTGCGATTCGAACATGAGTTCGCCGAACGCGTCCAGTTGCCCGGCCCGCAGCGCGGCCACGGCCTTGAGCACGCGCTCGTTCTCTGTAATCACGTGCTGCGCTCGCCGGCGAATCAGCGGATCGAGGCGCGCCGCGCACGATGCGAGCATGGGCGCATCGACATCGCGGAGCGAGTTGATCGGCCGCCCGGTGAGCCGGGCGATGGCGGTCACGGCCTGCTCGCACTGCCGCCGGCGCTGGCCGTACTCGTTCGTCGCCAGGTCATGATGCACGCCCGTGTCGATGACGAGCATGACGGCTCGATCGCGCGGCGGCATAGGCACATGCTCGATGGCGCCGCTGCGGCAGTCCAGGTGCAGGGCGTGATCGGCGCGGGCCATGATCGAGGCGCTCTGATCCATGATGCCGCATGGCACGCCTGCAAACTCATGCTCGACCCGCTGGCACAGCAGCGCCTTGTCGCGCGGCTCCAGGTTCTGGCCGCTCACCTGCTCAAGCAGCGTCGCCAGCGACACGCACAACGCCGCGCTGCTGCTGAGCCCGGAGCCGACGGGCACGGTGCTGGCAATGATCGCAGCGATGTTGGGCAGCGCGACGCCGAGATCCTGGAACTGCCGCGCGGTGCCGCGCACATAGTTCGACCAGCCGCCACCGGCCGGTTCGATCGGCCGGGTGAAGTCCAGGTGCAGCGCCTCATCCTGCGCCAGGCTGAAGATGGTGGAGCGACCGGCATCCGAAGAGTCTGCGGCGATGGTGCACCAGCGCTCGATCGCCATGGGCAGCACGTGGCCGCCGTTGTAGTCGGTGTGCTCGCCGATGAGATTGAGCCGCCCTGGCGCCGCGACCACCCAGCGCGGCGAGCGGCCGAAGCGCGAAATGAACGCGCGGCCGGCCTGGTCGGCCACGGATTCGAGTTTCGGCGAAGCGGTCAGAGACATCGGGCAACTCCAGCACGCGATCCGAGCCGAGTCAACCGCCGACCGCTCGCGACCCGCTCGGGCCACTTCGATACAATGCCGCCGGATGCCCGAGATTCGCTCACTTGATCCACTGCTGGTGAACCAGATCGCGGCCGGAGAGGTCGTCGAGCGCCCCGCGTCCGTGGTCAAGGAACTCGTCGAGAACTCCATCGACGCCGGCGCGCACCGCATCCGCATCGAACTCGAGCAGGGCGGCATCGAGCGAATCGAGATCGTCGATGACGGCTACGGGATCCACGCGTCCCAACTTCCCCTGGCCGTGGCGCCCCACGCGACAAGTAAACTCACGCGCGCCGAAGACCTGCACGCCATCGCGACCATGGGCTTTCGCGGCGAGGCACTCGCCGCCATCACTTCGGTGAGCCGGTTTTCCATCATCAGCCGCGCTGCGGGCCAGCCCAGCGGCGCCCGGCTCGATGGCGAAGGCGCTTCTCTCGCCCCCCCTGCTCCCTGCGGCTGCCCGCCAGGCACGACCATCGTTGTTCGCAATCTCTTCTTCAACACGCCGGCGCGTCGCAAGTTTCTGCGTACGGTGCAGACCGAGTTCGGCCACATCTCCGATCTCGTCGGTCGCCTGGCCATGAGCCACCCCGCCCTGGGTTTCGTGCTCGTGCACGACGGCCGCACCGTGCTCGACCTCCCGCCCCAGCAGTCGCCGCGCCAGCGCATCATCGAAGTGCTCGGCCGGGAACTTGAAAACGAACTGCTCGAAGTGAGCCTCGACAGCGCAGCCGTCGAGCGGCCGATCACGGTCTGGGGCTTTGTCGGCACGCCTTCGGTCGCGCGGAGCAGCGCGCGCTTTCAGCACTTCTTCATTAATGGACGCTTCGTGCGTGACAAGACGATCGCGCACGCGCTCAAGGAGGGCTACCGCGGCCTGCTCGATCCGACGCGCCTGCCCCTGGCGGTGCTCTACATCGAGATGGATCCGGCGCTGGTCGATGTCAACGTGCATCCGACAAAGGCCGAGGTCCGCTTCCGCGAGACCCAGTCGATCCACGGTCTGGTGCTCACGGCGGTGCGGCAGCGGCTGCTGCTGGCAGACCTCACGCCGGATGCGAGCGTCGCGCCCGCGCGCCCGTCGTTCACCTGGCCGGGCAGCGAAGCGCCGATCGTCTCGACGCAACCCAGCGCCGCGCGCGCCTTCGTCGAACATTTCAAGCAACTCGACCCGGTGCAGCGCGGCGTCGCCTACCAGGAGATCCGCGAGGCCCTCAAGGAAGACGGCGTCGATGAGCCGGACATCTTCGCCGGAGCGCCGGCGTCCAACGGCTCGGCGTCGCACACCGCCGTGCGCATCCTGCAGGTGCATTCGAGTTACATCGTCGTCGAAGACGCCGAAGGGCTGAGCATCATCGACCAGCACGCGCTGCACGAGCGCGTCATGTTCGAGGAACTCAAATCCCGCGTGCTCGTGGGGAGCCTTGAGTCGCAGCGCCTGCTCATGCCGGCGGTGGTCGAGGTCCGCGCCGAGCAGATGGACCTGCTCGACACCCTGGCGGGGCTGCTGGAGAAGATCGGCGTGCAGGCCGAGCCGATCGGGCCGCGCTCGATCGCGGTGCACGCTTTTCCGAGTTTTCTGTTTGAGCGGCGCGTCGATCCCGTCGTGTTTCTGACGGAACTGTTCGACCGCGCGGCTGAAGACGGCTTCTCGCCCGAGGATGAAGCGGCTCTGCACGAGGTGCTCGACATGATGAGTTGCAAGGCCGCCGTGAAAGCCGGCGACCGGCTCAGCGAAGCCGAACTGCTCGAACTGCTCAGACGCCGCGAAGCCATCGAGCGCGGCGGCAGTTGCCCGCACGGACGGCCGACGACCATCCGCATGACGCTGCGCGACCTGGAAAGGCAGTTCGGACGACGATGACTCACGGCTCAACCGCGACCCGAAGGCTTTGCGCCGGGGAGCGAAAGAACCCGAGCACCCAGGAGACTCCATGAGACAATTGCTGGAACGATGTATCGGGTGCCGTGGTCAAGTGACGCTTTGGGAGCGCAGGCCACGCGGACGCGCGAGCAGCAATCGAATCAGTTTGCCTGATCGTCCTCGCGACGGCGTGGCCCTCCGGTCGCAGAGCCTCCCTCCGGACCACGGCACCCCAACTCTCCATTGGCGCCTTCTGTGCGTTCCTGCGGCGATTTCCCTGTTGCTTAGTGCGACTGCCGCGCTGGCCCAGGGCCAGTCGGCCGCCCAGCCGACGGAGACCTCGTTCGCCGCAGCGTTCTTCCTGTCGCGCGGCTCGATCTTCGGCACGGCCATCATCTGGTTTCTGCTGGCGCTGTCGGTCTTCAGCGTCGGTCTCATGGGCTACATGTGGGTCATCAACCGCCGCGTCCACATCCTGCCCGACGGACTCGCTCAGCGCTCACGCCAACTCATCCAGACGCAGCAGTACCGCGAATTGCTCGGACTGCTCTCGGCCGATGTGAGTTACTTCGGCAAGGTGCTGGGCGCCTCGCTGCAGGAATCATCGCACGGCTTTGGCGCGATGATCCGCGCGCTCGAGCAGGCCGCCGACGAGCACACCACCCGACGCCTGCGCCAGATTGAGATTCTCAACGTGATCGGCAACGTCGCCCCGATGATCGGCCTCTTCGGCACGGTGTACGGCATGATTCTCGCCTTTCAGAGCATCGTCGCCGCAGGCGGGAGGCCAAGCCCCGTCGAACTCGCGGCGGGCATCGGCACCGCGCTGGTGACGACCTTCTGGGGGTTGATCATCGCCATTCCATCCGTCGCCGTTTACGCGCTGATCCGCAACAATGTCGATGCGCTCACGAGCGAAGCCATGCTGGAGGCTCAGGACCTGGTGAACCGGTTCCGCCCGAGCCAGGCGGCGCCGCCTGCCGCGTCTCCCGCGGCGCCGACGCGACTGAACCGGCCGAGCACGCCCGGCGGCTCGGCGAATCCAGGCGCCTGAGATCGAAAATGCCACGCGCCCGCGCCATCCAACCCGGTGCCGCCAAGGTTCGCATGAACCTCACGCCCATGATCGACATGACGTTTCTGTTGATCGTGTTTTTCATTCTGACGTCGCAGATCAGCAACGTGGAAGTGGCCGAGGAGATCGATCTGCCCGAGCCGCACGAATCGGTCGCAGCCGCGCCGGCCGAAGAGCACCGGATGGTGATCAATCTGATTCCCCACGCGTCGGAGCGTTCGCGCGTGGCATCGATGAGGCTGGGCTTTCGCACACTGGCTGCCGACAGCGCCGGCCGCCGAGCGCTGCGCGATGAACTTCTCGCCGCAGTGGCCGCGGACCCGAATCTGAAGGTGGACATCCGGGCCGACCGCCAGGCCGCCTACGGCGAGGTCTACCCGATACTGCGCCTCGCCTCGGCCAGCGGCGCCAGCCGCGTGGACCTCGTGGTGGCGGCCACGCTCGACGGCGCCGGTTCGAAGGAGTCGCAGCCGTGAGCAGTCCCGCCAGCACTGGTCCGGCATCGGTCGAGACGGGCGCTTTGGCAAGCGCGTCTGAGGCGCTGGGCGGCTATCACCGGCCGCTCTCGCGGCGCCACCGCGTCGAGTCGGACCTGCGGCTGAATCTCGTCTCGATGATCGACGTCGTCTTCCTGCTGTTCATGTATTTCCTGCTCACTGCCAATTTCACGCTCGGCGAAGAGGTGTTTCTCATCGACGTGCCGCAGAGCCGGCAGGCCGGCTTCGATGATCCGTTCGAACTGCCCGACCGGCCGCTGAGCGTTCGCATCGCCACGATCGGCCCCGGCGCGAGCGATTGCAGCATTCGGATTGATCTGCCCGGTCTTGAGGCAACGCCGACTTTCGAATCGCTCTACCGCCGCCTCATCGATCACCAGGTGCGGCCGGGCAACCTGACCGGACTGTTCATGCCTGACAATCCGATTCACATCGTGCCCACGGCCGGCACGCGCTGGGAGCACGCCATTGAGGCGCTCAACGCCTGCCTGCGCGCCGGGTACACCAACGTCCGCCTCATTCAGCCGGGCTTATGAGATCCGCCGCCGCATCGGGAGCGACGTAAAAAAGGGGCGCAACCGGCCTGAGCCGGTCGCGCCCCGAGGGTGTTACTTCAGCCGCGAAGGCGATCGATCACGGCTCGGGCCGGCGATCGAGCGTCAGGCGGATGCCCGCAGCGCGCAGGAAGTTCACCTGCTGATCGCCGGGCAGGTTGTTGAGCCGTTCGACCACCAGCGCCACGCCGTTGTTGCTCCGAGGATTGTCGAACCACTCGCGCACCACGTCGAGCAGCGCTTCGCTGTGCCCGAAACTCACCGGCGCCTGCGGCGGCAGCGGTACGGTGCGGATCTTCGGATGCGAAGCCTGCCAGATCACGTGCGGCGGCAGATCGAGCGAGCCGAGCACCGATGATGACCAGTTCGACCACGGGTTGCGATTCCAGGCGCCATTCACCCGGTGCACGGTGATCAGGCCCGTCTCCTGGTCTTCAACGGCGTAGAGCGGGTCGCTGCTCGGCCGGGAGTCTTCCTTGAAGGCGACCACGAGCTGCGCGTCGGTCACGTCATTGATCGTGAAGCCTTCGGGCATCACGCCGTTAACGTTGAACTTGAGGAACGCGCGATACTCCTTGGCGGTGCCGCCCACATCCATATGGCCCAGCGTGAGCGGCCCGTTGACGATTGAATTGCCGCCCGTCAGAACCAGCGTGGCCGAAAGCGGCAGGTCAATGACGCGCACGTCAGGCGAGAACTCGCCGTCATCCAGCAGCACGAGCACTTCGCTCTGCAGGGCGTCGTACGCGTTCTGCTGGCTGCTGTTCATCTGCTGGCCGGCGAGGTTGTTGAGCCGGTCCGGATCGCTGGCGAGGTCGTAGAACTCCTGTTCGCCGGTCAGTTCGCCGTTCTCGACGTAGACGACCAGCACGTACTGCCGCGTCGAGTCGAAGTGCTCAACGGTGTAGCGAGACAGCGTGCCGGGATCGAACGCCACGGACATGGCCGACGGCCAGTAATCGGCGACCTTGTCGCGCATGTCGTAGTAGGCGGTGGCCTGCTGCTGATCCATGCCGGTGGCGACGAGGTTGTTGTTCTCGCTGGGATCGGCCAGCAGGTCGTAGAACTCGTCTTCGGTCATGTCGTCGAGTTGAGCGCCGCCGGAGTTGCAGATCAGCTTGTACTGCTCGCCCACGAAGGCGACGCGCTGGATCTGCTGGTAGTTGCCGTTCTGGAAGATGGCGTCGCCGAGGCTGAGCAGGCTGTACTGCCGGCGAGGCAGCGAGTTGGGCGCGGCCCAGCCGATCGAATCAGCAAAGCTCATGCTCTGTCGCGGGAACGAGCCGTTCGGGTTGTCTCGCACGTTGGCGGGCGCGCCGATGATGTCGCAGATCGTGTCGTAGTAATCCACGTGAATGATCTGCCGCTCGTCGGCGATGGGCGTGTTGAGGTTGCGCGGCACGTTTTCGCCCAGCACAAACGAAGGCACCCGAATTCCACCCTCATAGAGCGAGTTCTTCGACCGCTGCCCGGTTGATGAAACGAGCGGGTCGGTGCCGTTGTCTCCAAGGAAGAAAACGACGGCGTGGCTGTCGGGGTCGTAGAAGTCGTTGGACTGGATCACGCCGAGATTGCGCAGCATGCGGCGGATCACCGTGTCCAGCGCCTCGATGTTCTGCGCGAATCGGGCCGAGTTGGTGTTGCCAAGCGAACCCGTGAGCGGCGTCAGACTCGGATCCACCGCCCACCAGGCGCGGCCGCTGCTGTCGGGGTCGCGGCGGTGCGGCACGATGGTGTGGAAGAACAGGGCGTAGGGCTTGCCCTCGTGCTGGGGCGCGCGGTTGAGCACCGCTTGCTCCGCGAACTGCTGGGCGCGGACGACGTGTTCGTCGCCGACCGCATCGGGATTGTCCTCGTTGAGGAAGGCCGCCCAGTCGTAGAAAACGTCGAAGCCTTGCTGCGTCGGCAGTTCGCCGCGCGATGCGTCGTAGCCGACGTGCCACTTGTCGATGAGCACGGTGTAGTAGCCGCTGTCACGAAGCACTTCGGCGATCGTGCGCTCCTGGTTCTGCATGGAGAGCAGGTAGACGTCTTCGGGCAGTTCGTTGGTGTCGAGTTCGGCATCGCTCACCAGCGGCGGCGGCGTCATGCCGCCCGTGGCCCAGCGGCCGATCACGCCCGGCACGCCCGCCTCCAGCGCGCTGCGGCCGGTCAAGAGCGCGGCCCGCGTCGGCGAGCAGTTCGGATTCACGCGGCAGTTCGTGAACGAAACGCCCTGCTCGGCCAGGCGCCGCAGCGTGGGCGTGGCGATGTTGGACTGCGGCTGCCAATAGGGTCCCTCGACCGCGTCCACTCCCTGGTCGTCGGTGAGAATGAAGATGATGTTCGGGCGGTTTTGTGCCAGCGATGCCGAAGCGAACAGCGCGACGGCGAGTGCCGAGCAACAACTCCGCACCGGTCCGAATGCGGGAAGCATCACAAATCTCCTTCGTAGAACAGAGGCGAAATGACGACGTGGCCTGATCGTGAGCCACCGCGACTCACCTGTCACGCCGCCCCCCGGGAAGGCTGTGCCCAGTTCAAGATAACGAATGCTCCGATAAAACGCAAGCGGTAAGATGGGAAAAATGTACAAAAACCAGAATTCTCCCCCCAAAGCTTGTCGCGGTCCGCTACCCGGCCCGGGTAATCGGCCGTCCGAGTCCTGAATCGGCACTCCTGCCGAGCACCCGTCAGACACGACAGTCGCCCCGCGGCGCGATACCCTTGATAAAGAGCAGTGCCTCGCCGCGCGCCTAGAACCTGCCGCCGGCGAGCCGGGGAGGGGTCGCCATGAATCGTCGTTGGCTCAAGGTCGTCGGCGTTTCGATTTTCCCGGCGCTGTGCATGCCGCCCGCCTTGGCGCAGCCGCCCGAAGTCATCGGCTACGAAGCCACGATCGTGCCCACGTTCGAGGGCCACCGCTCGAGCAGCGCCAGCGGCCTGGATGAATTGGCGCGGATCATCGGCCGCTCGACACCGTTCAGCGGCGCTTCGACTCCGCTGGCCTGGGTGGACGGCCAGATCTTCGCCGTGCCGGCGCCGCCGAATCACCATGGCGCTGTCGTCAACGGCATCAGCCCGACCACCGGCATCATCGTCGGGTACGCACTCGCGGACGCCAACTCGCTCGAGCAGGCCACGGCGTGGCGAATCGGCTCGGGCATTCATGTCCTTTCCAATCTGCCCGACACGATCGCCGGCATCGCCATGGCCGTGGAGGACACGCCATGGCCGATGACGCGCATCGTCGGACGCTGCGCGGCGTTCGGCCCGGACTATGCATCGCTGTGGGTCAACGAGCATGTCATCGACATCGGCGGGATCTCCAGCGCCGCCAACGACGTGAACGCGGCGGACCAGATCGTCGGTTCGTGGCGCAACGAACTGGGCGCCTATCGGCCGGTCCTGTGGCAGAACTCGCAGCGCATCGACCTTGGGGGCGAGCCGCTCAACGCGTCCGGCGACGCCTATTCAATCAATGGCCTGGGCGAGATCGTCGGTCATCTCTCGGGAGTCGGGCCCGTGCTCTGGCGCGACGGGCAGCGCATCGCTCTGCCAGCGCCCAGTCCATGCTGGACGATTCCGCATGCGATCAATGACGACGGCCTGATTGTCGGCGAGTACAACATCGATTCCCAATGCCGGGCCGGCTACGAGCACGCCCTGCTCTGGACCCTCGACCAGGGTCAGTACATCGCGAGCGATCTGAACGAACTCAATGCGCTGCATCCCGAGATCGAGCTGACGCAGGCGTGGGACATCAACTCCGGCGGCCAGATCGCCGCAGTGGGCAAACTCACTGACGGCAACCGGCGCGGCGTGCTGCTTACGCCGTATCACTTCACCCTCGACGCGCCCTCGCCGGGTATTGCGGGCCAATGGAACATGATCCTGGCCACCGGCGCCGAGCCGGGCGCCACGATCGTACTCGTCTGGGGAAATTCGGAAGGAGCGCGGCCCATCAATCGCGGCTGCGGCGGCGCGCCGATCCTGATCCGCAGTCCGAAGATCGCCGGCATGATGCGCGCCGACGCCCAGGGCAGCGCGGAGTTTCGGATCATGGTGCCATCGCAGGCCAGCGGCCTGAATGTGCGCTTTCAGGCGCTCAGTGCGTCGCACTGCCAGGTCAGTCACGTTGTAGCGCACACCTTCGACTGAGACGCCTACGGCTCAACGAGCGGCGAGATGGTGTTTGACATTACCGATGCGCTGCCGCGAGAGCCGCGGCGAATGACCGCCTGAAAGTGAAGGGTGCGTCCTGCCGCTCCGGGCGGTACCTGCAGTTCAAAAACTGCGTTGCCATCTGCGTCGGTCCATCGCGCCGCCTGTTCGGTCACGGGCGGAAGGAGACTGAGTTGCAGCCCGCCCAACTGGGACACTTGGGGTCCTTCGCCCACTCCCTGAAGACTCATCAGCAAGTGAACGAATTCGTCCGCTTCCGCGCCAGTCGCGGTAATCACCGCGCCCGAGCCGGCGACAAAGCTCGTATGCGTCAGATAGACCGGGCTGCCGAAGAAGACATACGCGCGGCCGGCGTCGGGTCCACCGGCATCGTTGTAGACCGCGCCGACCGTGATGTCGGCGAAGCCGTCTCCGTTCATGTCCCCGGCCTTGTTGATTGAATACCCGAACTGGTCGCCCGTGGCTTCACCGGTCAGGCGAAGCAGCAGCTTTCCGGTGCGCCCAGAGAAAACGTAAGCGCGTCCGATCTCTGAGCCACCCTCGGTCGTCACGAACGGCGATCCGATGGCAAAATCGTTGAATCCGTCCCGGTTGAGATCGCCCACACCGTGCACGACTCGGCCGAGCCGGTCATTGGCGAGGTCGCCATCGTATCGATAGAGAAGTTCCCGCGATGCGCCTGAATAGATGAAAATGCTGCCCGAATCGATTCCGTTGGCATCCGCGTAGGTCGCGCTCATGGCGATCTCAGGCACGTCATCGCCGTTGATATCTTCGAGGAATTTGACACGGTGGCCGAGTTGGTCGCCGGCCCGCTCGCCGTCGAATGCGCGGATCAGCGACCCATCCAGACCCGAATAGAGGTAGACGCGACCGGCGTTCCGCTTCGCTGGAGAATAATGCAGAGAGCCAATAAGCACGTCTGTGCGGCCATCCCCATCGACGTCGAATTCGCCCGCGACGCGCTCGCCGAGCGCATCGCCCGCATTCTCACCGACGTAGGAGCGAATGAGTTCGCCCGTCCGTCCCGAGAAGAGATAGACCTTGCCGGCGCCGGGACCACCTTCGGCGTTGCCAGGCGCGCCAATGGCGACGTCCGGCCGACCGTCGCCGTCCACATCACCCACCGGCGAAGCGCGAAAGCCGAAAAGATCGCCAGCCGCTTCGCCGATCCACTCGTGGATCAGCGCTCCTGAGCGGCCGTCGTAAAGATAAGCTGCGCCGGAATCGACGCCGGGGCCGTCGTAGGTCTGGCTGCTGATGATCACATCGTTAACGCCATCGCCGTTGGTATCTCCCGCGTTGCTGAGATCCCATCCAAAGAAGCTGTCCTCCTGCGTGCCCGTCCAGACGTGCAGCACCTCGCCAGTGCGACCCGAGAAGGCATAGCAGCGCCCCGTGTTATTGTCGTGCTGGTAGGCCCCAAGCAGGACATCGGCTCGGCCATCGCCATCGAGATCGCCGATGCGATCGAGCCGGTGACCCAGCTCGTCGTCGTTTCCTTCGCCATGGAAAACCAGCAGCGGCTCGCTGGTCGCGCCCGAGTACACCGTGCAGCGGCCGTTGTGATAGAGGCCCTCCGTGCTGTCGAAGCGCGCTGCGATCAGCACATCCTCAACGGTGTCGCCGTCGCAATCACCGATCGCCAGGGCCCGGGCCCCAAACCACGTCAGCTCGCCCTCGCCGGTGAACGTGCGCTCGGCGCTTTCCGCGCCCCGATCGGGAGGCATGGCCGCTGCGGATGACCCCAGTGCCGCAGCCAAGACCGCCAGGCGCATTAAAACCCATCGGTTTGCAGCCATTGCTCGAACCCCCTCGTTGGTTCAGTCCAGCCACGGACTCGGCGGAATAGTCCCGCCCGACGTTCCCCGCCTCGATCCAGCCCCGGCAGAGCCTCAGCGGAGGTCGAGGGCGTGCGGAACGCGACCACACAATACCTCGTTTTCCCTGAGTTTGCAACGGCCATCTGAGAAAACACCTCATTCTGAACTCGTCAAATCCCCGCCATAGCCGCCAACTTTCCAGCCGCCGTCACCTCGGGTGTCTGAGGCCCGGCCCATCGTCCTCGGGCTGGCGACAGCGGGCATCCTCGGTACAATGCTCGCCGTCGGTTCCCGGGCTCTCGCCCGCACGCGCCGGAAACGTAAGGAGACCATCATGTCCGCTGTCAAAGAGCACCTGTCCGGCGAAGACCAGTCGCTGCTTTCCTATCGCTGCAAGGGCATCAGCGCCGAGCATCTGCACCTGCCCGGGCCCGACTTTGTCGATCGCGTGCTCGCGGCTTCGGATCGCAATCCCGCGGTTCTGCGCAACTACCAGACGATCCTCAACCACGGCCGGCTCGGCGGCAGCGGATTTGTCTCCATCCTCCCGGTCGATCAGGGCATCGAGCACACCGCCGGCGCTTCGTTCGCCCCCAACCCGATCTACTTCGATCCGGAGAACATTGTCCGGTTAGCCATCGAGGGCGGATGCAACGCGGTGGCTTCGACCTTCGGCGTGCTCGGATCGGTGGCTCGCAAATACGCGCACAAGATCCCCTTCCTCGTCAAACTGAATCACAACCAGTTGATGTCGTACCCGAACACCTACGACCAGATCTCGTTCGGATCGGTGCGCCTGGCATACGAGATGGGCGCGGTCGCAGTCGGCGCCACGATCTACTTCGGCTCGGAGGAATCGAACCGCCAGATCCAGGAAGTCACCGAGTGGTTTGAGGAAGCGCACGCGCTGGGCATGGTTACGGTGCTGTGGTGCTACCTGCGCAACAGCGCCTTCAAGGTCGATGGCAAGGACTACCACGTCTCGGCCGACGGCACCGGGCAGGCGAATCACCTGGGCGTAACCATCCAGGCGGACATCATCAAGCAGAAGCAGGCGGAGAACAACGGCATCTTCAACGCCATCAAGTTCGCCAAGACCAACAAGAAGGTCTACGACGAACTCACGCCCGGCGATCATCCCATCGAACTCTGCCGCTACCAGGTCGCCAACTGCTTCATGGGGCGCTCGGGCCTGATCAACTCCGGCGGCGAGAGCAAGGGCGGCAGCGATTTTGCCGACGCCGTGCGCACCGCCGTCATCAACAAACGCGCGGGCGGCATGGGCCTGATCTCAGGCCGCAAAGCCTTCCAGCGCCCCATGAGCGAAGGCGTGAAACTCCTCAACGCAATCCAGGATGTGTATCTCGACAAGGCCGTGACGATCGCGTAGGCGCGTGCGCCCCGGGCAAGCGGCGCTGTGCGATCACTTGGGCTGCTGTCCGTAGCCGCCGATCTGGCGGTGGATGTAGTCGGGCGCCACGACGATGACCACGTCCCCCCAGTAGCGGACGATCGCCGGTTTGTAGTGGGCCACGAACTGCCTGCCGGCGCCAATGGGCACGTTGCTCGTCACCGCCGGCCGGGCGGGATCGGCATTCGCCGGCCGCAGGTTCTTGTTGTAACCCTCGAGGAACGCGCTCTCCTCTTGGTCAGGGTCCTGCCCCCAGTCCCACGCCTCCGGTTCGACGGCCCCCACCACCGTCTCGACGAAGTCGAGCCCGAGCGCCTCCGACGGCGTGCGCCCCACCGCTTCAGCGCCTCCTCCGCCGAGATTCGGCGCGTCCCACATGAGATCGCGAATGTTGTACACGCGCAGGTCGCGAGCCGCATCGACTGACAGGCTCTCCTTCGTTCCAACTTCGACAAACCCTGGCCGGATCTGCCAGGTGCAGTCGAAGCCCGCCTGCTGGCTGCACTGGCTCACGAGCGATTCGATCACGAGGCGCAGGCTCATGCGATCGTGGCTGAAGGTGATCGGCGCATCGGCCGGCATTCCCCATGGCGCCCCGTCCTCCGTGAAGCGAGCGATGATCGGCACGCCGGAATCGCGGCTCAGTTGCGCAAACGCCTCGCGGGCGGGCACAGCGCTCAACGTCACCGGCACGATGCGCGACTCGATCGCCTTCGCCAGCCGCGTTCGAACCTCTTCGATGCTGCTCATTCCGCTGAACAGGATGCCTCGTTCTGCATCGTCTTCATGTTCAATCTGCTGAACGGGAACCGGGTCGGGCAGTCCGCCGGAGCGCATCGCCGCGCCAGGAGCAGTATCGACGCGAATGAGGCGGATGAAGTTGGTTTCGCCGTCGGCGTCCGGCGGCGACGACGACGACCACGACGCTTCGATCGTTCCGCGGTCAGGCGCGATTGGTCTGGGGTAGCCGCCCATGGCGCGGTGCATGAAGTCGGGGGCCGCGACAGTCAGGATGCCATCTTTCAGCATGCGCATCTGCGCGATGCAGTGTTCGTTCTCGGCCTCCGTGTGCATGCGATAGCGTCGATCGGCCGGGAGAACGTTCCTGAGTTGATCGCCGAAGTCCCAGTTGCCTGGTTCGATGAGATCGACAAAGCCGCGCACCAAGGCGCGCTGGATCTCACCGCGGCTCTGCCGGATCTCGCCCGCACCCCCGCGGTATTGCGCTTTCATGTGTCCGTCATACAACGCAGCGGCCCGATGTGAATGCGTATTGAACGCATCGGTGTTCGGCAACGGCCTTCGACCGCCTACCGGATCGGGCGCTTGAAAGTACGGCTTGCTCGCCAGGAGATCGCTCAGGTCGTAGAGGCGCTGCTCGCGCGAGCCTCGCGTCGAGAGCCGCGATTTGGTGCCGACTTCGATGACTCCGGGACCGATCTGCCATGTGAGCGCATCGGCAAACGCAGCCTGCGCGACGATCATCTCCAGCGCCAGAGCGGCGCTCACATCGCGCGCTTCGAGCGTGATGCGCGTGTCCGGGCGGTCCGGCTCGCCGAAGGCTTCATCCGACCAGTAGTCAACCACCGTCCAGCCGATCGCATCGCCGAGCATCATGAACGCTTCGTGCGAGGGCTGGTCATGCAGACTTACATCCACCCGGGTGAACAGCAACGCGCCGAGAATCTGTCCCTTGATCTGATCATCCGGCGGATCAGCGGCGCTGGCGCTTGAAGGGTGAATTGTCATCAGACCGATCAGCAGCAGGATCAGGACCCGCGTCAGCCCGCAACGGCGAAGGTGAGTCTGAATCATCATCGCTCCATCCGAGAGTGGGGTTGCACCTCTGGACGCAGCGATGGCTTCGCTCTGTCGAAAACCTGCGGTCGGCGTTGCCTTCTTTCCCGACCGGGACCGCCGGCTTGGTGATCGCCTTGTCAACTGGTGAGGCAGTGGAGACTCTGGTCGGATCCAGAAAGTCATCGTTCGCGGCCCGACTGTCCTGACCGCGAACGAGCGATGGACTTGCCATTGACGAGGCGGCATTCGCCCGCGCTATCTCACCGTGCCGAGTGGCTCACTTTGACCCTCGCGATGCACGCGCCGGGCGGGCAGCAAATTGGCGCAAAGTGACCGGGCTACGCGACAAAGCGGCGGTGGGTGCTCGGGAATTTGCCTGACAGCGCGGTTAAATCCGGCCGAAATGGACGAGTTTCGCAACCACGCCGGCGCCAGGTGCGAAAGATCAATTCGTGCAGAAACGCGACAATCCTGCCCGAAATGATTCAACCCGGCGGGCCAACGCCCGATCTTCAGAGGGTGGGCTCGGCGCTTTACTCGCCGAGTCGGATCAGCCGAGCCGGTTTACCGACCTGATGGCGGACATGGAGACCAGGCGCATGGGCGGTCAGGATCGCAGCCTTCTGCAGGCCAAGCAGGCGATGCGGAACGAGATGAAGGCCCGGCTCGCCGCCTACGACCCGCCGGCCCTGTACAGTCTTTCGATCCAGGCGTGCGAGAACCTCGTCTCCTCCGAGGCGTTTCAGCACGCCCGCACCATTATGATGTACGCCTCCCTGCCGCAGGAGGTCGATGTCTCGCACATCGCCCTGCGGTGTTATCAGGACAATCGCACCGTCTGCCTGCCCAAAATCGACTGGGACCACCACCGCATGTGGCCGGTTCCGGTCAACAGTTTCGACGATCGTTCTCTGGTGGAAGACCGCTATGGCCTGCGCTGCCCGGAGCGCGGCTGCCCGATGCCCGTCGAGATGATCGACCTGGTCATTGTGCCGGGAGTGGCGTTTGACACAGACGGCCACCGGCTCGGCCGCGGGGGCGGGTATTACGACCGCTTTCTGGGCCAGAGCGGCTTCATCGGCCGATGTATAGGGCTGTGCTTTGACTGCCAGATCGTCGACGCCGTTCCCCGCGCCGGTCACGACATCGTCATGGACCTTGTCGCGACCGATCGGCGGCTGATCTCCGTCGACCCGGCGGTCCGAGGACATCGGTCCTGAGCCGCGCTCGCCGCCTCCCGCACCGGATCTGCTGAATCGGCGGCCGTGCGACGCCCGCGGCGACGTACCATCCAACTTCAGACCCGCCCCAGACAGACGGAGCCTCCCATGGTTCTCGCCTCCCAGATGGCACGCCCCGGCACGACCCGATCCAACATGTACGCGCGCGGCGGCGCGCGGCGAAACCGCCTCATCGCCGTCGGCGGCGGCGGCCTCGTGCTGCTGCTCGCGGCGTGGTGGCTCTGGCCCAATTCATCCTCCGGCGCCGAAAGCGGCGGCGGCGTTGAGACTCAAGAGGCGGGACTCGCCAGCGGCGGTCACGACGGCAAGCCCGCCACAGGCGAACCAGACACACACCTTGCCAGCCAGTCGCAACCCGAGCGCCAGCAGCCCCGCATTCGCAACGAGCAGCGCGAACTCGAGCCCATGCTGCCTCAGGGCATCGACCCTGGAGATGCGCCCGTCGAGTCGCCCGAGGAAGATGCGCGCGAGGCCGCAAAGGCCGGCGCGCCGCCGCTGACGATGGGTGAAGCACCACGACAGAACAACGCCCAGGCAGACTCACCTGTCGTTTCGACGCAGAAAGAAAGTCCGGCGGCGAGTCCAGCGAAGGAAACGCCGGCGCCAAGCCCGTCCTTCGTACCCAACGACACCGACGCCGCCGTAGCCGCGCTGCTCGAGCGGGCCGACCGCGAGATCACCGCCGGCCAACTCGTGCAGGGCCGAGCCACGCTCAACGAAGCGCTCACTCACCCGCGCGTCGGCATCGCCGCCGAGCAGATCCGCACGCGCCTGGCTGAACTCAACGCCCTGATGGTGTTCGGCAAGACGGTGACCAAAGGCGATCCTTTTGCAGGCACGCACGTCATCAAGTCCGGCGACCGGCTCGTGTTCATCGCGCGCAACCACTCCATCGACTACCGATTCCTCGCGCACATCAACGGCATGAGCAATCCGGACCAGATTCGACTCGGCCAGAATCTCAAGGTGATCCACGGCCCGTTCCACGTTGAAATCGACAAGAGCGACTACCGACTCGACGTGTACCTCGGCGAAGCCGGCTCGACGCAGCGCACTTACGTCCGCTCGTTCTTCATCGGCCTGGGCGAACTCGGCTCGACTCCCACGGGCCAGTTCCGCGTGCGGCCCAACAGCAAACTTGAGAACCCCGCGTGGACCAACCCGCGCACGGGCGAGCACTACACCGCCAACGACCCCAAGAATCCCATCGGCGACTACTGGATCGGCCTCGAAGGCACCGACGAGCAGACGAAGCTGCTCGACGGCTACGGCATCCACGGCACCATCGATCCGACCTCCATCGGCCGCCAGATGAGCATGGGCTGCGTGCGCCTCTATGACGACGACATCAAGCTGCTCTACGGCATGCTCGTACCTGAGAAGAGCACGGTGGTAATCCGCGATTAGCGCGGCTCGAGTCGACTCAGTTGCGATACCACACTCTGAAATGCTCCTCGACGGAGATCTCGTCGCAGGGGATCGTCACTTCGCCGGCCCAGTAGGAATCAGCGCTGGCAATGCGCAGGGCCCGCTGTGCGCTGCCGCGGATGCGCAGCGCGTACCGTTCCGGCTCCGCCTTCAGGTCGTCGTACGCCAGGGAGCCGAGGACGATCAGATCGTCCTCACGCCGAAAGGCAAACGCGGCTGAGTGACCATCTGCGAGTTTCTCCGCGATGACTTCACCATCGCGAAGCACATCCACCTCCACGGCGATCGCCATCCCGCGCGTGCGCTCATCGTCGATGAACGAGAGGTCGAGATTCAGCCATGACCGGCGATCGTCGTCTTCCTGCAGACAACAGATCTGCGGCTTCATGTGCGCCGCGACCAACGAGTCGATCTCGGGTGTGGAAACGGGCGTGATTGCCTCCTCTACCGTTCTCACAAAAGTCATCGGTATTGAAACACGGATGCGGTTGCCCCGGCTCGCCATACCGGGCCCTTGCATCACATACTCCAAATGATACCGACCCGGGTGCACACCTTGGACAGGTGCGAGTCCGGCTTCTCCGTAGGAAACTATGCTCCCGCTGCCTGTCTGCGAGATCGTGCTGGCCAGGTTGCTTGACACAACACTGCCAGCCTCATCGATGATCGAGGGCGCGAAAGAGTCCGCACCTCCAAACCACCCGACCAGTCGCACGCCCACCTCCAGCGGAACATCGACCGGCCAGCGATCGCGCGCCCAGACGAGCTCGGCTCGGGTCAGAAGCGTCTGCCACTCACCTCTTGAGAACGCCTCACCCGAGGCAATGCGCCGCTCAACTTCGCCGATCACGGGGTGTGGCACCATGCTCCAGCCTTCCGGCCGGTCCAGCCTGGTGTATTCCTGTTCAGGCGGCGGGGTGAAGTGAACAAGAATCGGCGTGGGCACACCCGCAAGCCAGCCGTGTTCGTAGATCGCCCGGGCGTAGTTCCAGAGGTAGACGCCGAGCCAGGCGAGCGCGAGGAAGGCGACGCCGCGCCAACGCCTCCGCCACTTGTGCAGTTGCCGCTCGCACGTGGCGGTGTAGCCGCACTCGCTGCACGTCAAGCCCGGTGAATGCGAGAGATCATACCAGCATTTCGGGCATCGCCGGCTGCGCGCAAACCGCCGCAACAGACCATCACCAAACAGGCAAGCCGCGAGAGCAGCAACGGTCGCGCCGAGCGCGATCCAACTGAGCCAGAACCAGAGCGAGTCGTTCTGAGCCATGCCTGAAGTGTACCGGCGCGGCCGGCCGCACGAGCCGTTCGAACAGCATCCGGCAGGTCGATTTCGCAGATGTTGCTCTCGCGTTGCGCTGGGGCCAGAATGTCCCCGGGTACTGCCGGATGGGACACGCCAAGGCAACGGTTCGCCGGTATACCCTATCAGTCCCACGCCGCGCGACCCGCGCGGCGGGTGTGAGAGTCCTGCAAGGAGCGATCCCATTGGATGCAGCCATTGACATTCGCGGCGTAACCAAGACCTTTGGCGAGAAGGTCGCGGTGGATGACCTCGACCTGGTGGTGCCCACGGGAAGCCTGTGCGGATTCCTCGGGCCCAACGGCGCCGGAAAGTCCACCACCATCCGCATGATCATGTCGATCTATTTCCCCGACAAGGGCGAGATTTCCGTGCTGGGCAGGAAGTCGGCCGTCGAGAGCAAGGACCGCATCGGCTACCTGCCCGAAGAGCGCGGCATCTACCGCAAGATGCGCGTTGGCGAGTTTCTCATCTACATGGCGCGTCTCAAGGGCGTGGACAAGGCTGAGGCGCGCAAGCGGGCCGCCGAGTGGCTCGAGCGCGTGGCCCTGCCGGACGTGATCAGGAAGAGGTGCGAGGAACTGAGCAAGGGCATGCAGCAGAAGGTGCAGATCGTCGCCGCGCTCATCCACGACCCCGAACTCATCATTCTCGATGAGCCGTTTTCGGGACTCGATCCCGTCAACTCGATGCTGCTCCAGCGGCTCATTCACGACCTCAACGATCAGGGCCGGACGATCATCTTCTCGACGCACGTGCTCTTCCAGGCCGAGCAGATCTGCAATCGCATCTTCCTGATCCACCGCGGTCGCAAGGTGCTCGACGACACGATGGAGGGCATCCGCCAGCGCTTCGATCCGCGCACGATCCTGCTCCGCACGCGAGGCGAGCACAACGGCTTTGATCCGCGCGTCGTCTCGGGCGTGCGCAAGGTCGAGGAGCGCAAGGGCGATCTGGAGGTCTACCTCGATGAAGACACCGATCCGATCGAGACGATGCGGCAGATGATGAACCTCGCCGACCTCGAGAAGATCGAACTCCGCAAGCCGACGCTGGAAGATGTGTTCGTGCGGCTGGTGGAAGATGCGCGGATTTCCGAGAGCGGCGAGGTCGAAATCGTCGAGCACGCCCACTGAGTTCCAGATGCACCACTGCGCACGGCGGGTCGCCCCCTCGTCGCGCTGTTCCGGAAGGCCTTCCACATGAATGCACAGAAGACACTGCTGGTTGCCCAGCGCGAATACAAATCCACCGTGATGACCAAGGCGTTCATCTTCGGCGCCATCGTCTTCCCGATCATCATCTGGACTGCGGCGATCCTGATTCCGGCTCTTGTTCGCACCGAAACGCCTCAACTCGCGGGCACAGTCGCGATCATGGATGGAACGGGCGTCGTATCCGACTCCTTCAAGCACGCGCTCAACCCTGACACGATTGAGGCGCAGGTGCAACTCGCTTCGGGCGAGAACCTTGACGAGCGGGCACAAAAGGCTCTTGAGCAACTGGGGGCCCAGAATAACCCGGTTGCCGTGGCCGCGGCGAAGCGGCAGATCGAGCGGTTTCTCAAGCAGCCCGTCCCCGCCCTCCAGTACATCGACCTGCGTCCAGAGGAAGAGAACGAAGAACAGTTGCGCCAGGACGTGCTCTCTGGGAAGCTCATCGCGTGGATCCACATCGATGAGCGCGCCTTGGATCCGCTGGCCCAAGATACGGTCTCGATGCTCACTTCCAGCAGCATGCATTCGGACAATTCCGAGCGGCTCTCGTCGGTCCTGGCCCAGAGCATCATCAACGAGCGCTTTGCGCAGATGGGCATGGACGTGCAGAGCGTAGTGGTGAATCTGATTCCGCCGCGCGTCGCCACGATGAAAGCCAAGTCGGAGGGCAACGTGAAGTCGAGCGAGATCGCCGACATCTTCGTGCCCATGGGATTCATGATGCTGCTTTGGATCAGCACGTTCACCGGCGGGCAATACCTGCTGACATCGACGGTCGAGGAGAAGACCAACAAGATCATCGAGGTCGTGCTCAGCGGCACCTCGCCGATGCAGCTGATGACGGGCAAGATTCTCGGCCAGGGGGCCGTGGCGCTCACGATGCTGCTGCTTTACGCGGGCATGGCAATCGTCGGCCTGCAGCGCACGGGCTACGGCTATCTCGTGGACTGGAGCGCGGTGGCGGTGATCTTCCCGTACTTCATCATGGCGTTCTTCTTCATCGCGTGCATGATGGCGGCCATCGGATCCGCCGTGAACGAGATGCGCGAGGCGCAGGCACTGATGGGACCGGTGATGATGATCGTCATGCTGCCCCTGCTCGCCTGGATGCCCATCGTGCGCGGGCCCAATGACACCTTCGCGACGATCGCCAGTTTCATCCCGCCGATGACGCCGTTCGTCATGGCGCTCCGGCTCGGGACGAATCAGCCGATACCGGTGTGGCAGACGGTCGCGACCATGATCATCGGCTTTGCCGCGGTCTTCGTGTTCATCTGGATGACGGCCAAGATCTTCCGCATCGGCATCCTCATGCACGGCAAGGCGCCCAACTTCATGACGCTGCTGCGCTGGGTGCGCATGGCGTAAAGCCGGACTGCGCACAGCGATGAAGGCGCTCTCTCGGCTACATCAGGTTCTCGATTGCCCGGCGCCAGGCGCGCGAGGGTCAGGCAGAGGGCGACTCATCCTCCACCACCACCGTCTCGGCGCCGGCGGCGTGGAAACTGCGCGTCATCACCCGCAGCCGCCAGTACATCACAACCGCGCTGACGGCGCTGAAGCCGGCGCAGATGAGAAACGCGCGGTTGGCCGCCATGTCCAGCGGCCGCCGCGCCAGCCACACGATCCCCGCGCCGATGCTCATGAAGATGGATGACATCGCGTTTGCGGCGGCGAGGTAGCGGCCGCGCGAGGCGTCGGGCGACAACTGCTGCAGGAGCGCCTGCAGCGGCACAAGATAGAGACCGGCCGAGATTCCCGCCCCGCCAAGGAAGAACGCCACGTTTCGCGTGTTCGGGGGCACGACGCCCAGCAGCACCAGAAACAGCGTGAGGCCCGCCGCCCCCACCGGCACAAGGCGCGGTTCAATGTGATCGCCCGAGAGCAGACCCGCCAGTGCGCTGCCCACGCCGATCGACACCGCGAGCACACCAAGCAGATATGAAGCTTCGGTGTAGGAGACGTCGAGCAGCCCCTTGTACTCGGGAACGAGCAGGATCGCCATCATCCCGATGAGATAGAAGTAGGACCACGAGATAGCCACGAGCAGAATCGGCCCGCGGCCCATCTCGCGGATCGACTCCCAGTACGTCCTGAACGGGTTGAGATCGAAGCGCAGCTTCTCGTTCTGCGATTTGAGTCGGGGCAGGAAGAGCACGGCGACCACGCCCGCCGCGGCGAAGGCCACCATCACGACGAACGGCAGCCAGTGAACGGCGTCCGGCGGCGTCCCGTCTGCGAGCGGCTTGGGGTAAAAACGGTCGCTGACCGGCCCGGCGATCATCGTGCCGACAATGATCGCGATGTTGGTGAGCATGTTGATCATGCCGTTGGCGCGGCTGAGCTCGGTGGACCTCACGAGTTCGGGGATCATGCCGTATTTGGCAGGGCTGAAAAGCGTGCTCTGAATCGACATCGCGATGAACGCGAAGAGCGTGACGTAGAGTTCGCCCATCCACAGGCCGATGCCGGCGATGGCCACGATGGGGATCTCGGCGATCTTCATCCACACGGCTACGCGCTGCTTGCTGATGCGGTCGTTGAGTTGCCCGGCGTACCCCGAGAGGAGCACGAAAGGCAGCGTCAGGCACCAGGCGATGATCGACTGGCCGCCGGCGCCGAGCTGGTCCTTCCAGAGACCCTCGGTGACCATGAAGATGAGGACCTGCTTGAGGATGTTGTCGTTGGCGGCGCCGAGGGACTGCGTGACCAGCAGCGATGAGAACCCCTGGCCGAGCAGATTCCGACCGTTGCGGACCTTGCGCCCGGAGCGCGAGGAGTGTGCCTGAGAATGATCGCCACGTCCACCCATGTCGGCGTGAGGGTATGGGGGTCGCTCGCTTCAGGCGCGAACGTGCACAAGGCAACCCGGCAAGGAAACCGCGGCGGCGACGGCGGACGATTACCGATCATTCTGCTCGATTTGTCGGATTGCACTTTCGATCGTCTCGATGAACTTCCGCTCGTACGTACCGGGATTTGTGGTCTTGAGCCGCCTCGCATCCTCTCGGAGAATTGGACCGGCGACGACTGCAGCCGAGCCGAATGATCCAAGCGTTTGCGCGATGCATTTTGAGAAGTCTTCTCGCGCGGTGGCCTTGGTGATCTGACGCTGCATTGTCAGGGCTTGGCGATCCTGCATGCGCCGAAACGACTCATCCACGTTCTGCCGCCAGAGTTCGATGAGAACGGGCACGAGGATGGCGGCGTGTGTCGAGTATCCCTGCATGGAGCAGACCGCTGCACTCGCGGCGCTCCACTCATCTTCGGTTTTGGAGGGACGCTGAGCGATCGCGACAAGAACTGCAACCGCCAGGTCGCCACATGCGGCGTATCGTGCGAGTTGGCCAGCCACATCTCTGGCCACGGCCACATCTTCAACTGATGCAAGAATCGTCTCAAGCAGTGCGGCAGATGATGCGTCCATTCGACAGAGCGTGACGATTGACGAGCCGCGAACGTGGGCCTCCGGATCCGTCAGCTGCTGCACGGCGATCTGATAGAGTTGTTCCCGCGGATATTCCAGTTCGAAGAGTGCCGCGAGACAATCTCCGCGAATCTCGAGCTGCCCGTTGGCCGCACCTTCCACAATGGCGTCCATTGCATCCTGCGGAAGATCACCGATCTCGACGAGAGTGTCGAGCGCGATCCACGCGGGCCCGTCTCCCGGTTTCAGATGTGCGACAAGGTCGGGAATCGCGATGCGGTTCGCATTTCCAAACTTCTCAAGCACAAGGCAGGCCTCCCAAGCCAATGGTTGATCATCCTGTTGTAGAATCGCCCTGAGCACCGGAACGATTTTCTCGGCATGATCCGGGAACATATCCAATGCCAAGATCGCCAGTCCTGCCACAGATTGGTCGCTGTCTGAAGTGAGTTCAATCAACCGCCTCAGCAGAGCGGCTTCGTCGCTGGCTGCGCGGCGCACTTCGGACCTGGTTTCCCGCTCATCGAACAGTTCGAGAGCCAGGTAGCGCACGTCGGGATCGGGGTGGTCGAGCAGGTCAATCGCCAGTCGTTTCTTCGCCGTGTGCCGGTCGCGACAATAGAGCAGGAGGAGCCCCTCATCGACGACTGCGAGTTCTCGTGGGGATCCGAAGTCCGTGAGCGCCGCATGAATGCGCGCATCGAGCAAGTTCGACTGCCACGCCCAGAGCCAATCCTTCAGTTCACCTTCAGAATCCCGAGACTCGAAGTGCCGATCCGTCAGCTCGTTGATCGGCCAACCATCTTCGAACCACGGGACCATGATAATCAATGCCGTGTTCGGCACCACCGTCGGCCATCCATCGCGCCTGCCTTTGATCACAACGGGCATCGAAGCGCCCAGGAGGATCAGTAGAACGCTGACCACCGCCCAGCGCCACCGCCGCCGCGTCTTGAAAAGTTGCCGCTCTCTCCTGGCCGTATAGCCGCATTCGGAACAGGTGAGCGAGTCGCTCGCGCGAAGGTCATACCAGCACTTTGGGCACCTGCGCCGGCCGCGCGGGCGGTCGTGAAAGAGCGCCCGCCAGGCCAGCGCCGCGCCGACCAGCGCGAGAACCACCCCGAGCGTCTGGTACGCGATGTCGGGCATTGCGGGATTGTACAGCGAGTCCGCACAGTCCGGCACGGTTCCTGATCTGCCAACTACACCGCCAGGTCATCGGCGCGGGCGCCGCCGGCGCCTTCGTGCGGGCGCAGCAGCGCCAGGCCGATGGTCAGCGGTCCGCAGCGGCCCGCGAACATCAGTACGATGACGATCACCTTTCCCGCGAATGTCAGTTCCGGCGTGATGCCCATGGACAGGCCGACGGTGCCGATCGCGCTGGCCGCCTCGAAGAGGATCGGCAGAAACGGCTTGGTCTCGGTGAAGCACAGCAGCAGCACTCCCACGCACAGGCCGATGAGGTAGAGCGACGCTGCGGCGAAGGCGCTGAACACGCGGGCCAGCGGTATTTCGTGCCCCAGCCACACGACGCGCTCGCGGCCGCGCAACACGCTGGCGAGGTTGCCGAAGATAGCCGATACGGTCGTGGTCTTGATGCCGCCGCCGGTGCCGCTGGGCGAGGCGCCGATCAGCATGGCGACCATGATCACGACGAGGCCGGCTGCGGACATGGAGCCGATCGGAATGGTGTTGAACCCCGCCGTGGACGACGCCGTCATGACCTGGAAGGCGCTGGCGAGAAGGCGCTGGGGCGCCGGCAACTCCGAGACGCTCGGCTCGCCGAAGTAGAGCACGAGGGTTCCTGCGACGAAGACCGCCGCCGTCAGCGAGAGAATGACCTTCGATGTGAACGTGAGCAGGCGTTCGCGGAGTTTGATCGAGTACCACACGTCCTGCGCGACGATGAATCCGATCGCGCCAAGGTAGGACAGCACGCCGATGATGAGATTGAGCATCCAGTCGGAGCGGAACGACTCGAGACTGTCGTTCTGCAGGCTGAAGCCAGCCGTGGCGAACGCGGAGACGGAGTGAAACACCGCGCGCCAGAGCGGCTGCTCGACGCCGAGCGCCGCAAAGCGCGCATAGAGCGCCGCGGCGCCCAGGGTTTCGATGATGGCGGTGAAGACGACGACGTGGATCAGAAAGTGCTGCATCACAAAATAGTGCGGCACGGCGAACCCCGCCTTAAGCACATCGACGCGCGAGCCCGAGAGCGGCTTGCCGCGCGCGAGAATCACCATCGACGAGAGCGTCATGAACCCCACACCGCCGATCTGAAACATGGCCACGAGCACGAACTGGCCCAGAAGCGTATAACTGTCCGCAGTGCTGATGGTCGTCAGACCCGTCGTCGAAATGGCGCTGGCGGCGCTGAAGAGGTGGTCGATGAGGTGGTGCGACCCCTTCTGCGCCAGAGGAAGGCACAGCAGCATCGTGCCAACGGCGGTGTAGAGCGCAAAGCCGGCGACGAGCTGCTGCACCGGGCGCAGACGCGACCAGGCGCGCATCCCGGCGCGAGGCGGAGCCAGCACCGCCCAGGTCGCAACGCGCGCGGCAGCCAGAGCCGGCCTCCGCCAGCCGCGGACCGGCGCGTGCTTGAAGTGTAGTGGAAGAGAAAACCGCGACGACCAACCAGGCAACCATCGGCGCTTCATGCCCGACTCCCGGAAGTGCATGGCGAACAAAGCGCAGCGGAACTGCGCCTGGCCATCGGTATTTGCACGAACGGGAACAGCGGGCAGCGAATGCTGCGCGAAGGTTCGAGTCGTGCCCTTTCACATGCCTGCGAGGTTAGCTGACGGGCTGGGCCTTGAAAGTGGCCTGGGATCGAGTCGATCCCTGCGCCCCGGCCGTGGTTCCACCCACGGCATTGGGTCCCCCGCTCCCCGCCTTCAGACGGAGACTCGGCTGCAACAACGTCAAATCAAATATCGGACCGGCATTCGCTTCGCCGGCCGCGATTCATCGGACAGTTCAGTATCGACTTCAGAGCGTCGCGTCGGTATAGGGCAGCAGCCCGAGATACCTCGCCCGCTTGATCGCCTGGGCGATCATGCGCTGCTCGCGGGCGTTGACGCCGATGCGCTTGCGGCTGTACATCTTGCCGTTGGGACTGAGCAGGCGGCGGAGTTCATCGACATCCTTGTAGTCGACGTACATCTTGCCCTTGGCGGATTTCTTGGCGATCTTGCCGCCGCGCGGCTGAACGGGAGCCTCATAATTGCGAGCCATGAACAATTCCTCTCGTGTCGTGGGTTCCGGCGGCCGCGACCCCGTGCCGCGAGGCATCCGCCGGGCAGCCCCGGGATGAGCCCGGAGCGACACTTCGACAGCGGGTAGTTTAGGGCTGCCAAGGCGAGGCGGCAAGGGTTCAGGATTCGCCCCGCCCGCCGGGCGGCTGCGCGCGATCTCGGATTGCTTCCTGCTCCATCGCCGCCTGAAGGTCCTGCAGTTCACGCAGGATGTCGAGGATCGAACCCATAGTACTCGATTCCGGCCTGCCTCAGCGCGAGAACCGCCTGCCGCGACTGCTCGTGTCGCTCGAAACGCTCAGTGACTGTAAGGCGCAGTCGGTCTTCGATCAGGCTCATGTCAAAGCCGGCCGCCTCTGCGGCGAGCCAGGACGCTGCCGCCGACGCCGCGGCATCGCATCTGGTTGCATGCGGATCGGGTTCGTTCATCGAGTGATTCTAGCGTCAGTCGCCAAATCGCGCGCCGCACTCCGGGCAGCGGCTGGCGTCCATGCCCCCGCTGCCGCGCAAGTCGTAACCGCACTGGGTGCACACGGGGATCTGGAAATCTTCGCGCAGGGACGCGTAGAGGGCGTGGCGGCGGAAGCGGTCCTGCACCACGCGGATGGCCGACACCACCAGAAACGAAGGCACGCCGATGAACACGAGCATGAGCAGCAGAATCCGCCACAGTGGTCCACCGGCGTTCATCACTCCGCGGAACATCCACAGCCAGGCAAACAGCAGCAGCAGGCCCGGCAGAGCAATGCCGAGACGCACGTACCAGGTAATGCGCCGGTCGGCGGCGCGCGTCATTTTCCGCAGCGTGGCGCGATCGACCGTGCGGCCGATCGACGCGAGGTACGTCTTCGTGCTCCGCCGCCTCCAGCGCCGCGCTGCGAGAATGCCCATCACGATGCGCCTTCACCCGCATCGGCCGCGCCGCCCTCCGGCCGCATGAACGGGAAGGGAATTACGTCGCGGATGGAGCGATTGCCCGTCAGGATCATCATGAGCCGATCAATGCCCACGCCCAGCCCGCCGGCCGGGGGCATGCCCACGCGCAGCGCGTTGAGGAAGTCGTGATCGAGCGTGCGGAACACGGCGTCATCGGTGTTCGCCCCCGCGAGTTGCTCGGTGAACTTGCGCTCCTGCACGTCCGGGTCATTGAGTTCAGTGTATGAATTGGCGAACTCCATGCCGGCGATGAACAGCTCCCACCGATACGCGAGTTCAGGCCGATCTTCGTGCGGCCGGGTGAGCGGCGAAATGGCGCTGGGGAAATCGACGACGAACGTCGGCCGCGCCGGATCGATGCCGCCTTCGGCAAAGCGGTCAAAGAGGTCGCTCACGAGCAGCCAGTGATCACGGCTGGCGGCGCCTTCGATGCCGCGCTTGCGCGCCTCGGCCCGCACGGCCGCTTCGTCGAACATCGACACGCCCAGCCCTCGCTCGAAAAGCTCGCCATACGTCACGCGGTCGAAGGGCCGCGCGCAGTCGATTGACATGCCGTCGAACTCAAGCACGGGCCGGCCGTCGGTGACGCCGGTGACTTCGACGGCGAGTTCGTGGATGAGGCCTTCGGTCAGTTCGCGCATCGTCTCGTAGTCGCCGAACGCCTCGTAGACCTCCATCATGGTGAATTCGGGATTGTGGCTGCGATCGACGCCTTCGTTGCGGAAGTTGCGGTTGATCTCGTAGACGCGCGGCATGCCGCCCACGAGCAGGCGCTTGAGGTAGAGTTCAGGCGCGATGCGGAGGTACACATCCATGTCCATGGCGTTGAGGTGGGTGATGAACGGCCGCGCCGCCGCCCCGCCCGCCTGGGCCTGGAGCATGGGCGTCTCCACTTCGAGATATCCCCGGCTGTCCATGTAGCGGCGGATCGATTTCATCAGCCGGGAGCGCGTTTCGAACGTCCGCGCCACCTCGGGGTGGACGTACATATCGACGTAGCGCTGGCGGTAGCGCATCTCCGGATCTTCGATGCCGTGAAACTTATCGGGCGGGAGCGCGATGCTCTTGCACGCCATCTCGACCGAGCGGGCCCAGACGGTGATCTCGCCGGTGCGCGTCTTCATCACCGGCCCCTCGATGACGATGATGTCGCCCAGGTCGGTCAGTTGCGTGACGGCGAAGCTCTGCTCGTCGGCGTCCTTCTTGGAGACGGCGATCTGCAGGTCGGCGGTGAGGTCGCGGATGTTGAGCCAGTGCAGCTTGCCGCCGTCGCGGTGGAGCATGACCCGGCCGGCCACGCGCACGACGGGCCGCGCATCGCCCTCGGCGCCTTCGACATACTTTGCGCGAGCCTCGGCAAGCGAGATCAATCCATCCACGCGCCGACCGTAACCGCTCACGCCGAGTTCTTCGCGCAGGCGCTTCACCTTCGCCCGCCGGTCGGCAATGAGTTGCTCGGCGTAGGCGGTTTCTTCGGTGGGCGTGCGTTGCGGTTGGTCGGTCATGAGGGCCAATGGTAGGAAATGATCGAAGTCGAACCACTCGCTGCAAGCAACGCTATCCGCCGATCTTCTCCGCGAGGAACGCCGCCACCTTGTCGAGGCTGATGCGCTCCTGCTGGAGCGTATCGCGATGGCGCACGGTGACGGTCTGGTCCTTGAGCGTGTCGGAATCGATCGTGAAGCAGTACGGCGTGCCGGCCTCATCCATGCGGGCGTAGCGCTTGCCGATGTTCTGCTTGACGTCGATCTGCACGTTCCACTTCTGCCGGAGCTGCATGTACAACTTCTCGGCGATCTCGGGCATGCCGTCCTTGTTCACCAGCGGGAAGATGGCCGCCTTGATCGGCGCGAGGCGCGGGTGGAACTTCATGTACACGCCGCTGGGGCGATTGCTGTCGGGCGTGTACGCCTCGCAGAGCAGCGCGAGCGTGCCGCGATCGGCCCCGGCCGAGGGCTCGATGACGTGCGGGAAGTAACGCTCGTTGCGCTCCTGATCGAAGTAGCGGAGTTTGTCGCCCTTGCCGCACGCGTTGGCGTGGGCCCTGAGGTCGTAGTCGGCGCGGTGGGCGACGCCCTCGAGTTCGCCAAAGCCCGGCGCCGTGAAGGGGAAGCGGTATTCGATGTCGCACACGCCGGCGCCTTCCTTGGCGTAGTGGGCAAGTTCCTCTTTTTCGTGTTCGCGCAGTTGCAGATTGTCGCCGGCCAGGCCGATGGACTTCCACCACTCATAGCGGGCATCACGCCAGTACGCGTACCACTCGGCTGCCTGATCGGGCCGGATGAAGAACTCGATCTCCATCTGCTCGAACTCGCGGCTGCGGTAGGTGTAATGCCGTGGAGTCACCTCATTGCGAAAGGCCTTTCCTACCTGTGCGATGCCGAACGGCACTTTCACGCGCGACGTATCGACCACGTTCCAGAACTGGGTGAAGATGCCCTGTGCGGTTTCGGGGCGAAGGTATACCTTGTTATCTTCTGTTTGAGACAGGCCAGCGTGACTCTCGAACATCAACTTGAATGCCCGCGCCTCACTCATTTCTCCGCCGCACAGCGGACAGGGAGTCTGAAGGCCCGTTGCGGCGAACTGCTCTGTGGCAATGTACTGCACCAGTTCCTTCATGTCAGGTGGATTGTTCGATTGATCGTTGATTCTCTCCGAGAGCCATGTGAGCGTCACTTCAGGATTGCGAACGAGCGCCAAGTTCGGTGCCTTGTGCTTGCCCTTGCCCCTCGCCCAACGCAGCAGGTGCCCAGCATCGATTCGCCCAGAAAAGTGCTCGAATTCCTGAAGCAGTGAGTCGAGCCACGCGGACTGTGTACTGAGCACCTCCCAGATATGGTCTGCCCGCACGGAATTACCGCACCTGGCGCACGTCGACATTGGGTCGGCGAAGTTGCCGACGTGGCCACTCGCCTCCCACACCTTCGGGTTCATGATGATGGTGCAGTCGACGCCGACCATGTCGATGAGTTCGCCATCCGGCCCCTTGCCCGGGCAGCGGACGATGTCGTGCCACCACGCCTCCTTCAGGTTCCGCTTGAGTTCGACGCCCAGCGGGCCGTAATCCCAGAAGCCGTTGATGCCGCCGTAGATCTCGGAGGATTGCCAGATGAAGCCGCGCCGGCGACACAGGGCGACGATGTCGTCCATGCTGCGCGTCGCGGCGGGCGATTGCGGGGATGCGCTGCTTTCGTTGCTCATGGGGCAAGGGTAGGACGCGATGGCGACATTCGCGAAGCGGCCGCCCAAGCCGGCTCTTTCTCGGATTCGTCCTTGGCGCAGCGGCCGATTTCGTGTATGCTGCATCATCTTCAGGAGAGGAGAACACCATGCCAGCATCGTTTGCCGTTCGAGTCGCCCTTTCGGCCGCCTTCGCCCTGACCGCCTCGACGGCGCCGGGCGAGGTCATCTACGACAACACCTCCGGCCCGACCGGCGCCCGGTCATTCACCCAACTTCAGATCGGCGACGAGATCCAGGCCGCCGGCTCGGAGCGCCTGGTCACGCAACTGCACATCGGCATCACCATGCAGGGCCAGGTCGGCACGGCCGATCTTCAGCCGCGCCTCTACGCCAACGACGGCGTCAACGGCGCGCCCGGCACCATGCTCTGGGAGGGCGCGGTGCGCAACGATGTGCCGCTCACCGGCGGCAACGACCTCATCCGCTTTGACGTGCCGTCCATCGAAGTGCCTGACACGTTCACCTGGACGATTCTCATCTCCGACACCCGTCCCGTCGCCGCCGGTCTGCCCCACTACGGCCCGCCAAGCGTCGGCTCGAGCCCGACGCACGCGTGGTTTGGCGACGGCGCGAACTGGACCAAGCTCACCGACCCCAACGGCCGGGCGATCGACTTCATGGCAAAGGTGGTCGCGGGCGAGCAGGGCGGCATTGTGCTGGCCGTGTCGGCCCAATGTCCGCAGGGCGGCGGCATCATCGTCGAGTGGGGCGGCGCCACGCCCAACGGCCAGGTCGCGCTGCTCTTTGCGCGCAGCACCGGCTCGTTCGTCATTCCCAACAACCGGCCGTGCCCGGGCACGATGCTCGGCTTGTCGAATGATCAATTGCAGGTGGCCTTCACCGGCAGCGCCGGCCAGGGCGGCTCGCGCATGCTCACGAGCAACATCGGTCCGGGCCTGTGCGGCGCGCATCTGCAACTGCTCGATCTCACGAGCTGCACCACGAGCAACACTGCGGCCATCCAGTAGCCCACTCAAACGCCGCGTCAGATTCCGTCGCCCAGCGCGGCCATGGCGTCCACCTGCACTCCCGGCTCCACGGGCGCGCTGCGCAGCACCTTGGCGCCCACCACCGGCTCGAAGCGCGCCTGGAAGAAGCGCAGGTACTTCGGCTCGAAGGTGAATCGCAGGCCGACGATGTCGCGGGCGTTTTCGTAAAGGTCGACGACTGCCTCGGCTGTCACATCCATGTGCGCCTGGGTGTAGACACGGCGCGGGATGGTGAGGCGGACGAGTTCGAGTTTCGGGAAGATGTTCTCGCCGGTGTCGTGGTGGCGGCCCGATGAGACGGCTCCGCGCTCCATGGCGCGCACGCCGGACTGCACGTAGAGGGCGGCCGCCAGCGACTGGGCGGGGAACTGCTCTCGCGGGATATGCGGCAGAAATCGAGCGGCGTCGATGAAGATGCCGTGCCCGCCGATGGGCCGCACGATGGGTACGCCGAAGCGCAGCAGCGTCTGTCCGAGATACTCGACCTGCCCGATGCGCGCGCGGATGTGGTCATACTGGACCGACTCTTCAATGCCGATGGCCATGGCCTCCATGTCGCGCCCGGCCAGGCCGCCGTAGGTGTGCAGGCCCTCGAAGAGCACGACGAGGTTGCGCGCCTGCTCGGCGAGATCGTCATCATTGACCGCGAGCCAGCCGCCGATGTTGACGAGGCTGTCCTTCTTGGCCGAGCACGTGCAGCCGTCGGTGTAGGAGCACATCTCGAGCAGGATGTGGGCGATGCTGTGGTTCTCGTAACCGGGCTCGCGCACCCTGATGAAGTAGGCGTTCTCGACGGCGCGGGTCGCATCCATCATGATCCTGATGCCGTGCCTGCGGCAGAGCTGACTCGTGGCCTTGATGTTGGCGAGGCTGATCGGCTGCCCGCCGGCCATGTTCACGTTCGTCTGCATGCACAGGTACGGAATGCGATCGGCGCCGACGCGCGCGATGAGCGCTTCGAGTTTCGCCAGGTCGACGTTGCCCTTGAACGGTGACTCGTCCTGCGGATCATGGGCGGCATCGACGATCACATCGACAAACGTGGCGCCGGCAAGTTCCTGGTGCGCTTTGGTTGTCGTGAAGTACATGTTGCCGGGCACGAAGTCGCCGGGCTTGATGCACATGACGCTGAGGATGTGCTCGGCCCCGCGGCCCTGGTGCGTCGGGATGACGTGCCGGTAGCCATAGAACTGCCGCACCGCGGTCTCGAGGTGATAGAAATTGCGGCTGCCCGCGTAGGCCTCGTCTCCCATCATCAGCCCGGCCCACTGCCGATCGCTCATGGCCGAGGTGCCCGAGTCGGTCAGCAGGTCGATGTAGACGTCGTCGCTGCGCAGCAGGAAGGTGTTGAAGCCCGCCTCGGCGATGGCCGCCTCGCGCTCGGCGCGAGTGGTCATGCGGAGGTGTTCGACCATCTTGATCTTGTACGGCTCGGCCCAGGAATGACGACGCGGCATCGGAATGGCTCCTTGTGGATCGGCCGGCAGCCCCGGCCGGAACTACTATCAGGATAATCGTATCCTGAATAAACGTGGATGGAGCCGATCGCGGTCGAATCGGGGTGAATTCCGGTACTGGCACGCGGGCAGGCTCAGACTCATGCCGTTTGGCCCGTTTGCCCCCGCGCGCTACCCTCACAGACTTAACCGGACCCGCCCACACAACCAGTACTTGCGCCCCGGCGCACTGACGAATCAGGAACCCCGCTGACCATGGCCACCACCACCGAGACCACCGAAGAACTCGCCCTCGACCGCGTTGACATCAACGACGCTGGCGCGGCGTGCAAGAAAATCACCGTCGAGATCTCATCCGCCGTGATCGATGATCGCATGGGCGATAACTTCACGACGCTGACCTCTGAAGTGCGGCTGCCGGGTTTCCGGCCCGGCAAGGCGCCGCGCAAACTCGTCGAGCGCCGCTTCGCCAAAGGCGTCGCCGAAGAGACCCGCAACCGCCTCATGCGCGAAGCCGTTGAGAAAGTCGTCCGCGACAACAAGTTCAAGGTGATCGGCAACCCCGTCGAGACCGACGAGAAGATTCCCGACCTGCAGCCCGGCAAGGCGTTCAAGTTCACGTTCGAGATCGAAGTGCTTCCCGACTTTGAACTGCCCAAGTACGACGGCGTGCCCCTGCGCCGCCCGACGCTCGAAGTGACGCGCGAGATGGTTGACAAGGAACTCAAGGTCCAGCAGGAGCGGCGCGGCACGGTGGTTCCGGTCGAAGGGACGCCCGAGCCGGGCGACTACTTCTTCGGCAGCGCGAAGATCAACGACCGCGAAGGCAACGCGCTGGGCACGGTCGCCGAGACCGTAAGCCGCCTGCCCCTGGCGGATGATCCGGATCGCGGCCCGATCGGCGGCATCCAGATCGAAGGCCTGCGCGAATTGCTGGGCGGGAAGACCGCCGGCGAAACCGTCAGCGTCGAAACCACCGGCCCGGAAAACCACGAACTCGAAGCCGTGCGCGGCAAGCCGATCACCATCGAGTTCAACATCGCCAACGTCGGGCGGCTCATTCCCGCGACGATGGAGCAGTTGCTCGCCATGACGGGCCTGGAGATCGAAGGCCAGCTGCGCGAGCGCCTCGAGCGGGCCCTGCAGGCGCAGATCGCCGGGGAGCAGCAGGACATTCTCCGCCGACAGGTGGCCAAGTACCTGCTCGAAAACACCGAGATGGACCTGCCCCAGCGCGCCAGCGCCGCCCAGACGGCTCAGACCATCGAGTCGTTCCGCCTGCGGATGCTCAACCAGGGCATGCCGGCGTATCTGGTCGAAGAGCGCATGGCGGAGATCCGCGAAGCCGGCGCCGAGCGCGCGGCCAAAGACCTCAAACTCATGTTCATCATGGAGCAACTCTGCGAGGCCTTTGACATCAAGGTGACCGAGGACGAGATCAACGGCCGGATCGCGCAGATCGCCATGCGGCAGAACACCCGGCCCGAGAAGTTGCGTCAGGAACTCATCCGCTCGGGCCGCGGACCCATGCTCGTGAACCAGCTGCGCCACGAAAAGGCGGCGGACCGCGTGATCGAGATGGCCGATGTGACGGCCATCACGGCGGAGGAGTGGAACAAGGAGATGGAAGCCGAGCGCGAAGCCGCCCGGGCCGAAGCCGAGAAGGCCGCGGAAGGCGAAAAGTCCGGTTCGTCAAAAAAAGAGACGGGTAAGAAGAAACCATCTCCGAAGAAGAAGGCGGAGAAAGACACCGATTGACGGCCGGACACCTACTCGACACATTGAAACGCCATCGCGTGCGATGGCGTTTTTCATTGGCTGCAGTGCAACCAGCATGCCACGTACAGCGATGGCCGACCCACTACGAGCGCCGCGGCTGTGCGCGATGCACCTCCCGAGTATCATGGCTACATCATGCTCCAACGATTTCACTCCTTCTCGATACGAAGCGCTGCTCCTCTTGCAGCGATCCTCCTCACCTCCTGTGCAATAAGACACGAGGAGCCGCTGCAATCGCACGCTCCGATCGTGGCCGGATTCGGGGATGTGCAAGTCACGTGGGTGAGCGCCACCGGAACTGACTTCGTCGGCATCGCGCGTCCCAGACCCCGCCGCGACGACATGACCATTACCGAGTTGGGACAGTGGCTTTCCGATGATCGCTCGATTGTCTGGATCATCGGAGGTTGGTCGGGGTCGTTCCCGATCGAGGATGACGAGTTCATCATGCCTGTCTACTCCAAAGCAACCGAACAGATCATCACGATCCATCGCTCGGATATCCACGCACGCGACGTCCGCGGCGGGACCACGAAACGAATCTGGTCTAATGATGGATACATGCTCGGACGCGCTGGAGTCACGACAAACGATGACGGGACACTCATCACAACCACCGCATACAACCTCGAAGATGAGTCTGAGGGGATTCTCAGTTGCAGGTCTTCGGAGAGTGGCCAGTCGCTTTTCACGCTCCATCGAACCGTGCCTGACGGACTTGATGACATCGTCTGTGTTTGTGGCGAGACCGCCTTCTCCGTCCACCACGGTCAGGCCGTGGTGTACGAGATCAATAGATCCGGCACTGGCATCTGGGAACGGTACCACACTTCCGGTGGCGATTCGAAGCAACCACCTTGGTCGACCGAGAATGCGCGTCTCACGATTGTCGGTGCGGGCGACCGGGGCCCCATTCTGTACCTGCTCATCGAAGACAAACAGCTGCCGACTTGGAGAGATCCGCATGCAATTTGGATGGCGGGCCGATGGATGGAAACCAAAGCAAACACCTTCCCGATCCATGCCAGATCGCATGGCGGTCGGACCTGGATCATCGCCGACTCCACCATTCGATGCGTCGAAACCGGACAATGCCAACGTGTCGAGGATTCCGTTGGGTCCGGCATCACCGACCGCGGCGTATGGATTGTCGACTCCGATTTCGTGCTGTGGCGCGGCCAAGGTGATGAACTCACCTCAACACACCTGCCCATCAAACTGGGGAAGTAAACTCTGGTGGGCCCACCGGGTTACTCGCGGCTCCTGTCTGGCTTCAGCGCTTCGCGGAACATCTCGGCGCAGCGCTTCCACGAGAATCCCTGCGCGTACTTCAGACACGATGCGGGATCGACCTTCAGCGCACCTCGAATGGCCGTGGCCAGATCATCATGGAGCACGCCCGAAACGCCCGGCGCTACGACGTCGATCGGGCCCGTCACCGGATACGCCGCGACCGGCACGCCGCACGCCATGGCTTCGAGCATGACCACACCAAATGTGTCGGTGCGGCTGGGGAAGACAAAGACGTCGGCTGCCGCGTAGTGTTTCGCCAGTTCTTCGCCCTTCTTGACGCCGACGAAGCGCGCGTTGGGATACTTCCGTTGCAGCCCGGGCCGCGCCGGCCCATCGCCGACGATGTATTTTGTGCCCGGCACATCCGCTTCGAGAAACGCTTCGATGTTCTTCTCCGTGGCGACCCGGCCGACGTAGAGGCTGATCGGGCGATCGCCGGGCAGAAAGTCCTTGTCGCCGGGCTTGAAGAGATCAGCGTCCACGCCGCGCGTCCACACGCGCACATTGGCGAAGCCTCGCGCCTCGAGTTCTTCTCTCACATGGGCGGTGGGCACGAGCGTGGCGTTGGCCCGGCCGTGAAACCAGCGCATGACGCGATACGTCCAGCTCGCAGGAATCCAGGCGTATTTCTCGAGATACTGTGGAAACTGAGTGTGATACGAGGTGTTGAACGGGATGTTCCGCAGGCCGCAATGCAGCCGCGCAGCGATGCCAAGCGGCCCTTCGGTGGCAATGTGAATCGCTTGCGGATTGAACTCGCGCAGCATCCGTCGCATCTTGCGACCCGGCAGCCACGCGAGGCGAATCTCCGGATAGCGAGGCAGCGGATACGTGCGGAAGAGTTGCGGGTTGATGACGAGGATCTCATCGCCCATCGCCTCAAGTTGACGCACGACGTGGCCCAGCGTGGTCACCACGCCATTGACCTGCGGCAGCCAGGCGTCGGTGACAAGTGCGATTCGCATGCCGATTGTTGGCGGTTCGGCCCAGACGTTCAGCGAGACAGGCGCTCATTCACCGAAGGCAAACCCGGCCCGGGCACCCCCGGCAGCGTCTGGTACCAGTACGCCACCGAGGCGATGTCATCAGTCAGCGGCTGGAACTTGCGCGTCGGATACCACCCCAGCGCCTGCACCGTCACGCGCAGATTCTCGCGGAAGCAGATCGGGTCAGGAATGTGCCAGCGATACAAGCCGTGGCACGGCACGCGCTCGCCGCCGATGAGCGCCTGCGGATAGCCGAGATACGGCGTCGAATAGGTCACCGGGCCGCTCGTCTCCGGGTTGACCGCGGCACGAAAGCCCCACGCCCCGCCGAAGTAGTCTTCGGTGCCCGTGCCGCAGATCGTGGGGTGCTCGACGTCGCCGTCGAGGTAGAACTTGAGTTCGCCCTCGCCCCACCACATGTTCGAGAACTGGTTCCAGACGAGATACGTGCCGACGTAGTGCCCGCGCCCCTTCACGCCGTCGAGGATGGTGTGCTCCGGATGCTGACGCGTGGTCATCGAGCGGCGCCACTGCGCATGCAGGCATGCCGCGTCCGGAGGCACATCGGCAAGCGCGTAGGTGATCTGGTAGAAGAACTCGGTGAGGTCCTGCGGGCCGTCGTTGGTGAGCTCGATGCGAATGCGTTTTGCGAAGGGCATGGGCCAGTACGAGTTCATCCCGCCGCGCGGATTGACGGCGACGGGGATCGAGCTGACGAGAGCGCAGCCATCGATGCCGTTGGCAAAGAAATCGCCAAGCGGCGTCTCAATGCTCGGCGTCTTCTGGTCATCGTAATAGATGCGCAGCGCGATCATGCGCAGGCGCTCGTGCAGGACGGTCATCCAGATGTGCTGAACGACGCCGGGACCGGTCACGTCCGCGAGCACGACGGTTTCGCCGGATTTCACGCGGATGCACGGCCGGACTTTCCAGCCCCTGCCCAGTTCGGATGCGGCGCTCGAGATCGGATCGGCCGGACCGGGCGAAGCCTTCGCGCCGCCGCCGCGCGCGCCATCAGGGTTCTCGGCGCTGATGGAGCGCGTCTCGGCATCGCGAAGCATGGCGATGCCGCCCAGACCAAGCGAAGAGAAATGATCGGACACGATCGCTCCTTGCGCCTGCTCAGGCCGGCGTTTGCTGCAAAGCGCCGGCGATGATCTCCGCGGCTCGCTTCGCCTGCTCCGCGGAGACCTCCAGGTGAAACACCGCCCGCAGGCGCTGCGGCCCTGTGGCGAACATGCGCACGCCTTCCTTCTCAAGGCGGCGGACGAACTTCTTGGCCGGCCCCCACTTCGGATCGACGTCGAAGAACACCATGTTCGTCTCAACCTCGCTCACGTCGAGCGTAATGCCCGGCACCTGCGCAATGCGCTGCGCGAACGCTTTGGCGTTGGCGTGATCGTCGGCGAGTCGCGTGACGTGATGATCGAGCGCGTAGATCGCCGCCGAGGCTATCACGCCCGACTGGCGCATCGTGCCGCCGAGCATCTTGCGGAAGTGATGCGCCGTCTGGATGGTCTCCTCGTCGCCGGCGAGCACCGAGCCGACCGGAGCGCCCAGGCCCTTGGAAAAGCACATCGACACCGTATCGACGTACTTCGTGTACGCCGTGGGATCGACCCCCGCCGCGATGCACGCATTGAGCAGGCGGGCGCCATCCATGTGCACGCGCAGCCCCATCTCATGGGCCCGCTCGCACACGGCCTTGACCTGCTCGACTTTCCACACGGCGCCGCCGCCGCGATTGTGCGTGTTCTCGATGATGACCAGGCTCGTGCGCGGGTAGTGGATCTGCAGCGGACGCACGTTGGCTTCGACGACATCGGGCCCGAAGATGCCGCGCCGCCCGGCCACGAAGCGCACCGAGCAGCCGGCGACGGCGGCGAACCCGCCCGTCTCATAGAAGTAGAAGTGGCTCTCGTTGTGAGCGATGATCTCTTCGCCGTGGCGCGTCTGCGAACAGATGCCGCAAAGATTGGCCATCGTTCCCGAAGGAACATACACCGAATCCGCTTTGCCCAGCAGGTTCGCCGCCTTCTCCTGAAGCCTGATGACGGTCGGCTCGTCGCCGAGCACATCATCGCCGACCTCGGCCCGCGCCATGACATCTCGCATCGCCTGCGTCGGCGTCGTAACGGTGTCGCTGCGCAGATCGATCGCACTGGCCCCACTGTTCATAACGATCCCTCCCACGGGTGTTTACGAAACGCCCTATGGTAGAGGGTCGAGTCGCGTTTTCCCGATGGAGACGGCCGCCATCTCCTACGGGAACCGATACCCGACGAGATTGCTCACCGCGCACGCCTGACGATCCACCGCCTGGAGCAGGATCATCCGGCCCGACGCCGCGGCGGGTACGAAGAGCGTCAGCTCCACATCGCCGTCGCGGTCCGCCACCGCCTGGCCCACCAGGCGAGGATTGGCGATCTCTACGTTCAGACCCGAGCAGCCCGGAACCGCCGTGAGGCCGACGTTCAGGCCGTACACGAACGAGATCCTCGCCTGCGGCGTCGCGCCGGCAGCCTGGAACTGGTTGCTGCGCCCGGCCAGACCCGGCTGCGGGTGCACGGCGACAAACGCCTCCGTCTCTCCCTGGAACTCATAACAGCCCATGTCAACAAGCGGCTGCTCTCCGTGACCGGCATCCGGCATGCCGCGGTCGTCGCGGAAGCGGTAATCCCCGTCGAGGTCCCATTCGGTCGCCGCCTGGGTGTTGTCGCCCGAGTCGATGCCGGGCGACGCCGGGCCCAGTCTGAAGTCGTCAATCGTCGGATCAGCGAACTTCGGATCGGCATCGAGATTGCCCACACCCGGCCAGCCTTCGGTCACAATGCTGCGCTCGACCACAACGCGCTGCGAGCCGTCGAAGAGCGCATCAGGCCCGTTGGCGTGCAGGATGGAATTGACGATGAGGCTGTCGCCGCCGCCTTCGGACGCGATGTGAACGCCGCCCCCGCTGGCGCTGCTCGTATTGAGCGCAATGGTGGCGCCGGTCAGTCGAAGCGGCGGCGCCTGCGCGTAGAGCCCGCCGCCCGCGTCGAGCGCGTCGTTGCGAACGACCAGCGAGTTGTTAAGGACTGTGTCGCCCAGAAGGTACGCGGCCCCGCCGTGCCGGCCGGCGCGGTTGCCCCGGAAGGTAAGCCAGTCTCCGGTGAGCGAGGCGGCGTGCATGGCTCCGCCATCGTGTCCGGCGACGTTGTCGATGAACTCGCACAGCGACCACCGGTCGGCGCTGGTGCTGCCGAAGACGGCCCCGCCATCGCGCCCGGCTTCATTGCCGACGAGCCGAACGCGCTCGAAGAGGCCGGCGCTGCCGGGAAACACCCACACGCCGCCACCATCTTCTTCGGCACGGTTGTCACGAATGAGTACATCGGCAATCTGGAACGAGTCGCCAGCCACGCAGAGACCCGCTCCTCGAGTCGCCTCATTGTCCACAAACTCGCAGTCCAACAGGATGAAGCGCCCGCGCAGAAATGCGCCTCCTCCAGCCGTGTAGCCTTCGCTCTGCTCACGAATCGCGGCATTGCCGGCAAAGAGGGTGCTGCGAATCGTGCTGAGAGGTTCACTTGGCCGCCCGTCACTGAACTTGTCGATCCCACCACCGAAGCCCAAAACCCCACCTCGTGCGAGATTCTGTGAAATGACGCACCGCGAGATGTGGATTGCACTGCTGGCGTCCACGAAGATCCCGCCTGCGGCGTGTACCGCTTCGTTGCCCTCGATCACCGATGAATCGATGAAGGCCATAGCTCCAGACTCCACTCGTATGCCTCCAGCGGATTCGTCACTTGAATTCCCTCGAATCGCCGTGTTCTGAATAAGCACAACCGAACTTCCATTGATCAACACTCCGCCCGTCGTACCAAAGTAGGTGGGCAACGGCGCGCACTGCTCGATGATGCAGTCGCGAATCTCGACATCCGCGTTGGCGATGCAGATGCCTCCGGCCCATATGCCCTTGCCGCGGCGGATGGTCACGCCCTCGATCAGCACCGGCCGATCGTCGGTCGAATGACAGAAGTCAAACGCGAGGTCCGCCAGTTCGCAGTCGATGATGCACTGCTCCGGCCCACCCGAGGAGCGCAGGCTGAGTTCTTTCTCGCGGAACAGGATGCCCCGGTTGCCCTCGCCCGTATACAGCCCGTCGGCGAGGATGACGGTGTCGAAGTCGCTCGCGGCGTCGATGCCCGCCTGGATCGTGGCTTTGGGTCCGTTCGGCGCTTCGCAGACGGGCGAAAGCCCGGTCCACACGTCGTTGCCGCATGAGCCGTTGACGTAATACGTCGTCTGGCTCAGGGCCGGAGCGCCAATGACAAACGCGGCGCTCATTGCAAGCGCACAGAGACGATGACCTGCGAGTGCGTGCATGGTCAATCCTCCAGGTTGGGGGCCGGTGTGCACGGCCCGGGGAAGGACGCCGCACCCAAGGCGCGATGCCGGGGCGTCGGCATGCAGAAACTAACCGATCCGGGTGGCGGTGTCAATGGAAAAAGACGGGTACTGCCGACTTTCGTCGCAAAAGAAAGCCCCCGAGGGGAGTCCTCGGGGGCTGGGGCTTTTGATGGGCAAAGCGCGATGCGTTACACCGCCGCGAGGATTTCCTTGGTGAGGTTCTCGGGGATGCGGCGGTAGGTGCACGGCTCCATCGTGCTCGTGGCGCGGCCCTGGGTGAGCGAGCGCAGCGCCGTCGTGTAGCCGAACATCTCGCTCAGCGGCACTTCGGTCGTCAGCACGCGCGTGTTGCCGCGCTGCTCCATGTTGATGATGTGGCCGCGGCGCGAGTTGATGTCGCCGGTCACCGAGCCGACGTAATCCTCGGGCGTGATGACGATCACTTTCATGATCGGCTCGAGCAGGCACAGGCCCGCCTTGGTGCACGCCTCGCGCATGGCCAGCGCGCCGGCCTGTTCGAAGGCGATCTGCGACGAGTCCACCGGGTGCGTCGAGCCGTCCACCAGTTCGATGCGCACGTTGAGCAGTTGATACCCGCCGAGGATGCCAGAGAGTGCCGCCTGGCGGCAACCATGTTCGACGCTGGGCACGTATTCCTTGGGAATCTTGCCGCCGACGATCTTGTTCTCGAAGCCGATCGAATTGGTGAAATCGATCTCCAGCGCCTCGGCCTCCTCGCGCGTGCAGGGGAAGACGTTGATCGTGCAGTCGCCGTACTGCCCGCGGCCGCCGGTCTGCTTGACGAATTTGCCGCGCACGTGTTCTGCGTGGCCGATGATCGCTTCGCGATACGTGACGCGCGGCTTGCCGACTTCGACGCCGATCTTCATGTCGCGGACGAGCTTGTTCTTGATGATCTCGAGGTGCAGTTCGCCCATGCCGGCGATGATGGTCTGTCCCGTTTCGTCATCGAAGTGCGAGCGGAACGACGGGTCTTCGCGGCGGATGGTCACGAGCGCCTCGCCGAGCTTGCGCTTGTCTTCAGCCGTCTTGGGCTCGATGGACATCGAGATGACCGGCTCGGGGAACGACATCGTTTCGAGCAGGATCGGCTCGTCGGGATCGCACAGCGTCTCGCCGGTGATCGAGTTCTTGCAGCCGATCACGCCGACGATGCTGCCCGCCGACGCTTCGTCGAGTGCGATGCGGTCCTTGGCGTGCATCTCGAAGATGCGCGCGATGTTTTCCTTGCGGTTGTTGCCGGGGTTGAGCACGCGCGAGCCGCGCTTGAGCGTGCCGGAGTAGATGCGCAGGTACGTCAGGTCGCCGTGGCTGTCGGCGACGACCTTGAACACAAGCGCTGAAAACGGGGCGTCCGGATCGGGCGGACGGGTGAGTTCGGCCTTGCGGTCGCTCGGGTCCACGCCGTTCACTTCGCCGGCTTCGGGCGGGCTGGGGAGGTAATCGACCACGCCGTTGAGCAGGCGCTGCACACCGATGTACTTGAGCGCCGAGCCGCAGAAGACGGGATAGCACTGGCGCGTGATTGTGCCCTTGCGGAGCGCGGCTTTGAGCTGCGCCACCGTGGGCTCGCCGTCGCTGAGGAACACTTCCGCCAGCTCGTCGTCGAGTTCGGCGGCCTTCTCGATCATCTCGTGCCGCCACAACTCAGCCATGTCGCGCATGTCAGCGGGAATCTCGCGCTCTTCGACGACGGCGCCGAGTTCGTTGCTGTCGAAGTAGTAGGCCTTCATCAGCATGAGATCGATCAGTCCCTCGAACGTGTCGGCCTGGCCGATGGGAATCTGCACCGCGATCGCGTTGGCTCCGAGGCGCTCGCCGATCGACTTGAAGCTGAACTCGAAGTCAGCGCCGAGTTTGTCCATCTTGTTGATGAAGCACAGGCGCGGCACGCGATAACGATCCGCCTGGCGCCAGACCGTCTCGCTCTGCGCCTCGACGCCTTCCTTCCCGTCGAACACCGCCACGGCGCCGTCGAGCACGCGCAGGCTGCGCTCCACTTCGATGGTGAAGTCCACGTGGCCGGGCGTGTCGATGAGATTGATCTTGTACTCCTGACCGTTGATGATCCACGGGCAGGTCGTGGCGGCCGACTGGATGGTAATGCCTCGCTCCTGCTCTTCGACGAGGAAGTCCATCGTCGCGGTGCCTTCGTGCACCTCGCCCATCTTGTAGTTCTTGCCGGTGTAGAACAGGATGCGCTCGGTCACCGTGGTCTTGCCGGCGTCAATGTGGGCGCAGATGCCGATGTTGCGGGTCATGTGAAGGTCGGAGGCGGGCATGGCGTGTCCTTTGAAAATCAACTCGCTTCAGCCGGCGGCGCTTCGGGCGGCTCGCCGGCAATCGTTTATGAATCCACTGCCGGCGCGGGGCGCCGGCTTTTGCAAACTCCCTGCGCGCGGCTGGGCGTGCAGAGTCGAATCGGGTTACTTTGCGGTTGCCGCGGCATGGACGCTGGTGCGTGGATGCCGGCGGATGAGGAGAGGGTTGGTCGGGCCCTGTCGTCAGGTTTTCAACCGCCTCGGTTCACACCGAGGCGTCGGGCCCCCGTTGTGAACCGTTAGTCGTCTTCGTCGTTCAAAGGAAGACTCCCTTCGGCCAATTTGTGCGACCCGGCTGACCTGCAACCGGGCCCAATGAGCAGCGGGCAACCCCACTGCAATTGCTGCCTGATAATAGCCTGTTCGCGACGGTCCGGCGTGGGGTTGCACTGACCTGCCAATGGGCAATCATCGGACGTTTCAGCCCCCGGCATAATCCCGCCTTGGCCGGGTCCCGGCCGATCTTGCCCCGGCCGGCTGCTGCGACCCCGCCAGATCGCGGAACGCCCAACCCCGGGCGACAGCCGCGCATGGATGATGCTTTACGCGCGGCAGCCCGTCTGAGTTCGCCGCAGCACTCGATTCGGGCCCATACCCGACCGGACTTGCGCGAATCAAACTCCGCGGCCGGGCGAACCTCGATCCTCGCCGCTTGATATGATTCGCGGCAGGGCTATTGTCGGCGGCGCGCCCGGCGCGCTCCACACATGCGGATGTGGCGGAACTGGCAGACGCGCCAGATTCAGGTTCTGGTGGGAGTAAAATCCCGTGGAGGTTCAAATCCTCTCATCCGCATTCCCGATTCGCGGCCCGAGACGGCTCCTCGGGCCGACGTTCGTTTTGGCACCCACTCATCGAAGCTGACGGGAACGCCCATGCCCGGCGCCAAGTCATTCCCGCCCGAACTCCGCCGCCGCAACCGCATCACCCTGCTCACCCTGCTGGGCGTCGTGGCGATCTTCGCGGCCATACCCGTCGTCGATCGCCTGCTCACAAAGCCGATTCCCGTCGTCAATCAGACGGCGCGCGACCTCTTCCCGCCCAAGGCGGCCGGCACGCCGCTGCTCACGCTCTATGCGCCGCCCGAGGCGGACCTGACGGCCGCCGTCGCCACCATGCTTGATCGCTACGAGCCGGCGGCGCAGGCCGTGTTCCCGGAGCCGCCACAACCCATCGAGATCGCACTGCTGCCCGATCCCGTCGAGACCAAGCAGGTGTGGATTCAGATCTTTTCGACCGACGACCGCAAGCCGGGGCAGCGCGGCGTAGGGCGTTCGACTTTTGTGCTCTACGACGCTCAGCCCAGCGAGGGCGTCACGACTCAGCAGCAGGCAGGCGAAGTGGCGCAACTCATCGGCCGCGCCCTGCTCGAACAGAAACTCGAAGAGCGACTGCGACTCGTGTCTGAGCCGTACGTCTGGCTGGTTGCAGACATGATGGCCGTGGCGCTGATGCCCGAACTCGAAGATGAGGCGTGGGCGGAGTACGTTGCACTGCGAGAGACGCACGAGCCGCTCTCCGAGCGGGCCTGGCTGGGCGGATTCGTCGGCACCGGCCCGAGCCCGCTGGTGCGCGCGACGACGCGCCTGCTCGCCGCTCAGTTCCTGCGCAGCAGGCGGAGCACTGAGTTCATCCCGCTCATTCGCGATGGCTACGACCTCGAGACCGCATTCCGCGCCATGGCCAGCGGCCTGCTCACCGGCGGCGGGCAGCGCGAGGACGCCCCGCCCGAGTCAATACCCGGCACGTCATTCGACGCGATGATCCAGCGCCTCGAACAGCAGATGCAGGCGCGGGCAGCATCCAAAGCGAACGGTTGATCGCCGCGAAAGGTCGAATCGCGCGGCGGCGGCCCGCGGAGCGCTGCGCACCTCGCTTTGAAGCCCGCGCACGCTCAGCCACCAGCCTCTTGCAAACCCCGCCCGCGGCGGTATCGTCCCACACTCGACCGGCCCCGTAGCTCAGCGGTCAGAGCAGGGGACTCATAATCCCTTGGTCCCTGGTTCGAATCCAGGCGGGGCTATTGCGGCCCAGCGGCGGAGAAGCCATCGCCTCTCCGCCGCCACGATCACACCCTTCGAATGCGAGATCAGCCACACGGTGACGTGGACGTTCGAGTGATTCGTGGCGAGCGCGACGGCGAGCGAACTGTCTCGCGTCGAGGCCGAAGGCCTCATCGTGAGTAGCCGGGGGTCCAGGGAGCGCATGCGAACGCGACCCCCGGTTGTGTCGCCAGCAATGGATCGCACCCTGAAGGCGTGCTCGTATCGTGCGGCCGCGCATCGCGCCCGTTGCGCGCCACACGCCACGAGAACTCCTTCGGAGTTCAGGAACATTCGCACCGCCTCCCGGGAGTGGCGCTCGAAGACTCGCTTCACCGCCGGCTAATGACGATCACGCCGTCGGCGTAAGAGCCATCCGAACGGGCAGGCGAGATCGTCCGGGCGCACCACGCCGGCCAATCGCGTGCAGAAACGGGGTCCGATTCCGCCTGCAAACCGACTCAACGCCTTGATTCTGATGTACACTTGTCGTGAACGCATCACGTGGGGAGATCGGAGCAACGCATGCAGCACAAGTTCTCACTCGCGGCCGCAATCGTGTGCATGCACTTCAGCGCATGGTCTGCCACGCTCGCCC